>DASSVE010000023.1:0-16193 GCA_035706345.1 Acidimicrobiia bacterium
ACGGCCACAGCTTGTGACAGTGCACCTCTCTCGCCTTGAACGGGGTCCCATGGAGGATGACGGAGGTGGGGATGGCGTAAAGGCCCTGGATGGGCTCCGCCGGGTAGATGAACACCGCCCTACCGCCCGGCTTCAGCACCCGGGCCATCTCGGCGAGGGCCTCGTCGAGAGGCGGGATGTGCTCGATAGCGTGCACCGAGACGACGAAGTGGAAAGTCCCGTCGTCGAAGTCCAGCGACTCGGCGTGCATGAACCGGACCCGGTCGGTGTCCGCCACCACTTCCGCCTGCGGGTTTGCGTCGATGCCGATGATGTCGACACCACGGGCGTGGAGGGCTTTGGTCAGATGTCCCTGACCACACCCGACCTCGAGGACACGGTCTCCGGGCCGGATCGGCACCAGCCGGTCGATACGTCGCAGGTGGGACGAGTCCCAGCGGTTGACCATGGCATAGCGGCGTGAGTCGTAGGAGGTCACGGACGGAGGCTATTGCAGGGTCTCGAGATGTGTCGACACCGCGAAATCGAGGATCTCGGGCCCACGCTCGGTGAAGGCGATGTGAGTGATCGACGTGTTGGTGGGCGTGTACAGCGACTGGGAATGGGTGTCGTTGCTCTGGATCACCGATGACAGGTACGACCTGATGGCCCCCCCGTGGGCGACGGCCAGGGTCAGACCATCGGCGTCGTGCTCCAGTGCGGCCATGGCGGCGGCGAAGCGGGCCGTCAGTTGGGCCCAGGTCTCGCCCGTCGAGCCTCGTGGCAGGTCGAGACCGTCCCGGTATATCTGCTCCATGACGTCCGGCCACCGCTCGGCGATCTCGTCGGTGGTCAAGCCCTCCCACTCGCCCATGTGGATCTCCATGAAGTCCTCGACAGGGACCACACCGTTCAAGGCGACCCGGCTGGCGGTGGACGCGGCCCTCTTCAGCGGGGAGGTGTACACGGTCTCGTGCCGGCCGTACCACTCCCCCAGCGCCTCGGCCTGGCGATGACCCACCTCGTCGAGGTCCCAGTCGCCCCTGCCCTGCCAGCGGCGCTCCACATTGGCCTGGGTCTGGCCGTGGCGGATGAGGGCGACCACCTTGTCACCCGACGCCAGATGCGCCTCGACCAGCGACGAGCGTGGCCCGAGATGACCAGTGTCGTTGAACGACGCCAGCCGCATTTGCCCGTATTGGTGGATCACCCGGGTGATGCCCGTGTTGGAGGCGAAGGCGTGAGCCCTGCGTCCCCCCACGAGATGGCGATGCAGTACGGACTGCATGAGGCCACCGTGGGTGACGACGGCGACCCGTTCACCGTCTGACATCTCGTGGAAGACGCGATCGACACCGCTGGCCGCCCGTGCCGCCACCTGTTCGATCGACTCCCCGGTGCCGCCCATGGGCAGGTTCCGCTTCTCGAGTGCTGCCTTCAACTCCTCGCCATGCTTTTCCTGAACCTCGGTGAAGAGCATGCCCTCCCAGCTGCCCAGGTCGATCTCGGTGAAGGCTTCGTCGATCACCACGTCTTTGGCGAACGACCTGGCGGTCCGAGCGGCCCGGGAAAGAGGCGAGGAGATCACCGCGTCGAAGTGCCATCGGGAGAGCCGCCGGCCCAGGGCTTCGAGACTCTTCTCCCCCGTCTCGCTGAGCGGTCCGTCGGTCCGACCATTCCAGAACCCCTCGTGGTTCGCCTGCGACTCGGCATGGCGAATGAAGACGATCTCCTTGCGGGTCTCGTTGATCGGATAAGGCTGGATCGACATCGCTCCGAGGATAAGAGGGTCGTCTCGGATGGAGGAACCCGGTGGATCAGCCGACGAAGGCCGAGGCGAAGATCAGGGAGACGATGGTCATCACCTTGACGACGATGTTCATCGCCGGTCCTGCCGTGTCCTTGAACGGGTCGCCGACCGTGTCTCCGATCACTGCCGCCTTGTGCGCATCGCTCCCCTTGCCACCGAATGCGCCGGTCTCGATGAACTTCTTGGCGTTGTCCCACGCCCCGCCGGCGTTGGCCATGAAGATGGCGAGCAGGAATCCCGTGATCAATGCTCCGCCCAGGAACCCGCCCAGTGCCTCGACGTCGACGAAGCCCACCGCCAGCGGGAGGACGATTGCCGTCGCGCCCGGGATGACCATCTCGCGGAGGGCACCGGCGGTGGCGATGTCGACGCAGGTGGCGTAGTCCGGTCTCGCCTCAGGGTCGCCGGCCATGAGCCCGGGGACCTCCCGGAACTGCCGCCGCACCTCGTCGATCATCTTGCTCGCTGCCCGCCCAACGGCGTTCAGGGTGAGTGCCGCGAACAGGAAGGGGAACATGGCGCCGAGGAACAACCCGATCGTGACCGGAGCCGACGAGATGTCGATCGATTCCAGACCCACGGCCTGGATGAAGGCGTTGAACAGGGCGAGGGCGGTGACCGCCGCCGACGCTATGGCGAACCCTTTGGCGACGGCCGCGGTCGTGTTGCCCAATGCGTCGAGGGAGTCGGTTGCCCTCCTCACCTCGGGAGGAAGGTGGGCCATCTCGGCAATACCGCCCGCGTTGTCGGCGATGGGGCCGTAGGCGTCGACGGAAACGGTCATCCCCAGGGTGGCCAGGACACCGATGGCGGCGACGGCCACCCCGTAGATCCCGCCTCCGGGCCCGATCCCCCACTCACCGGCCCAGAAGGCGGCTCCGATGCCCCCGGCCACGACGATGACCGAGAAGGCGGCCGACCTCATCCCCTCGGCGATGCCGGTGATGACCAGGGTGGCCGCCCCGGTCTGCGCCTGACGGGCCACTTCCTTGACGGTCTTGTGGTCGTCCGAGGTGTACCACTCGGAGACCTTGCCAACCAGCCACCCGACGACCAGTCCGGCGAGCACCGCCAGCCACACCCCGACCCAGTTCTCGGTCACGTCGGCAAAGAGCCAGTTAGCCAGGGCCCCGACTCCAAGACCGGTGACGATCATGGCGAAGTTGGTGCCGCGGTGCAGGGCGGCGGAGAGACGGGTCTCGTCCCGGGCCCGGACCAGGAAGGAGCCGACGATGGACGCCAACATTCCCAGAGCGGCGACCGCCAGCGGGAAGATCAGTGCCGCCACCTGCAGGTCGTCAGTGAAGACGAAGATCGAGTATGCGATCGGGGCCACCAGGGCTCCGACGTAGGACTCGAACAGGTCGGCTCCCATGCCGGCGACATCCCCGACGTTGTCCCCGACGTTGTCGGCGATCACGGCCGGGTTGCGAGGGTCGTCTTCGGGGATGCCGGCCTCCACCTTCCCGACCAGGTCGGCGCCTATGTCGGCCGCCTTGGTGAAGATGCCGCCACCGACACGCGCGAAGAGGGCGATCGAGGAGCCCCCCAACCCGACGGCGGCGATGATGTCGGCCCAGTTGGGATCGGCCAGCGGGCCATCGTGCCCGAATAGCCAGAAGGCGACCGCCACCCCGAGAAGACCCAGACCGGCGACGGTGAAACCCATCACCGCCCCTCCCCGGAAGGCCACCGGGAGGGCGGCGGCCACCCCACCGGCTCGGGCCGCCTCGGTGGTCCGGACATTGGCCGCGGTGGCCACCCGCATGCCGACGAAACCTGCCAGGGACGACAGGGTGGCTCCGAACACATAGGCGATCGCTCCCCACGGGCGGCCCCAATCGAGCAGGACCGCGATGAGGACCGCCATGACGGCGACGAAGCAGAACACCCACGTGTACTCGCGCTTGATGAAAGCCATGGCGCCCTGACGGATCGCAGCTGCCAGATCGGCCATCCGCTCGTTGCCAGCCGGGGCGGCGAGGACCGATCTGGCGTAGAAGACGGCGAGGAGGAGGGCGAGGATCCCCGCGACGAGCGCCCCGTACAGGATCGGCTCGGTCATGGGTAGTTCCTCGGGGTCAGGGGCACGGAAGCGGCGGGCAGTATAGGGGTGGCCCTACCTAGAGCCGGGTGCCCGATCGCGTGTGCAGCCAGCCACCGTAGAAGTGGCTGGCTGCACACGATCGGCTGTGTTGCAGTCCCGAGCGGGTTCGAACCGCCGTTTCCGGCTTGAGAGGCCGGCGTCCTAGACCACTAGACGACGGGACCAGATTCAGGGCGAACAGAAACCGCCCTGGCTCGGGGGGAAGGACTCGAACCCTCAATAACAGGGCCAGAACCTGTCGTGTTGCCTATTACACCACCCCCGAACGCGCACCACTCGAAGAGGATGCGGGGTTGTTCCCAGGATAATCGCCGGGGCCGAATTTGCGAAGTCGCCTCAGACCGTCTTGGAGTCGACGATCCGGCGCACCCAGTTGCGGTAGATGACCTTGCCGGCGTCGTTCCAGGCGTGCGGCCGATCAGGCAGGAGATCGGCTTCCACCAGTCGGGGTGGCAGCTCGCCTGACTCCCGGGCGCTCTCGAGCACCGGGCGATAGTCGGCGAGCACCGCCAACGCAGCTTCATCGAAGTAGTGCTCGGGCACGGGCGGGTAGTCCTCTCGCTCCTTCCGCCAGAAACGAGCCAGCTCCCTCCGGTACTCCTTCAGCAGGCTGATCTTGTCGTACTCGGGGTGACCCTGGAAGAACACGTAGAAGTCGTCTTCGTCCACCGCCATGTGGACCCCGGCCTCCTCGCTCTCCAGAACGACGGTGAGCCCGACCGCCTCGAACTCCTCCCTGGTCACGTCGTACCAGTGGGAGTGCGGCGCCTCAACCGGTCCGCTGAGACCGTCGAGCAGCGGATGATCTTTCAAGACGTAGTGGTCGTAGACGCCCCAGCGCTTCTCCGGCAGACGGCTGCGTCTGGTTCCCCGGTACTTCTGGAGGACGGCGTGCGTGGCCAGACAGCTGCACAGGATCGATGTCGTGCTCTGGGTGGCCCAGTCGAGGACGTCTCCCAGACCACCCCAGAACGCCTCGCGCTCGAGATCGTCCTGCGCCGGGTTGGCCCCGGTGACGATGAGGGCATCCAACCCCTCTCGGGCGACATCCTCGAAAGTGGTGAAGTGGTTGGCGACGTGGCGACGGGCCTCCTCACCGCGCTGCTCGGCGGCGACGGTGAACGGGCGAACCCAGATGTCCACCTCGTCGGCAGCCGCTGAGAGGAGCCGGATGAACTGGCGGTCGGTCGCCCTGAGGGCGGCGTCCGGCATGAGGTTCAAGAGCCCGACCTTGACTCCCGAACCGGCGCGGTCTGGGGTGGCCAACTCGACACCCTCCTCGCGCATGGTGGCGAAGGCGGGCAGGCCGGAGTCGACGACCAGTGCCATCAGCCCGCTGCCCTCATACCGTGAAAGACCTCCAGGTAGGAGACGAGGTGCTCGGTCAGGTCGATGGCATCGTCCTCGGCGCCGTGGATGAAGCTCGACTTCCTCCTCCGCAGGAAGTTGAGACCGATCCGGTACAGACCCGGGGAATCGGCCACGACCCCGCCGTCGTGACGCAGCTCACCCTTGCGATCGAGCACGTCGATGTCGAGCCACGAATAGTCGGCCCGGTAGCCGGTGGCCCAGAACACCGATGAGATCTCCGAGGACAGGTAGATGCTCAGGGCAGGATCGTTCTCGACCTCGGTGGCCGGGAAGCGCTCCGGCTCCCCCACCTCTCCGGCCAGGCCCTGCTCATCGATCCAGGCGTCGATCTCATCTAGAAGACGTCTCATTTTGAGATCGGCCAGGGAGCACACGTTGCGCAACGAACCTGAGAAGTAGGCCTTGCCGTCCTGGATGGCGCTCAACTTGCCCACGAGCCTGACCCCCTGCGCGGTCAGGGCGTTCAGGTCCAGGGTGGACCGATCCGGGGTGCCCACCAGTTGTGGCGAAGGAACGTGGCGCGCCCGCACGAGATCGTCGACTTGGTCGTAACGCTCGTCGAGACGACCGATCTGCTCCATCCACCATTGGATGTCCCGCCCCCGATAGAGCCGGGGAAGCCGGACGTGCTCGCCCACCGCCAGGGTGACCTGGCGGCCCGAGCGCTGCAGTTCGTTGGCCACCTGGATGCCGGTGGCGGAGGCGCCGACAACTAGCACGCCTCCCTCGGGGAGCTGGTCGGGTCGCTTGTAGTCGATACCTGTCACCGACTCGATACCGGGCGGGAGATCGGCGGCGAGAGCAGGCAGTTTGGGGAGGTTGAACCCTCCGGTGGCCAGGACGACCGAGGCGGCGTCCCACCGTCTGCCGTCGGCCGCTATCTCGTAGCGGTCCCCGTTGCGACGCAGCCACCGGACCGCGACACCCGTCTCCACCGGCGCCTTCACGGCGGTTGCGTAGGCATCGATGAACCCGACCACTTCGGGCATGGTCATGAACCCGTCGGGGTCGTTCCCGGAGTAGGCGAAGCCGGGCAGGCGGGTCTGCCAGTTGGGAGTGAGGAGACGCAGGGAATCCCAGCGCTCCCGTCGCCACGTGTTGGCGACCTCCCCTCGCTCGAGCACAACGTGCTCGATGTGACGGTCCGTCAGCAGCTTGCTGACGGCGAGACCGGCATGCCCGGCTCCGACCACCACCGTTGGGATGCGGATCATGGAGCCGGGCACAGCAGTCTCAGTTGACCGTGACCGTGACGTTGGTCGGGTTGGTGATGACGTCGAAGACCGCCGAGCGCTTCTGGGACTGGGCAACCAGTGCCTCGATCTCCTCCTGCGTGGCGTCGGCGTCGATCTCGTACTTGACCCGGATGTTGTTGAACCCGTTGCGCACCTCGGGGTCGCCGCCCAGGATGCCCAGGATGTCCATGTCGCCCTCGATGGTGGCCTTGACCGAGTTGAGCTGGATCTCCCGGTTCTGCGCCACTGCGGCGACGCCAGCGGTAAGACAGCTGGCCAGCCCTACCAGGACGAACTCGACCGGGGTCGGGCCGTGATCCTCGGAGGCGAATACCTCGGGATGATCGGCGTCGTACTGGAACGTGGTCCTGTGGGTCTGGTCGGCACCGAGCCCGAAGAACTCCTGCACGGTGGACTTGCTGTGGGTGCCCCCTGCCCACTCGTTGGTGGCACGCCACGTGAACTGGGCGGCCTCGGGCGCGTCGATGAGTGCGGTGCGGGCGTCGAGCAGCGCCTGGACGTTCACTCCATTGCTGACCGGCGGCTTCTGCGTTGTCGTCACTTGCTTCTTCTCCTCTTCCATTTCCTTGCTTGTCGACGACCGGATAGGTCGTCAGAGGCGTACGCCGAATAGGGCTGATCGGCCCCTGATGGGCTCCCTGGGCGGTTGGCGTCTAGGACCGGTGAGAACGGTCGACCACCCGGGAGCATGTACACATCTCCCATCGGGTGGATCGTGTCTGGGGATGCTTGTCGTACGGTTGCAATGTGGTTCCTATTCGCTTGACGCGCTCAGAGAGCGCTGCGAGCGGATCACCGCCGACAGCGGAACTCATCGTCTCAGGCATTGGCACCGATCGAGTCGGTTGCCGCGGCTTCACAGGGCCTGTCCCTCCACCGCTCTAGATGAGCGCGTTGTTAGGACCATAGAACAGGATCGCTCGTAGGGAGTCAAGACGCGCTCAGACGGCCGCCCAGTCGAGGACTCTCGAGGCGCGCAGGGTGTTCCACCGGCTGGGAGCGCCTTCGTGAGAGTCCATGTCGAAATGGGTCGGGCCCTGGTGCACGTTCTCCAGCGCCCACCGCCCCGCCGGGTCTCGTTTGGCCAGAACCAGGTCGATCGCTTCGGCGCAGCGATCGTCTGGGGCAGCGTGGGCGATCCGGAAGTAGTCGAGACCCCTGAGCACGTCGTAGTACCACCAGGTGGGGTAGGAGAACAGGGTGAATCGGGGGTCGATCACCTTCCCGTCCGACCGTCGTCGGAAGAGTCGACGCTCCAGGAGGTACTCCTCCCCCCTCTGGATCGCTTCCACGGCGGCATCAGACGCCCGTGCCGATCGTTGCCATGCCGACAACCCCTCCAGTACGCAGATGGTCGTGTGGAACGACGAGACACTGGCCCCGTACTCCGCCCAGCAGTTCCAGCCCCCGTCGTCGAGTTGCTGGCCCAGGAGAAGGTCCCCGATTCCGCCCACTTCCTCCCGGAAGTAGACGCCGGTCGCCAGTGCTACCCCGTTGATGCACGGCTCGGTCTCTCCGTCGAAGTAGAGGGCATCGTTGGCGTGCCAGCGAACGTTGTCCCGGACCGAGGAGACCGCCTTGCCGGCCTCGGCGGATTCCGGGTTGAGGCCGTACTCCCTGAGCAGCTGCAGAGAGAAGTGGGTCGCGGTCCAAGCATCGAAGAATGGCTTCGAGTCGTCAACCCAGCCCGGACGGTAGGTGCCTCCGTCCCACCGGCCATCGGGCTCCTGGAGGGAGAGAAGGAGTGCCCCCCAACCCTCCACCGCCACCCGATCCCGCTCCGCGGCCACCACCTCTTCCGATTCACCGGTCAGGTCGGCCATCACCTGCCACCGGATCGCGGGGTCGGAATCCAGGAGCCAGTCGATCGCGCTCATGCGGAGCACCGTAGCCCCGGTCTTGAAGACGACTCTGGTAGAAACTTCCGATGGACGTGGACCTCGCGCTGATCGGTGGCACCGTCGTGACGCCGGAGGGCATGCGACGAGCGGACGTCCTCGTGCACGACGGCTCGATCGCGGACCTCGTCGAGGACGGGCGTGAGGCGTCCGCATCGCGGACCGTGGACGCTGACGGCCTGCTGGTCCTCCCGGGGTTCGTCGATACGCACGTGCACCTGATGGATCCGGGGCCCACCGAGCGGGAGGACTTCCCAACGGGCACAGCGGCCGCGGCGGCGGCCGGGGTCACGACGATCGTCGATCACACACATGCGGCGCCGGTCCGCACGCCCGAGGAGCTCAGGGAGAAGCTCGAGGCCGTCCGGGGTCGGTCGCACGTCGACTTCGGGCTCGCGGCCCACGTGTGGCCCGACCGCCTCGACGCGATCGCGCCGACATGGGCCGCGGGCGTGACGTTCTTCAAGATCTTCACCTGCGCCACCCACGGCGTGCCCGCCGTCGAGGGCGACGACCTGCGCGAGACCTTCGTTCGCATCTCTGCCGTCGGCGGCCGATGCCTGGTCCACGCCGAGGACGACGCCCTCACACGCGAGGCCGAGGCTGCGCTGCGCGGCGCCGGCCGGACCGACGGCGGGCTGCTGCCCGAATGGCGCTCGCCGAACGCCGAACGCACTGCCGTCGAGGCCGTCGGAGACCTCGCGGCCGACACCGGAGTGGCGGCCACGATCGCCCACGTCTCCAGCCCGGAGGTCGCAGAGCTGATCGAGCGAGCCCGGGCACGCGGAGCAGATCTCGCAGCCGAGGCATGTCCCCAGTACCTCACGCTGCTCGAGTCCGATGTGCATGAGCACGGCGCCTTACGCAAGTTCACCCCACCCGCCCGTGCCCGCGATGCGGCACACCTCGACGCGATGTGGCAACTGCTGGCCGACGGCGTGCTGACCCACGTCGCGACCGACCATGCGCCGGCGACCCGCGAGCAGAAGCTCGCCGGGGACTTCTGGGAGGCGCCGTTCGGGCTGCCCGGCCTCGACACGACGAGCCGCATCCTCTTCGATGCGGTGGCCACCGGGCGGCTGGGCTGGCACGACGTCGCGCGACGCTACGCGGACGTGCCGGCACGCCGATACGGACTTCAGGGCAAGGGTCGCATCGAGGCCGGGGCCGATGCCGACCTGGTGCTCGTCGATCCCGAGGCGACGGTCACGATCCGCGACGCCGACGTGCGCTCGAAGGCGGGCTGGACGCCCTACTCGGGGCGCGTCACGAAAGGCGACACCGTGGCCACGTTCCTGCGAGGCCGTGAGATCGCTCGAGATCGACGGCCCGGCGACGACCTGAGGGGCCGATTACTGCCGGGACCGGGCAGCGCGGCGGGGCGGTAGGTTGGGCACATGGCACTCACCGAAGAACAGCTCCGCCTTCTGTCCGAGGCCAAAGAGGTCCGCATCGAGACCAGCTCGAGCCGTGGCCCACGATCGACCATCATCTGGATCGTCGTGGTCGACGGCCGGGTCTACGTCCGCTCCGTCCGGGCCGAGGAAGGGCATTGGTACCGGAGGGCACTGTCCAACCCGGACGTGGCGATCCTCGTCGCCGGCCAGCGGATTCCCTTCCGGGCGGTGCTCGTCGAGGACCCTGAGGAGATCGACCAGGTCACCGAGGCGCTTCGGGCCAAGTACCCGGCAGGAGGATCGCTGGATCGGATGACCAGGGACGAGGTCCTGGCGCACACGCTTCGTCTCGAACCGGTCTGATCTTGACGGGAGCGGCCGGAGACGCTCTACTTCCGGCAACAAGACGCGCTCATCAAGAGCGGCGGAGGGACAGGCCCTGTGAAGCCGCGGCAACCGATCCGATCGGTGCCAATGCCTGACCGATGAGTAGCCGAGACGGGATCTCCCGCTCGCGCACGCTTCGAAAGAGCGCGTGAAGACAGGAGTCCGCAAGGACTCCCAACCTCTCGAAATCGAGAGGCAGCGAGCTGAAAGGAGAAACGAGGTGGAGCAGCAGATCAACAGATCTCCCGGGCTCATCGCTCGAACCCGTCGATGTCACATGTCCTGACCGGTTCCCGCTGAGCGGAACCACTGACCAGCCACTTCAGGTCGTGCGCTCGCGCGCGCACGGAAAGGACAAACACGTGACAACAACCATCAGCACCCTCAACTCCGTCAACATCGCCGCCGTCGGCGACCTCGTGACCGCGATCCAGGAGGAGCCGGCCGCGGCCGACACCATCTGGAAGGCAGTCGTCGATTGGAAGGGGGGCTTCCGCTCGGAGGCGCGAAGCCGTGACTTCGCCCCGGTCCCGTCGGACGAGCCCCGCGCCCTGGGTGGTGAGGACACCGCACCCAACCCGGTGGAACAAGTGCTCGGGGCGTTCGGCAACTGCTTGGCGGTCGGATATGCCGCCAACGCCACGGTCGCCGGCATCGAGCTGAAGAGCCTGCGCATCGCGCTGGAGGGCGATCTCGACCTCCATGCCTTCCTCGGTCTCCGCGAGGGTCACGCCGGCTTCCAGACGATCAAGGCCAACGTCACCATCGAGTCGGAGGCGTCGGCCGAGGCGATCCGGGCACTGCACGAGAAGGTGGTGTCCACCTCACCCGTTGGACACACCCTGAGCCAGGCGATCCCGCTGACCGTCGAACTGGGCTGAGCGAATAAGGTCGGTCCCGCACCGGTTACACCTGGTGCGGGACCACCTCCCCCAAAACATGAGCACTGAAAACACTTACGGATTCGACACCAGAGCGATACACGCCGGGCAGCGTCCCGACCCCGAGACCGGGGCCAGGGCGATGCCGATCTACGCCACGACGTCCTTCGTCTTCGAGGACGTGCAGCACGCCGCCGATCTCTTCGCCCTGCAGACGTTTGGCAACATCTACACCCGGCTCTCCAACCCGACCACGGCGGCATTCGAGGAACGAGTGGCCTCCCTCGAAGGCGGGCTAGGCGGACTGGCCACGGCCTCGGGCAAGTCGGCTCAGCTGACGGCCTTCCTCACGCTGGCCAAGGAGGGCGATCACATCGTCTCCTCGAAGGCGCTGTATGGCGGGACGTTCACCCAACTCAACGTGAGCGTGCGCCGCATGGGGATCGACGTCACGTTCGTCGACTTCGCCGACCCCGACCAGGTGAAGAAGGCGATCACGCCCAACACCAAGGCCCTGTTCGGGGAGACGATCGGGAACCCGGGCGCCGACGTGATGGACATCGAGTACTACGCCGACCTGGCCCACGAGCATGGGATCCCGCTCATCGTGGACAACACCTTCGCCACGCCCTATCTGTGCCGTCCGATCGAGTGGGGCGCCGACATCGTGGTCCACTCGGCGACCAAGTTCATGAGCGGCCATGGGACCGTGATCGCCGGGGTCATCGTCGAGTCGGGGCTCTTCCCCTGGGACAACGGGAACTTCCCCATCCTCACCGAGCCGTCGCCGTCGTATCACGACCTCAACTTCTGGGAGAACTTCCGGGAGTACGGGTACCTGATGCGGGCCCGGGTCGAGGTGATGCGTGACATCGGCGCCGCCATCTCCCCCTTCAACTCCTTCCTTCTCCTGCTCGGTCTGGAGACCCTGTCGTTGCGCATGCAGCGTCACGTCCAGAACGCCGCCATCGTGGCCCGTCATCTCGCCGAGCACCCGCAGGTGGCCTGGGTCCGCTACCCGATCTTCGAGGACAACCGGTGGACGGACCTGGCCAAGAAGTACCTGCCGGAGGGCCCCGGGGCGGTCTTCACCTTCGGGCTCGAGGGCGGCTACGAGGCCGGGGTCAAGTTCATCGAGAGTGTCGAGCTGGCCTCCCATCTGGCCAACGTGGGTGACGCCAAGACACTGGTCATCCATCCCGCCTCGACCACCCACCAACAGGTCCCGCCCGAAGACCGTGAGGCAATGGGGGTCGGCAACGACATGATCCGGATCTCGGTGGGCATCGAGACCGTTGAGGACATCATCAACGACCTCGACCAGGCATTGGAGAAGAGCAAGTGACCACGACCACAGCCCGCGTCCCCGACGCCACCGCGCTGGAGCGGCTCCAGATCATCCAGACCTCGGAGTCGGTGGCTCTGGTCGGTGTGTCTGACAACCCGATCAGGTCGTCGAATTTCGTCGCCTCCTACCTGATCCGGACCCCGTTCCGCACCTACCCGGTCAACCCGCAGTACGACGAGGTGCTCGGGCTGAAGACATACCCGACGCTCTACGACCTGCCCGAGGTGCCCGACATCGTCGACGTGTTCCGTCGTCATGACGCCATCCCCGAGGTGGTCGACCAGGCGATCGACATCGGGGCCAAGGTGGTCTGGCTGCAACTCGGCCTGCGTCACGACGAAGCTGCCCAGAAGGCCATCGACGCCGGGTTGATCGTGGTGCAGAACCGGTGTCTCAAGATCGAGCACGCCCGCTTCTCGGGTCGTCTCCACCTGGCCGGGTTCAACACCGGCGTGGTTTCGTCCAAGCGCCGACGCCCCATCGACTAGGGACCCTCATCCTGGAAGGTGATGACCTCCGTCACCAGGACGGGTGGCTCGTTGCGGACACGAATCACCAGCTCACCCCCGGCGATCTCGAAGGTGCAGTAGGTGCTCCCCGCCGCTCCCTCGCAATAGCTGTAGACCGGATTCGCCGGCAGGTCGATGTCGCCCGCCTGTTCCAGAGCGGCCGGCTCGGCCAGTTCGGCCATGTGCTCCGACAAGTCATGGTCCCAGGCAGCCACGAACTGGCGGGCCGCCTCGTCCGGATCTCCACTCGAGGTGAGCTCCTTGCCGATCATCTGGAACACGAAGGGCTCGGAGCATCCCAGCGACGCCGACTGGACGATCTGGACTGACACCTCGGTGACGCCGTCGACCTCCTGGGTGGAGAAGTCGCAGACCGCACCCTCCGCGATGACGTCGTTCCAGAAGAACTCGCCGGGAACACCGACCAGCATCTCCCCGGCTGGCCCGGTTTCACCGGTGGGGATGACTTCCAGAGTGATCACAGCCGTCGGTGGATCCTCGTCGATCCGGGAGGCGCGAACCACCAGACGATTGTCTCCGGCGGTGGTCTCGCCGAGCACCAATCCGTCATCGGTGACGACGGTGGTACCGGGCGTGGACGACGGAGCAGTGGAGGGCGCCAGGGTGCTTGGCACCGTCGATGCCGGGCTGGTCGCGGCCGTGGTCCCTCCCGTCTCGGGATCCACACCACGTGACGAGAGGAGGAGGGCGGGGACCGCCAGGACCAACACTGCCGCTGCGGCGCCCAGCGCCAGCCACATGCCGTGACGACGACTCGGCTCCACCCTCATGGGGGCACGGTCCGGCTCGGGCACTTTGAGAGCCTGGGCCGCCGTCTTCAGGTTGTCACGGAGTCTCTGCTCCAGCTTCATCTCGGTTCCTCTATCGCTGCGCGCAGCCGGGCCAGGGCCCGACTCGTTCGCGTCTTGACGGTTCCCTCCGGTATCTCCAACACCTGCGCCGTCTCCTCGACGGACCAATCCAGGAGGAAGCGGGCGATGACCACGGCCCGGTACTTCCTGGGCAGCCGTCTCACTTCCTCGATCAACTCCGGGTCGGGCAGTGTCTGCTCATAACCGGGCTCGAACAGCAACTCGCCGCGTTCACGGGTGAGACGTCGCAGGTTGCTACGGGCCCAGTTGAGGGCCACCCGGTACACCCATCCGGCAGGGTTGTCGTAAGTCCCTACTTCGCTCCAGCGTTCCGCCGCCCTGGCCAATGCCTCGTCGGTGGCGTCGGCTGCGAAGTCGGTGTCATCGAGGACCAGGGCCACGGCCCGGAAGATGCGGGGGCGGGTGACGCTGTAGAAGGTCTCGAACGAAGTCCGCAACGGCTCGGACACAGACAAGGGAGTATGGGACACGGCCCTCTTAAACCCACAACCCGCCCGTCGGGTTTCATCCGGGGTTCGACGCCGTGTTCAGGGGATGAGCACGGGCACGGCCGAAGCGGTGGCCCGAACAGTCAACGGGTCGGTTTGATCGACGAACACACCAAGGAGACCGAGCTCGAGGACGGCGGTGAGGGTGACACTCACCTCAGCGGTCTCGACCTCGACGTCTATCGCGGTCACATCGACGTCTTGCCAGCTCACGGCGGCCTCCGCCAAGCCGCGGGACCGATCCGGATCGAGGACGATGGAGCCGCTTGCGCGGTACACCTCCTCGTCGATTCCCGCCGCAGCGGCGATCGCCGCAGAGTCGGCGACTGCGGCCAGCTCCCGTTGCAGAGCCAGGCCACGCCAGTAGTCGAGGGCGAGACCACCGAACAACAGCAACAGGATCGACAGACCGAGGACCCAAATCGTCACCGAGCCCCGATCCGAGGCCATCAACCGAGACTCCGGTAGAGGTCGATCGGCTCGGAGTGCTCGCCGACCACCCAAATGCCCCCGATGGCGCCCCATGGCGTGCTCAGCACCGGGACCCACACTTCGACCGCGACGCTCACCGCCGAGCCCCGCTCGAAGCCGCACGAGCCGGACCCATCACCGGTAGGCGATGCTCCACACCAGCCGATCCGGACCAGGTCACGATCCAACCCCATCGACGCCGCCGTCGAGTCGACGGCGGCCATCCCGCTCTCATGACTGAGGTCGAGAACGGTGGCCCGCGCCGCCTCGGCAGCTATCGCCTCCGATGCCACGCGGGTCTCGGACCATGGGCCGAACCCGGCGACGACCACCGCCACCGGGAGCAGCAGAGCCCCCACGGCAAATGCCAGTTCGACACCGGCGTGGCCGCGGTCGTTCATGGTTCGACCACCGCCCGAGAGCTCAGCGAGAAGCCGAAATCGGGTGTGAGCGGTGTCCACGCCTCGAAGGTGACGGTTGCCGACGCCACCACACCCTCTGCGTCAACCGTGCACTCCACGGCCAGCGAGTCCGACATCCGGCCGGCCAACAACACATTCACGACGTCGAGAGCCGTCTCCTCACATCCGGCGGTGCCGGTGATCGTCCCCGCTCTCGCCCCCTGTTCCAGCGCCGACCGAACCGCCCCTTTCCCGTACTGGACCACGACCAGGTTGGCGAGGAGGACGAATAGGACGAGCGCCAGTGCCGAGGCCAGTGCGAACTGGATCGACCCGAAGCCTCGCTCCCCTATGCGCCCAGGAGCTGGGTGCGAATCCAATCGACCACGTCGACGCCGAGCGCCTGCAGCGCGGCCCAGATCACGACCAGGGCGGCGATGGCCAGAGCCGCGTTACCCATCAGCTCAGCGGTGTTCAGTCCCCGGTCGTCCGTCCGCATGGCACTCCACCATGCCTTCAATGCCGGCAGCATCCATTCCTCCTTCTATTGCCAGCCAGTAATCAGATACGGCAGCGGCGCCGCCACGAACAGGATCAGCACCGGAGCCAAGATGGCGATGGTCGGGACGAGCATCGCCGCACGTCGTTTTGTTGCGCTCCGCTTGATGGACTCACGTCGGGTCTCCCTGACATCCTCGGAGAGGGAGAGAAGCGCCCCGGCCAGATCTGCACCCCGCTCTTCCGCCGAGGCCAGTAGACGGTAAGAGCGGGAGCAGAAGGGCTCGGGAGTGAGCTCGGCGATCCTGCGGAAGGCGTCCGCGGCGCTCCAGCCCGACCGGTGCAGGCGAAGCGCCTCACCGAGCTCCGTGATGACCTCGCCGTGCCCCCGCCCGACAGTGGCCTGGACCGCTTGGATGATCCCACCACCGGCCCGGACTCTCATCGCCAGTAGCTGATTGACCGTGTAGATCTCGATCTTCATCGTCTCCCTGCGTCT
>DASSVE010000024.1:0-5447 GCA_035706345.1 Acidimicrobiia bacterium
ACGGCGTCATCATCTCCGGGGGCGACGATGTCGACCCTCAGACCTACGGGGTCGGGAACACCGACTCGACCAAGACCAACCCCGATGTGGACCGGTTCGAGATCGCCCTCATCATGGCGGCCAGGGAGCAGGGCAAGCCGCTGCTGGCCATCTGCCGTGGTCTGCAGATCCTCAACGTGGCGCTGGGCGGGACTCTCCGCCAGGAAGTGACCTCACCGGGTGGTGTGCACGACGTCATCACCACCGACCACGAGGAGATGGGGGCGCGTCGTCACGTGGTCCGTTTCGAGGAGGGATCGCTACTGGCGGCGATGTACGGCGCCAACGAGGCCAAGGTCAACACGCTCCATCATCAGGGAATCGACCGGCTGGCCGGGGGCCTGGTGATCGAGGGAAGGACCGACGACGGTCTGGTGGAGGCGGCCCGCTTCGACGGGGACTGGTGGGCGCTGGGCATCCAGTGGCATCCCGAGCGCCTGGAAGGTGAGCACCAGGAGATCTTCAGGCTGTTCCGGGAGGCGATCCCCTCTCAGGCAGACACGAGCTGAGGAGTCAGGGCGGCGGCGATGTCCTCCAGCCGCTCCGGGACCACCCGGTAGTGGACCCATCTCCCCTGACGCTCACCCTCGACCAACCCGGCTTCCCGCAGCACCTTGAGGTGATGCGAGATGGTCGGCTGGGAGAGACCCAGCGGCTTCTCCATGTCACAGCCACAGCACGAGCCATCGGGTGCCGACATCAGGATCGAGACGATGCGAAGCCGAACCGGATCGGCCAGGGCGGCGAGCAAGGGCGCCATCGCCCGGGCTGTCGCCTCGTCGATCTCGCCCTCACGCAGCGGTGTGCAGCACTGGTCCATCGAGAGAATCCTAACGAATACATTGACAAACGTCTATGTATCGACTCTAATCGATATATCGAAGTTCATCTATCTGTCCAAAGGAGGGACTGATGACACTTCTCGACACAGATACCGGTGGGTGTTGCGGCGGAGGCTGCTGCTCCTGACGGATCACAGGGGGCGCTGCTCAGCCGAGCAGCGCCCCCGCCGACTTTCCCTCGGCACAGTCGTCCAACAGCGGGCAGTACTTGCACCACGGGCCCCCGTTGCGGGCCAGCGGGCTTCCGTTCGACCAGTGGGCACGGATATCGTCCACCAGCTGTGCCACCTCGCCGGCCACCCGGGTCACATCGGCGGTCGAGGGGACGGTGCGGTACCGCTCCCCCGTCTTGACCGAGACCGCCTCCACGTAAGCCGGGACCTCGTCGTGGTCCAGCGCCCAGAGCAGTGAGTAGAAGAGCAGCTGGTCCTCGGCCTCGCCGATCTCCCCGGTCTTCCAGTCGACGAGCCGGTGACCACCGAGATCCTCCCGATAGACGGCGTCGATGGTGCCCACGAGCTGGACCCCGTCGTCGTTCTGGAAGTCGAGGACTACCTCCGACCCCTCGAATCCCTCACCCGGGAGCTTGATGAAGCGCTCGTAGAGAGAGCGGACCTCCTCGATGACACCGGCCAGGGTCGACGGCTTGAGCCCGACCGAGCCCAGCTTGTTGTTCAGACCCGAGGCCCCGATCTCCTCCTTGCACGCCTGGACGAACTCCTCGCTGGATATGGGCCCCGCGGTGAGGTGGCGGGCGAAGATCCGATGAGCCAGGCTGCCCAGGAAGGCGGGGCGGGAGTCGGGCCCGTACAGACCCTGTAGACGGGCGTTGGCGCTGTCCGGGCACTTCTTCCAGGCGACGTACGTTGAAGCCGAGAGACGCACCGCATCGCCGGGGGTCACCGGCGGGATCGTTACCAGCATCGAGGCCGAGGGTAAACAGGCAAAACAGCGCGAAAAGGATTCCAGCAAAGAACCCACCACCTGTACCATCGACGAGGCACGTTTGGGCCACTGGGGACGGCCCTCCCACATGAAGAAGCAGCTCTCTTTTCCGGTTCACCCTCTTCTCGCCGCGGCCATAGTCGTCGGCGGGCTCTTCTTGATCCTGTTCACCGCTTACGGGATCACCCGTTGGGTGTCGGCGGACGAGGTGATGGGCCGTGTCACAGTGGCGGAGGCCGACCTCGGGGGCATGATCGAGGACGACGCCCTCAACCGGGTCAGGATCATCGAGATCAGCCGGCTCGCTCGCGTGGCCCACTTCATGGTCGACGGGAAAGAAGTGGAGCTGGAACCGGGCTACACCGGGCTCGACATCGACGACGACGCCGTCGTCACCGAAGCCATGTCGGTCGGCCGCACCGGCAACTTCGCCAACCAGTTCCTGCATTGGCTCACCCACATCTTCTCCACCGTCGAGGTGCCTCTCGAGGGCAACCTCAGCGAGGAGGCGATGACCGACATCTTCAACGGATGGGACAGCCAGGTCATCGGCAAGCCGATCGTGCCCGGCTCCGTCGAGCTGGTCGAAGGCGAGCTGACCGCGGTGTACCCCCAGACCGGAGTCGGTGTCGATCGGGTCCCGGCTATGCAGGTGGTCCTCGAGACACTCCTCGCCGAGGAGGCGGTCACCGCCGAGGTGCCGACCGTGACCGTGGAGCCGATACTGACCGCGGCGGACGTCGACCAGGCACTGGCCGAGGCCCAGCTCATGCTGGCCGGCCCGATCACCCTCACCTATGAGGATGAGGAAGCCGTTCTTTCTGTCGACCAGCTACAGCAGGCATTCGTCTCCCAGACGGTGACCAACAGCCCGCCCCAGATCGTCAACTCCTTCGATCCCGAGGTGGTCAACACCCTGATCGAACCGATTCGGGCCGAGTTCGAGGCCGAGCCGGTGAATGCCAGGTTCCAGATCAACGACGACAACACGGTCTCGGTCGTGCCGGGCAGCAAGGGAACCCGGATCGACGAGGTGGAGACCTCACGTCGTCTCTACGAAGCCAGCCAGAGCCCGACCAGGGCAGCTGAGCTCCCGATCGTCGAAGGCGCCGACCCCGAGCTGACCACGGAGTACCTCGAGAGCTTGAAGGTCGAGCACCTCGTGTCCCAGTTCACCACCTACTACGAGTGCTGCGCCCCCAGGGTCACCAACATCCACCGGATCGCCGACGCCGTCGACGGGGCCCTGGTCTTGCCCGGCGAGACATTCAGCCTCAACGACTATGTCGGTGAGCGCACGATCGAGAAGGGCTACGTCGACGCCGGGTCGATCGTCGCCGGCGAGATCGTGGACACGATCGGCGGCGGGACCAGCCAGTTCACCACCACCATGTACAACGCGGTCTTCTGGGGCGGCTACCAGGACGTCGAGCACGAGCCGCACTCGTACTACTTCTCCCGCTATCCCGAGGGCATCGAAGCCACCCTCTTCTGGCGCTCCATAGACCTCAAGTTCCGCAACAACCGGGAGCACGCCATCCTGATCGACACCCGTTACACGGACACTTCGATCACGGTCCGGTTCTTCGGGTTCAACCACGGCCGCACCCTGGTCGGCGAGCAGAGCGGCGGCGAGACCCACATCAGGGTGGCCAGCGAGGGTGGGCCCGAGGCGCTCCACGTCAAGGGTGAGACCTCCGAGAGGTACAACATCACCCAGCCGGGCGATCCCGTGTACCGGGCCAACCCGGACTTGGCAGTGGAGCAGCAGAGACAGACCCAGAGCGAGGCCGAAGGCTGGTCGGTGACGGTGACCCGGCGGATCTACCGCGGCGGCACCGAGTTGATCGAGGAGCAGGAGTGGGTGGTGCGCTACTCACCGCAGTTCGCCGTGTACGAAGTGCACCCGTGCAAGGTCCCCGGCTCCGGAATCGCCTGCCCGACGACGACCACCACCACCCAGCCGCCGGCCACGACCCAGCCGCCGGCCACGACCACTACCGCGCCAGCCGGCGGCGACTCGCCCTCTCCCTGAGCGCCTACTCCTCCTCGTCGTAGAAACGGAGGAAGGTGCTGGTGACGTCGCTGACGAGACCGGCGGTGTCCTCGTCCCAGCCCCCGGGGCGCCGCACGGTCACCGTGTTCTGGAGCACATAGACGTGGTCGATGCCGATGTCGAGGGCGAAGAGACGATCGGCCAAGCGCCCGGGAACACCATGGCGCTCCGAGTCCGGGGTGAGGGCGTGACCGTCCTGGCCGGTGAAGCTGCGATCGGTGTCGATGACCAGGATGTCGCCCATGGTCACGGTGTCGTTGATGCGTACGTCTTGGCCCATGGCCCGGCGAGATTAACTAGCCACCGAGCAAACCAGTCCGTGACCCGATCTGGTGCACCTTGACCAGGTTCGTGGAAGCCTGGAAGTTGGGCGGGACACCGGCGACCATGACCACGTTCTCGCCCGGCGCCACCATCCCCTCCTCGGCGAGGATCGTTGCCGCGGCGGCTATCTCCTCGTCGGTGTAGTCACGGCGCTCGAATGCGTGTGGGTGGATCCCCCAGAACAGCGCCATCCGTCGCCGTGTCGTGACGTTGGGGGTGAACGCCACCACCCGCTGCGGAGGGCGGTACTTCGAGATCAGCCGGGCGGTGCTCCCGGTCTCGGTGAAGGCGACGATGATGTTCGCCCCCACGTTCTTGGCGATCTGGGTGGCCGCCTGGGCGACTGCGGAGGCAACGTCGTTCTCGCCGACGACGAACGGGATGGCGCCCTGTTCGGGCAGGGTTCCCTCCTCGATGGTCTGACAGATCCGGGCCATGGCCCGCACCGTCAGGGCGGGATGGTCACCGACCGCGGTCTCACCCGAGAGCATCACGGCGTCGGTGCCGCTCATCACTGCATGTGCCACGTCGGTGACCTCGGCCCTGGTCGGGCGTGGGTTGTGGGTCATGCTCTCCAGCATCTCGGTGGCGGTTACCGAGACCCGGCCGGCGGCATTGGCGCGCTTGATGATGTCGGTCTGGATCAGGGGGAGACGATCGAGAGGCAGCTGCACCCCGAGGTCGCCGCGGGCGACCATGACACCGAAGGAGACCTTTAGGATCTCGTCGAGGTTGTCGAGGGCCTGAGCCAGCTCGATCTTGGCGATGATGGGCACGTCGGCGAGGGCGGCCACCGCCTCGACGTCGGCGCCGTTGCGGACGAAGGAGGTGGCCACGAAGTCGACTCCGAGCTCCCGTCCGAAGGCGAGGTCCTTCTCGTCCTTGGGGGTGATGTTGCCCACCGAGAGAGTGCTGTCCGGGAAGGCCACCCCCTTGTGGTCGGTGAGGACGCCCCCGTTGATCACCCGGGCCCGCAGGGCCGAGTCGGTCCTTCCCACCACCTCGCAAGCAACCAGGCCGTCGGCGAGGATGACCCGATCGCCGGGGTTGACATCCTCGAGCAGAGCGTCGTAGCCCACCGGGATCCGGTCTGGAGCCCCCTCTCCAGTGTCCGGGACCAGGTCGACCTCGGTGTTGGCGTCGAGGCTGATCCTCCCTCCGGGGAACTCGCCGACACGCAGCTTCGGGCCCTGGATGTCCTGCATGATGGCGATGGTTCGACCGGCCTCCTTGGCCGCGGC
>DASSVE010000025.1:0-18631 GCA_035706345.1 Acidimicrobiia bacterium
CGAACCCGTGACCACCGGACACGAATCGCTCACCCCGGAAGTGGCGGACCTCGATGTCGCCCCATTCCTTGAAGCTCTTGGTCAGCAGCTCGTACGACTCGGGGTCGGCGGTCTCGAAGTGGTCGAGGGTCTCCTCGGAGAACACGACGCCGAATCCATAGGCGTCACCTGGCCGGTTGCGCTCGAGGACGGTGACCTCGATGTCAGGGCGACGTCTCCTGAGCAGGATCGCCAGGTAGAGACCAGCGGGCCCACCACCGACACAGACGACACGCATGGCGGGAACTTATCGCCGTGGACGGGCGCCGGTCGAGGCAAACATCGGAACACGACTCACTTCGTTCCATACTGCCGTCGTCATGATGTCCCTGCCCACCCGGGTGATCCAGGCGGTACGGCCCCAGGCTTCCCTCGGGGTGCTGGCCGGAGCGGCCGTGGTCGCGGCCACCTTCGCCGCGACACCCTTCCTTCTCCCGGACGTGTCCGCCCGGCTCTCCGTGGACATCGGGACCACAGGTCTCATGAGCGTCGCCCAGGTGGGGAGTTTCGCCCTGGCCTCGTTCCTGGCGGGGAGACTGTTCCGTCCCAGACGTCGCCTCCACTACGGGTCGCTGGGCCTGATCGCCCTGGCGACGATTGGCTCCGCCTTCGTCACCAGCTTCCAAGGCCTGCTCGTGACCCGGATCGTCGCCGGTCTCGGGTTGGGCACGCTGACCTGGATCGCGTGGGCCGAGGCGACCCGGTTCCCGCGTGGCCTGGGTGACGTCGCCGCCGTGGCTCCGGTCACGGCCGCTGCCGCCTCCCCGATCCTGGGTTGGCTCACCGGTTTGGGCGGATTTCGCGCTGTCTTCGTGGCGCTGGCCGTGGTCGCGGTGGCCGCCGCCTTCCTCCCGGTCGACTTCGGCGATCTGCCCCGCATCGGGCGCCGGGTGAGCGGATCGCGCAGCAACCGGGTCCTCCTCGCCACCTTGCTCGTGTTGTCGGTGGGCGGCTCGTCGGTCTTCATCTTCACCGTGGCCGCCGGTCAGGAGTTGCACGACCTGGCTCCGGTCACCATCTCCTGGGCACTCAGCCTCAACGCAATCGCCGGGGTGGCGGCGACGAGACGCACCGCCCGGAGAGGGACCGCCTGGTTGTGGCTGGTGGTCACCTCGCTGACGGCTCTCGTGGTCGGGGTCGTGTCGTCGGCGGCGATCTTCTTCCTCGCTCTGACCTTGTGGGGCTTCGCCTTCTGGATGGCGGTGCCGGCGATCTTCCGACTCCTCGCCGAGCGCTCCCTCAACCCGAGCGAGCGCATGGGAGACGCCCAGGCGGCGATGGCGGCCGGGCGGGTGCTGGGACCGATCGTCGGTGGTCTCGCCCTCGGGGCTGGTCAGTACGCCCGGTTGTCGGTCGTGGGGTCGTGCGTCATCCTCATGTCAGCCCTCGCCGTGGCCGTCGTCGAGTGGTATCGGCACAATTCCGCTTTCTCGACGGCGTAGAGCCGGTATATCGGATCCACATCCTTAGGAAGGAGTTTCAGCCTTGACGGAGGATGGCCGAGATGCGTTGCCGGGTGACCCCGAACAGGTCGGCGATCCATTCCATCGTGGCGCCTTCGGCGCGGAGAGCGCGGGCTTCGGCCTGACGGAGTTGGGAGCCGATGGACTGCAACGTGGCGATGTTGGTGCTGATCATCTCCACGACCAGTGGTCTCGGCTCCAGTTGCGCCACCTCTTTGATGGCCATCCCCTGGTCGATCTCCTCGATCAGCCAGTCGACACGACGTTGGATCTCGAGACCACGCTCGACATTCTCCCGGGCAGCCTCGCCGATCTCGACGAGGGCTGCGCGGAACTCCTCCCTGGGGTCCTTCCTCATCCCAGAATCAAGACTCACCGGTTCGGAGGGCAAAGTCAATGACCATTGCCGCAATGGCTATTGACACAGATTTCGGCCAGTCATATCCTCGCCTACAAGGGGGCACAACCCCCGTTGCGATGAAGGAACGAGGAAGCGATGACGCTGCACAGATCCCGGCTTGCGATTGGGGCACTGGTCGTGTCACTCGTCTTGTTCGTCGCGGCTTGCGACAACAATCCCGACGACAACGGCGGGTCGACGACTCCGACTGAGGAGTCTGCCAGCACGACCGGGGGGTAGAACGACGGCCTCAGGCAACTGGGGAGGCTCCATTACCCCACAACCTGAGGTCGCCGTTCTCGTTCTGCACAAACCTCATGCGAAGGTGTCGCACGCGGTCGGGTCACCGGTCTCGAAGCCGCGGTTGAACCACTCAACCCTCTGTTCCGAGGAGCCGTGTGTCCAGGTCTCCGGTGTGATCTGACCCTGAACCTTCTCCTGGATCCGGTCGTCACCGACCGCGGCCGCGGCATCGGTCGCCTCTTCGATCTCACCCGGGAGGAAGACTCCGGCATCCCGGAGCGAGTTGGCCCAGACACCGGCGAAACAGTCCGCCTGCAGCTCGAGACGCACCGAGAGGTCGTTCACAGCCTCCTGTGAACCCGCCGACTGCTGCGCCTGTCGCACCTGATCCATGACCCCGAGCTGTTTCTGAACGTGATGGCCAACCTCATGGGCCATCACGTAGGCCTCGGCGACGTCACCGCCCCGGGCGTCGAACCTGGCTGTCAGCTCGTCGTAGAAGGTCTCGTCGATGTAGATCGTCTCGTCCGTCGGGCAGTAATGGGGCCCGACGGCGGATGTGGCGCCGCCGCATCCCGACTGGGTGACGTCCCGGAACAACACCAGGGTCGGCTCGACGTAGGTCAGACCGGCATCGGTGAATATGGCTCCCCACGTGTCGTCCGTCGAGCCGAGGACGATGCTGGCGAACTCCTCGTACTCGTCGACACCCTGGAACTCGGGGGGCTGCTCGCCCGAATCCGGCGCCTGGGCACCCGCCAGCTGATCCATCATCTGGTCGAGACCGGATCCCCCGCCACCCAGCAGTGTGATCAGCAGGAAGACGATGGCACCGATGCCGCCCAGGCCGCCGATCGCCATGCCTGGCCGGCTCATCCCGCGCCGGTCCACGACGTTTCCGCGACTCTTGATCCTCTCCCAACGCGCCACATGAACTCCTTTTGAATGTCGGCGCCGATGAATTCCCGGCAGCTCGGGCCGGGAAACCTACCTTCTCAGGGCAAGCGACCGAACCAGGCCAGTGAACCGAGGCCGGCCAAAGCCAACACGGCCAGGGCGGCACCCGCGAACCAGTCCGCGATCTCGATCTGCTCCCGTTCCACTGTGACCGCCTCGCCGAGGTTCTCGTATATGTCGCTCAGCTGGTCGGCCGTGGCCGCGGTCAGGGCCTGGCCACTGGTCTGACTCGCCAGTTTCTGCAGAGCCTGCTCGTTGACAGGAACCGCGATCCTCCCCAGCAGACCGTCCGAGATCGTCCCCTGGTCCGTCCCGAAGGCGATGGTGTGCACCGGGATCCCGGACTCGCGGGCGGCGGCCCCCGCCTCCTCGTTGGGGCGGCCCATCGTCGTGTCGCCGTCGGAGAGGAGGACGATCGTGCCCGCCGCCTCTCCGCTATCGGCTTCGGTGTCGCTCTCGCCCAGGTCCTGGACGGCGGCCTCGATGGCGGTGATCCCGAGGTACACGGCCTCTCCTATGGCGGTCCCCTCCCCCAGCCTGGCCCTGTCGATGTTGGCGTCGATTATGCGACGCACCGCATCGAGGCTGGTAGTGGGGGCGATCAGCTGCCTGGCCGTTCCGTCGAAGCCGACCACACCCACGGCGACGCCTTCGGGAACCGAGTCGATGAACACCTTGGCCGCCTCACGGGCGGCGTCCACCCGACTCGGCGAGACGTCCTCGGCCTCCATGGAGATCGAGGTGTCGATGGCGAGCACGACCACCTTGGCCGACTCCACTGTCTCGCCTGCGATGACGGGACGGGCGAAGGCCAGGGTCGCCACGACGACGGCGATCACGAGCGCCAATGCGGGGGCATGCCGTCGCCAACCAGGGCGGTCGGGGGCGACCTCGTCGAGAAGCTCGATGGTGGTGAAACGCATCGCATAGCGACGGCGCCGCGCCGCCAGCACCAGGTACCCCATGGCCAGAGCGATGGGTAGGGCCAGGAATAGGAGACGACCCGGGGCCAGGAATCCGAAGCCCTCCATCATCGGGAACGCCCTGCCGCCATGAGCCGGGCCTTTCGGCTCGAGACGAATGTGACGAAGTCGAGGACCCAGTCGCGGTCGGTCCTGAGCACGAGATGATCGGCGCCACAACCCTTGAGCAACGACGCCGTCCGCGAGCGCCGTTCCCGGGCCAGGGCGCCGTAACGCTGCCGAATCGACACCTGGGAGGTGTCCACCAGACGGCGACGACCGGTCTCGGGATCGACCACGGCAATGAGGCCGACATCGGACAGGTCCAGCTCCCGGGGGTCGACGATCTCCACCGCAACCACCTCGTGACGACTGGCCAGCGCCCGCAGGGCCTTCTCCCAACCGGTGTCGCCGAGGAAGTCGGAGACGACGACGACCATGCCCCTCCGACGAGCCACCCGGGCCACCATCTCGATGGACCCGGTCAGATCGCCGACCTCGCCTTCCCGGGGCTCGCGGCGCAAGGAAGACAGGACCGAGCCGGTGTGATTGCTGCCGCCCCGAGCCGGCATCACCTGGGGCTTGTTGCGGCTCCCCTCCGGGGTGGTCCTGACCGCGCCCACCCGGTTGCCGCCGGTCGACGCCAGCAAGGCGAAGGCACCGGCAACGGACCAGGCCATCTCGAACTTGGTGGTCAAGGCGGTCCCGAAGTCGAGTGAGGAGGAACTGTCGAGCACCAACCACACGTCGAGCTCGTGATCGGAGATGGTGTCGCGCACGTAGGTCTCCTGGTTGCGCGCCGTGACCGCCCAGTCGATGTGACGGGGATCGTCACCGGGCACGTAGGGACGCGCCTCGCCACGCTCTGTCCCGTGGCCGGGGAACAACCCGGCGTGATCGCCCGCCAGCAGACCGTCGAGACGACGCATGACTGTGAGACGAAGCCGCTCCAGGGGCGCCTGCGACGGTGGTGTCACCCGCGAGGAACGCGGGATGGGCTGGACCCCCGACGGCGGACCCGATCGCCGGAACATGTCAGCCCACCAGACTCGACCGGGACCCGGCCAGCTGCGACGACGACAGACGGGGGGCCGCCACGGTCGTCATCACCTCGACGAGCACGTCGTCGACGGTCACACCGTCGGCGACGGCGTCGAAGGAGAGGACGAGACGATGGTTGAGGACGTCGTAGGCGATGTCATAGACGTCCTGTGGCAGCAGGTGATCCCGGCCCCGGATCAAAGCCAGGGCACGGCCGGCGCTGATCAGACCGATGCTGGCGCGCGGGCTCGCGCCGTAGGCAAGGAGGCCCTCGATGCGGACACCGTGCTCGGAGGGCTGTCTGGTGGCGAGCACCAGCCGGATGGCGTAGTCCTGGACCGCCTTGTCGACGTACACCGAAGCCGCCGCGGTTTGCAGGGCTGCCACGTCCTCGGTGGAGAGGATGGGTGTCACCGGGCTCGTCGACACCGCCAGGGTGGAGCGCTCGACGATCTCGTGCTCCTGGACGGCCGTCGGATAGTCGACCGGGATCCTCATCAGGAAACGGTCCCGCTGGGCCTCAGGAAGGGGGTATACGCCTTCCGACTCGATCGGGTTCTGGGTGGCCAGGACCAGGAATGGGAGTGGCAGCTTGTAGGTGGTGCCGCCGACCGAGATCTGACGCTCCGCCATCACCTCGAGGAGGGCGGACTGCACCTTGGCCGGGGCCCGGTTGATCTCGTCGGCCAGCACGAAGTTGGCGAAGACCGGGCCCAGTTCCACGTCGAAGCTCTCGGTGGAGGGCCGGTAGATGCGCGTGCCCACGATGTCGGACGGGAGCAGGTCCGGTGTGAACTGGATCCTGGTGAATGTGCCGCCGAGCGTGTTGGCCAGGGTCGACACGGTGAGGGTCTTGCCCAGACCGGGCACGCCCTCGAGGAGACAGTGGCCACCGGCGAGCAGCGCCACCAGCACCCTCTCCAGGACCCGCTCCTGACCGACGATGACCCGCTGCATCTCCGCCATGACCTGACGCAGTTGCATGCCGTATAGCCCGGCATGAGCCAGGTCACTGGTGGGTGGGAATTGGCCGTTCATGCGCCACCACTCCCTTCCTCAGGAGCCGGAGCGGTCAGCCCGAACAGCTCGTCGAGCAGCTGCTGGACATCCGGGGGCAGATCGTTGAACCCGAACATCTCCTCCAGCATCTCCTGAAGACCAGGCAGGTCCTGAAGACTCTGCGGGTCGTCCAGGTTGAACAGGTCTTCCAGCCCGGGGAGGAGATCCTCCAAACCGGGGATCAGGGAGTCGAGCCCGCTCATGGCGTCCTCAGGCGCCGGGACGGTCTCGGCGTCTACGCCACCGTTGGCCTGGACTTCGTCGATCAGGTCGGCGAAGTCCTCGATCGGGATGGCGAAGCCGACACCGTCGTTGCCACCTGACATCGAGGCGATGGCGGTGTTGATCCCGATGACCTTGGCCTCGGCGTCGGCGAGAGGCCCACCGGAGTTGCCCGGGTTGATCGGGGCATCTGTCTGGATGAGACCGGTGAGGGTGCCCATCGGTGTCTCCACCTCCCGGTCGAGACCCGAGATGATCCCGGCCGTCACCGACTGGGAGAACCCGAACGGGCTGCCCAGTGCGATGGCGGGCTCACCCACCTCGACCGTTCCCGGCTCGGCGATGGTGGCCGCCACGAGATCGGTGGCGCCGTCGAGGGCGATCACGGCGAGATCGCGCTCGGGAACACGTCCCACCACCCGGCCGGTGAAGGTGCGGTCGTCGGCGGTCCGGACTTCAACCTCGTCGGAGAACGACACCACGTGGTGCGCCGTCAGCACGAGGCCCGTCGTGTCGTAGATGACACCAGAGCCGACCCCTCCGCCGACGTCGAGCCCACCCATCACCTCGATGTGCACCACTGCGGGACCGAGGGCCGCGGCAACCGCAGCTGGGCTGCCGGCTTCGGCCTCGGTGGGGGCGACGGTGGGGGTGGTCGCCGCGGACTGGCCGCGGAGGTTGGTGTACCAGTAGCCACCGGCGAGCAGAGCCAGGATCAGAGCCGCGGAGCCAAAGACCAGACCCCGGGAGCGCCGCCGCTTCGGCGACGTCTCCTCGGTGACGGTGGGAACGGTGAGTGTCGGCTGGACCTGTGTTTCGGGTTCGGGGATGAAATCGGCCACCGGCGGCGATGCCGGCAAATCGCGCCAGGTTCGTCTTCTGGGACGAGTCCTGGGCGGGCTCGGGTCGAGCTGGGTCAAACGTGCCTCCGTGATCGGTTAGACGGTGGCAACGTACGACCGGCGGTTTAAAGGGGTCGTCAAGCAGACGCGGGTACGGGAGCCCACGGTCTGACCGCCGGGTGCACCTGGTCGGTGGCGACCACGGCTGAACGATCGGCGCCGTTCTCGACAGGCAGCCAGAGGGCGAAGGTGGCCCCGCCGCCCTCCTCCGACTCCACGGTCACCGCACCACCCTGCGCCTCGGTGAGCTGCCTGGCGATGGTCAGACCGAGACCGGCGCCGTCGCGGCGGTCCCGGTCGTGGGCGCCCTGCCAGCCCCGCTCGAATACGCGTGCGTGGTGATGTGGCGGGATTCCGGGGCCTTGGTCGGTGACCGACATCCAGGCCCAGCCGCCGGAGACCTCCCCCCAACCGATCGTGATCACCGAACCACGCGGCGCCATTCGCACCGCGTTGCTCATGAAGTTGCCCAGGGCAGCCTGCACCGCGGCCCGATCGACGGCGGGCACCACGAGGTGATCGTCCCCGTGTTTGGACAGATAGACCCCTCTCGTCCGGGCGTGACCGGACTGCTCGGTCACCGCTTCCTCGGCGATTGCGGCCAGATCGACCGGAGCGGTGGTGTCGGAGATGGCGAGATGCCCGTGCCCGGCGAGGTCGTCGACGATCCGGGACATGCGGCCCACGGCGCGTCGGGCCGCATCCATGTACTTGTCCGCATCGGTCTCGGTCTGTGCCAGCTCCAGATTCGTCCCCAGGACCGCCAGCGGGGTACGCAGTTCGTGCACGATCTCCTGGAGACGGCTCTCCCGGTCCCGATCGGCCAGGGCGACACGACGTCGGGCGTCGTCGACATCACCCTGGATGCGCCCGGCCACCATCCAGGCCATCAGCGCCGCCCCGGCGAGACCCAGCGCGGGCACCAGCAGACCCCAGTCGGCAATGGTCTCCCTGATCCCGGTGAGCACGTGACCTGGGTCGGTCACGATCACCAAAGCGAGATCGTCACCGACGCGGGCCACACCTGTCTGTGTGGCGGCCGCGGTGTCGGCCGGGATGCTGGAGAGGGAGATGACCGACGCGGTCACCGCCGCCAGCACGATCAACAGGACCGGTGCCAGGATGAGCGCGGCGAGTCTGGCCCGTCCCATCATCCCGGCACCCTCAACGCGTAGCCCCGGCCCGGGAAGGTGACGATGTGCTCACCGGCGCCGACCGCGGCCAGCTTCTTCCTCAGGTTGGAGATGGTCATTCGCACCGTGTTGGTGAAAGGGTCGGCGTTCTCGTCCCAGACGTGCTCGAGGAGACGCTCGGCGCTGTGCACCTGGTCGGGATGGAGCAGGAACCATCGGAGCAGGCTGTATTCCTTGACCGTGAGGTAGACCGGCCGACCCTGATAGGTCACCTCCTGGCGGGCGGTGTCCATCTCGATGCCGCCGACGGAGATGAGGGACGTCCCGTTCAGGGTGTCGCGTCGCAGTACGGCGCGGACCCGGGCGCTCAGCTCGCCGAGGGAGAACGGCTTGACCAGATAGTCGTCGGCGCCCTGGTCGAGCCCGCGAATCCGATCGTCGATCCCTCCCCTGGCGGTGAGCATGATGATCTTTGGTGGCGAGGCCTGGTCATAGGAGTGGTCGGGGCCGCGAGCCACCTGACGGCAGACCTCGAGACCGTCCCCGTCGGGGAGATTGAGGTCGAGACAGACCAAGTCGTAGGTGTTGACCGAGGCCAGGCCCACCGCCGAGCCGGCATCACCGGCCACGTCGATGGCATAGCCGTCACGACGAAGACTGTCGGCGATCGCCGAGGCCAGGTCTTGTTCGTCTTCCACTACGAGGATGCGCATCGGAGGACACCTCGAAGCGGGCGGATCTGGATGTGGGACGAATGGAGCATGCGGGGGAGCGAATCCGCGTATATGACGAATCCGGGTCTCGCTTGGTTCCCGCCGCTTCGGCTAAGGGAGATCTATTTCGATCACCGGCTTGCCCTGAGCCAGACCCTGCTCCTTGTGGCGGAGTGCGTCGGCGACCGCGGCGAGCGGGTACCGCCGGTCGATGATCGGTACGAGGGCGCCCTGTTCCATCAGACGGCCCAACTCGTCGAGATCGGCGCGTCGGTTCGGCTCCCAGAAGAAGACCCCCATCTTCTTGTCGGAGGCCAGGGTGGCCAACTCACCTTGGACGGCCGCGCTGAAGAAGCCGGCGAGGGTTCGTGACACCTGGACGAAGACCCCGCCCGATGCCAGCGAGCGTCGATAAGAGAACACCGATGTTCGGGCCGCGATGTCGACGATGAAGTCGTATTGCTCACCGTTGCGTGTGACCTTCTCCTTGGTGTAGTCGACCACGTGGTCGGCTCCGGCTCGGCTCATGAAGTCCAGCTTGGAGGTGTCGTCGACCGCGGTGACCACCGCCCCGTAGGCCTTGGCGATCTGGATGGCGAAAGGACCGACACAGCCCCCGGCGCCGACGATCAGCACCCGGTCCCGCGGCTTGACTCCAGCCCGGGCCCGCAAAGCCTGGAGGGCGAGCGAGGCCGAATGGGGAATGGTGGCGGCGACATCGAAGCCGAGATGCCCGGGCATCGGCTTGAAGACATCAGCCCGGGCACACACGTACTCGGCGAAGGCCCCGGTCCCGGCCGGGAACATGTCCGCCCACACCGCGTCTCCCGGTTTCAGGTCGGCCACGTCTTCCCCGACCGCTTCGACGATGCCGGCGATGTCGAGACCGAGTCTGCGCACCTTTGGGCGGGTCAGACCCGAGAAGAGACGGATCGCCGGCGGCCGACCGCGCAATTGGTCGAGATCGGCTGTGTTCACCGACGCCGCCTTGACCCTGACCAGCGCTTCCCCGCCTTCCGGCACCGGGGTCGGCAGGTCGGTCAGGTGGACGAGGTCCGGCGATCCATACCGATCGCGGACAATCGCCTTCATATCGTGATGACGATCTTGCCTCGTGCGTGGAAGGTGCCCTGGTACACGAGGGCCTCGGGCCCTTCCTCCAGCTTGTAGACGCGGTCGATCACGGTGCGGATCGTCCCTGCGGCCAGCCAGTCCCGAAGTTGGATGAGATCGGCTTGGTTCGTCTCGGCGAGCCCACTGGCCGTGTCCGCATACCCAACCAACCTGGCGAGCGAGTTCTTGGCCATGGTCGGCAACGGCTTGATCCAGCGGCCCTTGGGGCCTCCGAAGAGAACGTATCGACCGTCCTGCTTCAGGAGTCTGCGGCTCTCACGTAGAGGGCGGGCCCCGGGGCCGTCGAACACGAGGTCGTAGATGCGCCCATGATCGATGTAGTCCTGCTTGGTGTAGTCGATCACCAGGTCGGCACCGAGCGAGTGCGCCGTCTCGACGTTGCGGGTGCTGCACACCGCCGTGACGTGGCCGGCGCCGAGGGCCTTGGCGATCTGGACCGCGTAGGTGCCGACTCCCCCGGAGGCTCCGACGATGATGATGTCGTCGCCTGGATTCATGCCGCCCCAGTCACGGAGACCCTGGAGGGCGGTGAGCCCGGCGATGGGAACCCCAGCGGCTTCCTCGAAGGTCGCGTTCGAAGGCTTGGACACGAGATTGTCCTCAGAGATCGAGACCATCTCGGCCATTCCCCCGCTGGTCTCGCCGAAGACCTCGTCGCCCGGTTGGAATCGGGTCACACCCTCACCGACGGCAGCCACCACTCCGGCGACGTCGTTGCCCGGGACGTTTCTCCTCGGGCCGAAAGGTCCGAACGAGAGACGAGCGAAGGCGGGCCGCCCGGTCATCAGATGCCAGTCGAGTGGGTTGAAGGCACAGGCTCGCACTTCCACCAGCACCTTCCCCGGGCCAGGGACGGGGACCGGGATCTCCTCCAAAGCGAGCACGTCCTCGGGGTCTCCATAGCGCCGGTAGAACAACGCCCTCATCGTCTCACTCACATGGTCCTCCTGTCTTATCTTGTAAGGTATTCGTACAGCGTAAGGTTGTCAAGTGAGGGCGAAGGGTCCCCTCTCAGACTTACCTTGTACGGCTAGAGTCGTCAGTGATGACGCAGACAGCACGTCGCGGCACAGAACGGGCCCCGCTGAGCCGGGAGCGGATCCTGAAGGCGGCGGTGGCCCTTGCCGACGAACGCGGTCTCGAGGCGCTGACGATGCGAAACCTCGCCGAGTCGCTCGGTGTGGAGGCGATGTCGCTCTACTACCACGTGGCCAACAAGGAGGCCCTCCTCGACGGTGTGGTCGAGGTCATCCTCGACGAGATCCTCGAAGCGGCCGGCTCGGTGAGTGCGCCACTACCCGAGGAGGACTGGAAGACCGCGATGCGGAGCCGGATCCTCGCCGCACGGGAGGTGATGCTGCGTCACAAGTGGGCCCCGCCGGTGTTCGAGACCAGGACCAGCATGAACCCTCCCCTGCTCCACTACTACCACGGGCTCCTCGAGATCTGGCGGAGGGCGGGGTTCTCCTATGACCTCGCCCATCACGGTCTGCACGTCCTCGGCAGCCGTGCCCTCGGGTTCACCCAGGAGTTGTTCGAGCCAGACGCCGGATCCGACGACGACCAGGCCAACGACGAGATGATGAGCCAGTTGGCTGAGCAACTCCCCTATCTGGTCGAGATGCTCTCCGAGATCACACACGAAGGGCCGGACTCGACCCTGGGGTGGTGCGACGACCAGACCGAGTTCGAGTTCGGGCTCGATCTCACACTGGACGGTCTCGACCGGCTCAGGGAATCCGTCTAGTCCGGTTTCAGCTTCCGCACCACACCGCCGATAATCGGCTTCGTGTCCACGACCGGAAGAATCATGAGGTCGGCCACGACCCCTGACCCGGTCGACGGGTCGGACCACGAGCGTCTCCAACGGGAAGTGGATCTCCTCCGCCGCCGTCTCAGCGACGCCAACGTCGGTCTGGCCAGTTTCGAGAACCTGTTCCGCATCTCCCCCTTCCCGATCATGGAACAGGACTACACCCAGGTGGAGAGGTGGATGGACGGTCTCCGGCGGGATGGCGTGACAGATGTCCGCGAGGTTCTGCCCGACATCGACGCGGTGCGGGAAATCGTGCCGTTGATCTGGATCGCGGCTGCCAACCCGGCCGCGGCGGAGGCAGTTGGCCTCCCCATCGATGAGCTGATCGGCCCCGTCGACCCCCTGATCGTCAACGACGAGTCGTACCCGTCCTGGATCGCCCAGTTCGAGGCTGTGTGGAGCCGCACCCCCGAGGCGCACACCGCCTTCGTCGCCGGCACGCCGGACGGGCGAACCTATGACGCCGAGTCGACCCTTTCCGCCCCTCTCGTAGACGGTGAGCCCGACTTCTCCCGGGCCATGTTCACGATCGTCGACGTCTCCGAGCACCGATCGGAGGAGCGGCGCATGGAGCAACTCATCGTCTCCAAGAGCCGTTTCCTCGCCTCGATCAGCCACGAGCTGCGCACCCCGCTGACCGCCATCCTCGGATTCAGCCAGATGTTGGAGGAGGGCTCCGGTCTCAGCGAGGACGAGCGGAGGCTGATGGTGTCCTCGATCGCCGAACAGGCCGGCGAGATGTCCGACCTCATCGACGATCTCCTGGTGGCGGCGCGCGCCGAGACCGGCGACGTCAACGTCGAGCCGCGCACCATCGACGTGGTCGAAGAGATCAACCGGACCCTGACAGCCGGGGGGTCGTTCACCGAGCAGGTGCGCTTCGACTCGCCCGAGGAGACGACCAAAGTCCTGGCCGACCCGACCAGGGTTCGCCAGATCCTGCGCAACCTGTTGACCAACGCCGAGAAGTACGGCGGACCGGACGTAGCGGTCACGGTGAGCCCGGTCGGCGAGTGGGTGGACATCGACGTCAGCGACGACGGGCCCGGGCTCCCACTCGATCAGTGGGAGCCCATCTTCGGCCTCTATCACCGAGCCCATGGCGATGAGGACCAGTCGCTCGGCATCGGTCTCTCCGTGTCCCGCCAGCTGGCCGAGCTGATGGGTGGAAGTCTGGTCTACCGGCACCAGAGAGGCCGAAGTGTGTTCCGCCTTCGGCTTCCGGCCGCTTAGCGGCCCCTAGACTCATATTTGCACTACCACGGTAGTGTTTATTAGGTTACCCGAATCGATCACGGAAGGGTCACCTAGCCATGAAACGTCCACTCACGCTGCTCACTGCCCTGCTTCTCGTTCTCGCCGCCTGCTCGGGAGACGGGACCGCCTCGTCGACGACCACCGAGAGCGACGGAGAGCGCTCGAGCACCACCGAAGCGGCGGACACCACGACCACCGAGGCCGAAGGGGAGGAGCCTGCCGAGGACCTGGTTCTGTATTCGGGTCGCAACGAGAACTTCGTCACACCAGTGGTCGAGGCATTCACCGAGGCAACCGGCATCAACGTCCGGGTTCGGTACGGGGACGGCACCTCCGATCTGGCCACCACCATCATCAACGAGGGCGAGACCACCGACGCCGATGTGTTCTGGGCACAGGATCCGGCGTGGATCGGCGCCATCGGGGACGAGGGTCTGCTGAGCACACTCCCCGACGACATCCTCTCGCTCGTACCCGAGGCTTATCAGGACGGGGACGGTCAGTGGGTGGGTGTGACGGCGCGGAGCCGGGTCCTCGTCTACAACCCCGAACTGGTCTCCGAGGACGAGCTGCCGGCGAGTGTCCACGAGTTGGTGGATCCGGAGTGGAACGGCCGTCTCGGGATCGCCCCCACCAACGCTTCCTTCGTTGCCTTCGTCTCGGCGATGGAGCTGACCGAAGGCCCCGATGCCACCCTGGAGTGGCTCGAGGGGATCGCCGCCAACAACCCACAGACGTTCTCCGGCAACGGAGCCGTGGTGGAGGCGGTGGCTGCAGGTGACATCGACGCCGGTTTGGTCAATCACTACTACCTGCTTCAGGCCCAGGCCGAACAGGGCGAGGTCAGCGCGGCCAACCACTTCTTCACCCCGGGCGACGTCGGTGCCCTGGTCATGTCGACGGGTGCGGGCGTCATGGCGCCGTCGGACAACCAGGAGGCGGCATTGGAGTTCATCCGATATCTGCTGTCAGAAGAGGCCCAAGCCCATTTCGCCGAGGTTCTCTACGAGTACGCCCTGATCGACGGGGCACCCACACCCGAGGGTGTGCCGCCGCTCGCCGACCTCGCCGGCCCGGACATCAACCTCTCCGACCTGGCAGCTCATCTCGAGACGTCAGTGGAGCTGATCGCACAGGCCGGTCTGTCGTAGGGGGTCACCCATAGCCTTCGATGTAGTCAACCGTTCCGCGGTCCGGCCGGAGCCCACCGTCAGAAGACTGAGGGCTCCGGCTCCGCTGTGGGGTCTCTCCTGGCTCGTCGTCCTTCCTGCACTGATCCCGATCGTCTACCTGATCTGGGTCGTCGTCCGTCCCGGCGGCTTCGACGCCGGCGGCTTCCCCATCTCGCGTTTGCTCGAACTGGCCGGCAACACCGCGCTGTTGACGGTCACGGTGACCTTCACCACCCTCGTTCTGGGTCTGACTTCCGCCTGGCTCACCACACGGACTGATCTCCCCGGGTCCGGTCTCTGGTCGACGCTGGTGACCCTCCCCCTGGTCATCCCCTCCTACGTGGGTGCGATGACGATGCTCTCCGCCTCGGGAAACAACGGCGCCCTGACGGTCCTCTTCGAGTCGATCGGGTTGCCAAGTCTGCCGGTGTTCCAGGGGTTCTGGCCCTCCTGGGCTGCCCTCAGCCTGTGGAACTTCTCATTCGTCCATTTGCTCATCGTCCCCGTGCTCCGACGTCTCGATCCGTCCCTCGAAGACGTGGCACGAGGTCTGGGGGCGTCGCGGTGGAAGACGTTCCGCACCATCGTCATCCCACAACTGCGACCGGCCATCGCCTCGAGCACGCTCCTGGTTGCCCTCTACGTCATCGCCGAGTTCGGCGCAGTGTCGATGCTGCGATACGAGACATTCACCAGGGCGATCTACACCCAGTTCGCCGGCCGGCTCGACCCGGGTCCCGCCCTCTACCTCGCCGGTCTCCTGACTACCGCCGCCTTGGTCATCGTCCTCGTCCAGCAACGGGTGCGGGGCCGCGCCGCCCTCTACACCAATCGGTCCACGCGAGAGCCGCGACTCCACCACCTCTCCAGGTGGGCCCGGGTTGGAGCATGGGCCCTCCTCGGAGGTCTGGTCACTCTGGCTTTGGTGATCCCTGTGGCGATACTGATCTGGTGGATGATTCGTGGCCTCTCGCTGGGCAACTCGATGCTGACAGTTCTCCCCCACCTGACGCGTTCGGTCCTGATATCCGGTTTGGCCGCGCTCGTTATCGCGATCGCCGCCTTGCCGATAGGGATCCTCGTGGTCCGGTTCCCGTCGAAACGGACCCGCATGCTGGAGTCGATCCCATGGCTGACGTACTCGTTGCCTCACCTCGCGGTCGGGCTCGCCTTCCTGGTGCTGACGATCAGGATCGCGAGACCCATCTACCAGACGGTGATCCTCCTGGTGCTGGTGTACCTGGCCATGTTCCTGCCCCTGGCCCTGGCCGCCGTCGAGAGCGGGATGCGTCGCATCGGGCCCGCCCTGGAGGACGCCTCCCGGAGTCTGGGAGTGGGGGCTCTGGGCACCCTGCGCCGAATCACCATCCCGCTGCTGCGACCTTCGGTTCTGGCCGGCGCCGCTTTGGTGTTCCTGTCCGTGATGAAGGAGCTTCCCGCCACGCTCTTGCTCCGGCCGACCGAGTTCGACACGTTGCCGGTGCGCATCTGGAGTGCGACCAACGAGCTCTTCTACACTCAGGCGAGCTTCGCCTCGCTCGCTCTGATCGCAGCGTCTGCGCTACCGCTCTACTTCTTCGTTATCCGTGACCTTCATGAGTGACCCGGTAATCACCGCCGTCGGCGTCTCGAAGCGATTCGGCGACGTCAAGGCTCTCGACGAGTGCGATCTCACCGTGCCGTCGGGGGCTGTCATGACCCTGCTCGGCCCTTCGGGCAGCGGTAAGAGCACGATGCTCAGGATCATCGCCGGGTTCGACCGCCCCGAGCGCGGGACCGTCGACATCCGGGGACGAAGGGTGGTCGGTCCTGAGGTATTCGTGCCCCCGGAACAACGACGTGTGGGCGTCGTGCTCCAGGACTACGCGCTGTTCCCGCATCTCGATGTGGCGGGCAACGTGGGCTACGGGCTGGCCAGGGATCGCGATCGCTCCCGTCGCATCGACGAGGTCGTCGAACTGGTCGGCCTGACCGGGCTCCGGAAGCGTTATCCGCACGAGCTGTCGGGCGGTCAGCAGCAGCGGGTGGCATTGGCCCGGGCCCTTGCTCCCAGCCCTGACCTCGTGATCCTCGACGAGCCGTTCTCCAATCTCGACGAGGCCCTGCGTGGCCAGGTCCGCCGCGACATCATCGAGGTCATCCGCAATGCATCGGCGACGGCGCTGTTCATCACCCATGACCAGGAGGAAGCCCTCTCGATGTCCGATCTGGTGGCAGTCATGAACGCCGGGCGGATCGTCCAGACGGCGCCTCCTCAGGTGCTCTATTGGGAGCCGGCCAACGAGTGGATCGCCTCCTTCGTCGGGGACGCCAACTTCGTGAGCGGCCGCGCCCATGGGGGGACGGTGGAGACCGCGCTCGGCACATTCCCCTGCGACGCCGACGGCGACATCGTGATGATGATCCGTCCCGAGGAAGTGGGGCTCAGCCTGGCCAACGGGAACGGAGGCGAGGCGATCGTGCGCAGCACCGAGTTCTTCGGCCACGATCAGCTGGTGACCGTGGCCTACCCCGACGGCACCACGATTAGGTCCCGTCTCGGTCCCGACAGCAATTTCTCGCCGGGCCAGCACGTCGTGGTCCACATCGAGAGCACGACCTGTTTCCCCAGGTAGGGAATCAGCCGAGCAACGGGTCCTCGTCGCTGGTCCGCTCGAACACCCGCTTCGCCTTGCCCAGCTCGGTGCGGGGGATGCTCCCCGGCATGCCGACCTTGACGGGAATGCGGAGACGCACCGTCTCCTCCAGCTTCTCCTGGAGACGTGCTGCGATGACCTGCCGGTCGTCGTAGAGGACGCCCTCGATCAGCTCGACCCGGGCCTCCAACTCGGTCATGACCCCGCGTCGATCGACGATGAGGGCGTAGTTCGGGCCCAGTTCCGGCTCCGACATCAGGATCTCCTCGATGGCTCGCGGATAGACGTTGATCCCCCGGACGATGAGCATGTCATCGGCCCGTCCCTCGAGACGCGACATCCTTCGGGTGGTCCGCCCGCAGGGACAGGGCCCGGGGAGGAAGCGGGTGATGTCCCGGGTCCGGTACCGGATGACCGGCTGGGCCTCCTTGGTCAGCGTGGTCAGGACCAGCTCCCCCGGTTCACCCTCTTCGACTGGCTCACCGGTCTCGGGATCGACGATCTCGGGGAGGAAGTGGTCCTCGTGGATGTGGAGGCCGCCCTTGTTCTCCCGACACTCGGCGGCGACTCCGGGACCGATCACTTCGGACAGGCCGTAGATGTCGATGGCGTCGTAGCCCGGTCCCCACGCGGTCTCGATCTTCTCCCTGAGGCTCTCCGACCAGGGCTCGGCCCCGTGGATGCCCCAGCGGAGATGCACCGAGCCCTTGAGACCCATCTCCTCGGCCCGCTCGGCCAGCAGGAGGGTGAACGACGGGGTGGCGGCCAGACCGGTGACCCCGGCGTCTGCCATCAACCCGACCTGGAAGGCCGGGTTGCCTCCCGAGGCGGGCACCGCGGTCGCCCTCAGTTCCTCCACCCCGTAGTGGAGACCGAGACCACCGGTGAACAGGCCGTATCCGTAGGAGATCTGGACAACGTCGTCCGGTTTGGCGCCAGCGGCGGAGAGACAGCGAGCCACCACCTCGGAGAAGACCGAGATGTCACCAGCGGTGTAGGCAACGATGGTGGGCTTGCCCGACGTCCCCGACGATGCGTGGATCCGGACCACCTGGTCCATCGGCACGGCCAGCATGCCGTAGGGGTAGGTGTCACGGAACTCCGTCTTCTCGGTGAAGGGCAAGGACTGCAAGTCGTCGAGGGAGGTGACTGCGGGACGGTCCCCCAGCTTCTCCTGCCAGAAGGGGGTGTCGGCCTGACGGAGCCTTTCGACGAGGGCGGCGAGACGCTGGGTCTGCAGCGCCGTCCGCTCCTCGGCAGACATCGTTTCCAGGTCGTGGCGATACATGTCCGCCGGCATCGGGGCACGTTACGCAGGTGGAATGGTCGGAAAGAGCCTGGTCCGGGGTGGTGGGGAAGGGTCCACCCCTAGGTTCGTCGTCTGCGTCGTTGTCGTTGGTCTTTGGCGTGTTCTTGGATGTGGCAGGGCCGGCAGAACAGTTTCCCCTTGTCCACGGATGTTTCTCCGCCGTCGGCCCAGTG
>DASSVE010000026.1:0-2499 GCA_035706345.1 Acidimicrobiia bacterium
GAGTCACTCTCACGGTTCCATTGGCGCAAAGCGCCGCGGCAACGGGTGCAGTCAGTGGTCGATCGTTCCTCGAGGACCTGGTGTTCGGGTCGGACAGAACCTCAGACGGCGAGCTCGTATCGAATCATTGAAGCTTCGTCCGAGCCATCCGGGACTTCTCGGAAACCCACGGAGGTGAGACACCGAGCACTCGCTTCATTGTCGGAGTCGACATCCGAGTACCAGGTTCGAACCCTGACAACCCGAGGGTGGCTCATCGCGATACGCATCAAACGGGGGCACAGACCACGACCGCGCAGGTCCGGTACGACGACGACCGCGAACGTCGCGCACCCGTCGTTGTAGGTCTCGACGTCCACCAGAGCCACGGGCCACTCGTCCTCGTACGCAATCCACACGAACCGATCCTCCACGACTCGATCCCCGTCGGCTGAGCCCGGTTGCGTTTGCATAAGCCGCAGAGCCCGTTGGGCCAGTCCCGGCCGCCCAGGCTGGTCTGGGTCGCAGGGTCGTCGAACCAGGGCACGTCATCGAGGCTGCCCTCGTCTAGAACCCTCAGCCTGAGGTGCGGACCGTTCCCAGTCACCCGTACCAACGGCAGAACGCGACGGTGAGCCGTTCCAACGTCACCCGGTGCACATCCTCGGGCTGGGTCTTCACCACCCGGTCGGCACGAACCAGCGCCTGCTGCGCCCGCCGCAGCGACGACTCGCGCACCCGGGAGCGTTGGTTCCACAGCACCGAGAGCTGACGATCGGAGCCGCCGACCCACTCCTTCAGCGTCCCCTGATCGGGAGCGGCGGCAGCCAGAGCCCGCTTCTTCAGATCGGACTCCAGGGCGGCCAGATAGACCAATGGGTGCCCGTGCACGAGGAAATCGGACAACCGTCGCAGCGCCGTGGGCACGTCCCCCTTGGCGATGGCGTCGGTGATGTGCCAGGTGGGCTCGTCGGGCCGGTTCTTGAACCGGTCCATTATCAACTCCGCCGTGATCTTGCCGCTGACCTCGCTGAGCTGATCGAGTGCCTGGCCCATACTGGCGGTGTCGGTGCCAAACCGCTTCATCATCGCCTCGGAGGCGCCCTTCTCCAGCACAAGCCCCCGGGCCGCGATTTCCTCGCCCAGCCACTGGGCCGCCTGACGCTCCCACATCTTCTTCACCGAGACCGTCTCCCCGCTTAGGTCCTTGATCGCCTTGGGCGGCGCCCCGGCGTAGACCATCACCACTTCGATGGCGGCCATGTCAGCGCCCTCCACCAGATCGGCCAGGGCGTCGGTCTCCGATTTCTGCAGGTTCTCGGCGTCGACGAGAAGCAGGCCCGCGGTGTCTCCGAACAGCGACCCCGACTGCAGCAGAGGGACCATCGGCTCCAGGTCGGCTCGCAATGAACCGTCCCCCTCCTCCCCTGCTCCCCTGCCGGGGACGTCGATGCGAACTACCTGATCACGCTCGACCCCGCGTTCGGTGAGATGCTGTGCCGCGATCTCGAGCATCTGCTCGCGCTCGCCGGGGCCCGCACCCGACGGCCCGGCGACGATCAGCAGCGACATGTCGCCACCGTAGTCATGGGGTACGACCGAAAAGACGGACCAGGTCACACGTCATGGAGACGTCGTGGACTCGGATGATGTCGGCCTCGTGCTCCAGGGCCAGACCGATGTACACGGCCAGACGATGACCGTCCCGCTTCCTGGGGATCGGGATCAGGATCGGCTTGCCGAAACGGCGCAGATGCCCTGACCCCGCGATCACCTGCAACTGCATCCTCGAATACGCCTCGTAGTCCCCCCGGTAGTTGATGGCGATCCCGGGATCCAGGATCACGTTGTCGATGCCGGCGGCTGCCAACTCGTCGAGAAGCACAGCGAACCGCTCGGCCGTGAGCTCGGCCTTGTCGTCACGTATCTCGACATCGCCGACCTCGTGTGGATTGGCCCCCTCCACGTACACCGCCACCGCGGCGACTCCCGATCCGGCGACCACGTCCCGCATCTCGAGATCGGCCAGCCCCCCGGTGTCGTTGACGATCACCGCCCCGGCATCGACTGCGGCCCGGGCCACTTCGGGCTTCCAGGTGTCGATCGAGACCAGGTGCTCTTCGGCCGCCAGAGCCTCGATCACGGGGACCACCCGGGCGATCTCGTCAGCGGCGTCCAGCGTCGGATTCTCGAAGTGCGACGACTGGCCACCTACATCGACCAGGGATGCCCCCCACGCCCGGTAGCGATCGGCCATCTGCAACGCCTCGTCGACGGAATGGGCGATGGTGTGCATGTTCTTCGAATCGGGAGAGACGTTGATCACCCCCATGACATGGGTGACCTCCCCCAGGGGCAGCTTCACAGGGCCCAGGTCCAGCGATTCGACCACCTGGTCAGTCTCGCATCACCCCAGCGGGATGGAGACGTCTCCGATCAGATCGGTGCGCAGGATGCTGTCCCCGCTCTGCTCGAGGACACGAATCACGTCTGCGTCGGGATGGCCGAAGTCGTTGTCAC
>DASSVE010000027.1:0-5788 GCA_035706345.1 Acidimicrobiia bacterium
CACGTGGCCGAGAGCGCCCGGATCTGGGGCCTCGCCCAAGTGAGGGAGGATGCATCGGTGGGGGAGAACTGCATCATCGGTCGTGGCGCCTACATCGATGCCGGCGTGAAGGTAGGGGCCAACTGCAAGATCCAGAACAACGCACTCCTTTATGCCCCCGCGGTCCTCGAGGACGGCGTGTTCATCGGTCCGGCTGTCATCCTCACCAATGACACGTTCCCTCGTGCCGTCAACCCGGATGGGTCGATCAAGTCGGCCACCGACTGGGAGATGGTGGGGGTGACGGTCCGCCATGGTGCCTCGATAGGAGCGGGAGCGATCGTGCTCGGCGGCGTCGAAGTCGGGCAGTGGGCCTTGGTGGCCGCGGGCGCAGTTGTCTCCAGGGACGTCCCCCCGTATGCCTTGGTCGCCGGGGTCCCGGCGCGCCGGGTCTCATGGGTTGGGCCCAGTGGCCGGCCCCTCGAGTTGCGTGACGGAGTCCTGGTAGACCCGGGCACGGGGGCAGAATTCGAGGACCAGGACGAAAGGGTCGTTCCCAGATGATCGTTCTCTCGCGGCCTCAAATCGGTCCCGAGGAGATCGCCGCCGTGACCGAAGTGCTCGAATCGGGCATGCTCGCCTCGGGCAAGCGCGTCGCGCAATTCGAAGAGGAGTTCGCCGCAGCCGTCGGGGCCGAGCACGCAGTGGCGGTGGGCAGTGGCACCGCCTCGTTGCATGTCGGCCTGCTCGCCCTCGGTATCGGCCCCGGCGACGAAGTGATCGTCCCCTCATTCACGTTCGCCGCCAGCGCCAATTCGGTGCGCATGGTCGGCGCCACGCCGGTGTTCGCCGACATCGACCCCGTCGACTACACGATCCACGCCGCAGCGATCGAGCCTCTCATCACCGAGCGCACGAAGGCGGTGATGCCGGTGCACCTCTACGGCCAAACCTCGCCGATGGCTCCGATGGTGGAACTGGCCCGGCGCACCGGCATCGACATCGTCGAGGACGCCGCTCAGGCCCATTTTGCCGAGTCGGATGGCATCAAGGCAGGTGCCTTCGGTCGGGTGGCCGGCTTCTCCTTCTATCCGACCAAGAACATGACCACCGGCGAAGGGGGCATGATCACCACGTCCGATCCCGAGGTGGCGCAGCGGGCGAGATGGCTGCGCAACCAGGGCATGGCGGAACGGTACGAGCACAAGATCGTCGGCCTCAACGAGAGGATGACCGAGATCGAGGCCGCCATCGGGCTGGCGCAGCTCACCAAAGTGGAACGGTGGACGGAGCGCCGGCGAGAGATCGCCGCCATCTATCGGGAGCGGTTGGACCCCGTCCTCGGTCTGCCCGCGGAGCGACCGGACGCCCGCCATGTCTATCACCAGTTCACCATCGCCCCGACCGACCGTGAGCCGATTCGGGAGACGCTCCGTGAGGCCGGTATCGGCCACGACGTCTACTACCCGAAGGCCACCCATCAACAGGACCCCTATCTGGGCCCGTCGTACGACCTCCCAGTGACTGAGGAGATGGTGGGTCGGGTTCTCTCCATACCGGTGCGGCCCGACCTGACGGATGGCGAGATCGACCTCATCGTCGAGACCCTGAACCGGGCGGTGGCCTGATGCGTTTCGGTCTGGTCGGTTTGGGTCAGATGGGCCGCCACCACGCCCGAATCCTCTCAGAATCGGACGACGTGGAGTTCGTAGGTGCGGTCGATCCCGGCGGCGACCGGCATCAGGCGATGCGCCGCGGGCAGATGTTCGACGACCTCGAGGAGTTGCTGTCCGCAGGTCTGGACGCCGCGGTGGTCGCCGTTCCCACCGCACAGCACCGTGACATCGCCTTGCAGATGGCCGAGAGTCGCGTGGCCTCTCTGATCGAGAAGCCGCTGGCCGACACGGTGCCCACAGCGATCGAGATCCAGAAGGCGTTCGACTCCGCCGACGTGCTCGGGGCCGTCGGTCATGTGGAGAGGTTCAACAGTGCCCTCCAGGAGATGAAACGTCGTCTCGACGCAGGCGAGTTGGGTCGGGTCATCGCCATCTCGACGAAACGGGTCGGTCCGTTCCCCAACCGGATCCAGGACGTGGGAGTGGTCAAGGACCTGGCCACGCACGACATCGACATCGTCATGTGGATCGGAGGCTCCCGGTTCTCCGAGGTCTCGGGTCAGATGGCCCACAAGATGGGTCGCCCCCACGAGGATCTGGTCGTGGCCACCGGTCGTCTCGAGAACGACGTCGTCGTCTCGATCGACGTGAACTGGCTCACACCTGTCAAGCGCCGCGAGGTCAGTGTCCTGGGCGAGAAGGGCGCCTTCGTGGCCGACCTCCTGGCCGGCGACCTCTTCTTCTACGCCAACGCCGAAGTAGGGAGCGAGTGGGATCAGATCGCCCAGATGCGCGGGGTCAGCGAGGGTGACATGATCAGGTTCGCCATCCCCAAGCGGGAGCCACTGGCCGTCGAGCACGAGGCGTTCCGGGAGGCGATCGTGGACGGTGCGGCGGAGGGCGTCGTCTCCCTTGCCGAAGGCGTCGAGATCCTGGGTGTCGCCGAAGAGATGATCGGGGCCAAGACGTGACCGTTGCGGTCGTGGCCCTCGGCAAGATCGGTCTTCCCCTGGCAGTCCAGATCGCCTCGAAAGGTGTGCCCGTCATCGGCGCCGACATCTCGGCGAAGGTCGTCGACCTGGTGAACGCAGGCCAGCCTCCCTTCCCCGGGGAGTCGGGTCTGGAAGAGCTTCTCAGACAGGTGATCGACGCCGGGAACCTCGAGGCCACAACCGACACGACCGAAGCCGTATCTCGCTCGGACGTCGTCGTGGTCGTCGTCCCCCTGATGACCGATGCGGTTGGCGCACCGGACTTCAGCGCCATGGACGCCGCAACCGCCGATATCGCCGCCGGTCTGCAACCGGGGACACTCGTCTCCTACGAGACCACCCTGCCGGTGGGGACCACCAGGAATCGATTCGGGCCCAGGTTGGAGAAAGAGTCCGGACTGACCCTGGGCGAGAACCTGTTCCTGGTCCATTCCCCGGAGCGTGTCTTCAGCGGCCGGATCTTCTCCGATCTGCGTCGCTACCCGAAGCTGGTCGGCGGTGTCGACCCGGCGTCAACGGCCAAGGGGGTGGAGTTCTACGAGCGCATCCTGGACTTCGACGAAAGACCGGACCTCGATCGCCCAAATGGAGTGTGGGCCATGGAATCGGCCGAGTCGGCGGAGTTGGCCAAATTGGCCGAAACCACCTACCGCGACGTCAACATCGCACTCGCCAACCAGTTCGCGGAGTTCGCCGAGTCGGCGGGCATCGACGTCGGCGAAGTGATTACGGCCGCCAACAGCCAGCCCTTCTCGCACATCCATCGCCCCGGAGTTGCTGTGGGCGGACATTGCATCCCCGTGTACCCGAGGTTCTACCTGTCCGGTCACCCCTCGGCGGAGCTGGTAGAGACGGCCAGACGTGTGAATCTCTCGGTCCCCGACCGGGCCGTGGCCCGAGTAGAGGGAGAGCTCGGAGGGCTGGACGGTCGTACCGTTCTCGTATTGGGTGCTGCGTATCGGGGCGGGGTCAAAGAGACCGCTTACTCCGGTGTGTTCGACCTCGTCGCCGCCATCTCGAGCAACGGGGGACGGGCGGTGGTAGCCGATCCCCTCTACTCGAGCCAGGAGTTGATCGAGGTCGGTCTCGATCCATGGACCGGCGACCCGGTGGACGCCGTCATCGTGCACACGGATCACTCCGAATACAAGAGACTCGGCCCTGATGACCTGCCCGGCGCCAAGGTCGTCTTCGACGGGCGTGGTGTGCTCGACAAGTCGAGGTTCGAGGGATCCGGAGCCCGGGTCCTGGTGATCGGTCAGGGCAGGTGGGCGACCTGACCCGAGTTCTCCGCCCGATGTTCGTTGGTCGACTCTGGCGAGATCTTTGGGCCGGCACCACTGTAAGTAACCAAACAATGTCTATGGTCAGGTTCCTCGCAGCGACGCGGAACAAGTGACGAAGGGGATGAGATGCGTGTTCTAATCGTTGGCGGAGACGGGTACCTCGGTTGGGCTACCGCAATGCATTTCTCTGCTCGGGGGCACGACGTCGCGCTCATCGACAACTTGACGCGCAGGAAGCTCCACCTGGAGCGGGGAACTGACAGCCTCACCCCGATCCGACCACTCTCCGAGAGGATCACGGCCTGGCGTGAGGTCACGGGGAACGAGATCGTCCCCTTTGTCTTCGACGTGCGTGACTACGAGAAGCTGAAGCAAGTGCTCAGCAGCTTCGAGCCCGACACGATCATCCACTACGGCGAGATGCCATCAGCCCCCTACTCGATGGTCGATCGTGACCACGCTGTCTTCACTCACGAGAACAACGTGATCGGGACGTTGAATCTCCTCTGGGCGATGCGTGAGGTCTCGCCCGACTCCCACCTGATCAAGCTGGGGACCATGGGGGAGTACGGGACCCGCAACATCGACATCGAAGAGGGTTACATCGAGATCCATCACAAGGGTCGGACCGACACGGTCCTCTTCCCGAAGAGACCGGGCAGCTTCTATCACCTGACCAAGGTGCACGACTCGAACAACATCCACTTTGCCTGCCGGACCTGGGGGCTTCGGGCCACCGATCTCAACCAGGGCGTGGTCTACGGGATTCACACCGATGAGACACAGCTCGACGAGCGTCTGCTGACGAGGTTCGACTATGACGAGGCATTCGGTACGGCTCTGAATCGCTTCGTCGTCCAGGCTGTGATCGGGCATCCGATCACCGTCTACGGAGAAGGTGGGCAGACCCGCGGGTATCTCAACATCGTCGACACGTTGCAGTGCGTCGAGTTGGCCGCCAAGAGCCCGGCCGAGTCGGGCGAGATGCGGATCTACAACCAGTTCACCGAGACCTTTTCGGTCAGTGAGCTCGCGTCGACCGTTCAGACCGCGGCCGAGCACCTCGGATATGTCGTGACGGTGGATCACGTCCAGAACCCGCGGGTCGAGGCCGAGGAGCACTACTACAACCCAACGCACACCAAGCTCTTGGAGCTCGGGCTCCAGCCGCGGTTCTTGTCGGAGACGCTCATCGAGACGATGCTCCACGCAGTCGAGCGATACAAGGATCGAGTGATCGAGAGTGTGATCAGCCCCTCGACCAAGTGGCGGTGAGCGACCGCAGCGCCTTCATAACCGGCGGGTCGGGGTTCATCGGGGTGAATCTGGCCCGAACATTGATCGAGTCGGGGTGGCGAGTGACCTCATTCGACGACTACTCGGCCGGTAGCCGTGAAGACGGGGAGAGTGCCGGGTATCACGAGCTGATCGAAGGTGATATCCGCGATCCGGATGCCATTCGTGCGGCTGTGGCAGGGCACACGCACGTCATCCATCTCGCCGCCCACACCAGCGTGGTCGAGTCGATCGAGGACCCTCGAAACGACCTCGACGTCAATGTGACGGGGCTCCTCAACACCCTGATTGCGGCCAGAGAATCCGGCGTCGAGGGTTTCATCTTTGCCTCGTCGAACGCTCCGTTGGGAGACGTCGAGCCACCATCCCACGAGGACAAGGTGCCTCGCCCGCTCTCGCCGTACGGTGCGTCCAAGCTGGCGGGTGAGGCTCTCTGCTCGGCCTTCGCCGGAAGCTACGGACTGAGAACTGTCGCTCTCCGATTCTCCAACGTCTACGGGCCGTACAGCTATCACAAGGGGAGCGTGGTGGCCACGTTCCTCAAGCGGGTTGCCTCCAATTTGCCTCTCATCGTCTACGGCGATGGAGAGCAGACACGCGACTTCCTCTTCGTGGATGA
>DASSVE010000028.1:0-13544 GCA_035706345.1 Acidimicrobiia bacterium
TCCTCACCGCTTTGGCCGATCCGGCGGTCAACGCCATCGGTCATCTCAGCGGTCGTTACGTGGGGAGACGGCCCGGCGTCGAGCTCGACATCGACCCGATCATCGAGGGTCTCGCCATCACCGGCGTCGCGCTGGAGATCAACGGGGCGCTCGACCGGCTCGACGCCACCACCGACGTGGCCCGCAAGGCCATGGCGGGCGGGGTCGACTTCGTCATCGACACCGACTCCCATCACGTGTCCGATCTCAGGCGGATGGACTACGGGGTCCAGTACGCGCAACGTGCCTGGGTGACCAACGACCGGGTGGTGAACACCAGGGACCCTGACGACTTCCTCGAGTGGGTCCGCCGACGGAGGGGATAGGAGAACCGTGGCCAAGAAGTATGAGGTGACGGCCGGGAAGAGGGTGGTGAGCGCCATCATGGGATGGGCCGCCAGGCGCGGTCTGGGCAATTTCGTCGTCTTGACCACGCGCGGACGTAAGTCGGGTGAGCCCCGTCAGGTGACGGTGTCGCCGATCACCTTCGACGGGGTCGACTACCTGGTGTCGCCCTACGGCGGCTCGGGGTGGGTCCTCAATGTCCGCGCCGATCCACACGTCTCGCTCACCAAGGGCGGGACCACCCGTGAAGTTGAGCTGGTCGAGGTGACCGGGTCACGACCGGAGGTCGTCCAGGCCTACTACCGGCGCGAGGCCTTCTCCCGTCAGTTCATGGACGTCCCGGAAGACCCCACGGTGGACGACTTCGCCGCGGTGGCCGAACGCTTCCCGGTCTTCGAGATACCCGGCTGAGCCGCCGACAACATCGAATCCGATGCTTGTAATTCTCACTGAGAGGGATGATGCTGTGACTCTTGACGACCACGACTGCGGAGATCTGAAGGGTGGCTTCCACCTTCGTTCTCGACACCTGTGTCCTCCTCGCCGATCCTCACTCGCCACTTCGGTTCCATGAGCACGACGTCGTCCTGCCACTCGTCGTGATCGAGGAGCTGGATCGCAAGAAGACGAGGATGGACGAGGTCGGCGCCAACGCCCGGTCCGCGATCCGGCTGCTCGAAGAATTGGGCGCCTCGAAATCCGGTGGGATGCGTGAGCCGGTACGGCTGCCGGGTGGAGGCACGCTGCGGATCGAGCTCAACGGCGTGTACTCGGACCGGCTCCCTTCGGTCCTCGACCCGGGCACACCCGACCATCGGATCCTGTCCACCTGTCTGAACCTCCAGGAAACCACGGGCGCGGTCCTGGTGACCAAGGACGCCTCGTTGCGGATCAAAGGCGCGCAACTGGGGGTGCGTGTCCAGGACTACCGGGCCGACACCGCCCGGACCGATCAGCTCCGGTCGGGTGTCATCGAGCATCAGGTGCCCGGTGAGGTCATCGACCGGCTCTACGACGAGGGCAAGCTCGAGGTCGACGAGGTCGAGGCGCCGCTCAACGAGTTCGTGGTGCTCCGCAACGGCTCCTCGCGGTCGGCCCTCGCCCGCGTGGTTCAGGCCGATCCGGTCACGGTGCTGGAGCGGATGCCCACCCACGTGCGGGCATTCGGTGTCGAGCCGAAGAACCTGCAGCAGACCGTCGCCCTCCATCAGCTTCTCGACCCCGACATCCCCGCGGTCTCCGTCATGGGCATGGCCGGGACCGGGAAGACATTTCTCTCACTGGCTGCCGCCCTGGAGCAGGTCCTCGAGCAGGGCCGCTATCGCAGGGTGTCCGTATACCGTCCGCTCGTCGCGGTTGGCCGGCAGGAATTGGGCTTCCTGCCGGGCGACCTCAACGAGAAGCTGGCGCCGTGGATGGCGGCTGTCCATGACAACCTCTATGCACTCTTCTCCGACGCCGGTGTCGACGGGGCCCGGCACGCCATCGACGAGTTGATCGAGCGCGGGGAGCTGGAGATGGCCTCGGTCACCTACCTTCGAGGTCGCTCCATCACCGGGGAGTTCGTGATCATCGACGAGGCCCAGAACCTCGAGCTCTCCACCCTCAGGGTGATCCTCACCCGCATGTCCCGTGACTCCAAGGTGGTCTTCTGCGGCGACCTGACCCAGGTGGACAACCCCTACATCTCGCCGTACGGCGGGATGGCCGCCCTGATCGAGAAGTTCACGGGGTCCGGTCTGTTCGCCCACGTGACCCTGGAACGCAGCGTCCGCTCACCACTGGCCGAGATGGCGGCCACGATCCTCTGATCAGGCTCCGAGCCGTTCCCGGCGGGCCTGCAGCAATTCGGCGGCACGCTCCAGGGTGATGTCCTCGGGGGAGTCTCCCTGACGCAGTGAGGCGTTGACCTCGCCGTCGGTCACGTAGGGCCCGAAGCGACCGGATCGGACGGTGATCATCTTGCCCGAGACGGGGTCCGTCCCCAGCTCCCTGATGTTCGAGCTGCGGGCCTGGCCGCGACGGCGGGGCGGTTCGGCCAGAAGCGCCAGCGCTTCCTCGACTGTCAGCGTGAACAGCTGCTCCTCACTCTCGAGACTCCGCCGGTCCTCGCCCCTCTGGATGTAGGGGCCGTAGCGACCGTTGAGGGCGATGATCTCGACACCGTTCTCGTCGGTGCCGATGACCCGGGGCAAGGAAAGAAGACGCAGGGCGTCGTCGAGACCCATGGCGTCGAGATCCATACCTTTCAGCAACGAAGCCCGCTTCGGCCTCTCCTTGGCGCCCTCCTCCTGCTCGCCGAGCTGGACGTAAGGGCCGAACCGCCCGGTCTTCCCGTACACGGTCAGCCCGGTCTCGGGATCCGTGCCGAAGATCTTGTCGCCGGCGTTCTGCGTCTCGATCAGCTCGATGGCCTTCTCGACCGTGAGCTCGTCGGGCGGAAGGTCGGGCGGGATCGAGGCCCGCTCCTCGCCCCGCTCGACATAGGGCCCGTACCGGCCGATCCGGGCCACGATCTCCTGGCCTGACTCGTCCTCACCGATCGGGATCGAGTTCACCTCTCTGGGGTCGATCTCGTCGAGACGCGATGCCACCTTCTCCTTGAGCCCATCCTCGCCGAAGTAGAAGGCGGTGAGCCAGGGAACCGTCTCCTCCTCGCCCTCGGCGATGCGGTCCAGGTCGTCTTCCATCGCCGCGGTGAACTCGTAGTCGATGAGATTCGGGAAGTGCTTCTCGAGGAGGCTGACCACTCCGAACGCGGTGAAGGTGGGCACCAGGGCGGTCCCCTTCTTGAACACGTACCCGCGGTCCTGGATCGTGGTCATGATCGAGGCGTAGGTCGAGGGCCGTCCCACCCCCAATTCTTCGAGACGCTGCACCAGGGAGGCCTCGGTGTAGCGGGGCGGGGGCTTCGTCTCGTGACCGGTGGGTTCGAGCCGCTCCACCACAAGGGCGTCGCCCTCCGCCAGCGGGGGGAGGACCTTTTCCTTGTCGTCGAGCTCCGATTCCGGGTCGTCGCTGCCCTGGACGTACGCCCTGAGGAATCCGGGGAAGGTGATGGTCCGACCAGATGCCCCGAAAACGGCCTCCTCACCGGATGAGGCCGTGGCGGCGAGCCGGACCGAGACACTGACACCTTTGGCGTCGGCCATCTGCGAGGCCACGGTCCGCTTCCAGATCAGGTCGTACAGGGCGGCCTCGTCCCGTCCCACCCGTGTCGCCACCTGCTCCGGGGTGAGGAAGTCGCCGGCGGGCCTGATCGCCTCGTGGGCTTCCTGCGCCCCCCGGGCTTGCTTGCCGGCGTAGTTGCGCGGCGCGGGTGACAGATACTCCTCGCCGTAGAGCCGGGCCACCTGTGCCCGGGAGGCACTCACCGCGGTGTCGGACAACTCCACCGAGTCGGTGCGCATGTAGGTGATGTACCCGTTCTCGTACAGACGCTGGGCCACCGACATGGTCCGTGACGAGGAGAAACGGAGCTTGCGACCCGCCTCCTGCTGCAAGGTCGAAGTCCGGAACGGGGGATAGGGACGCCGTGTGTACGGCTTCGACTCGACCGAGACCACTCTGAAGTTGGAGTCCTGCAGCGCCACTGCAAGTTCCGTCGCCCTGGTCCGGTCGAGCACCACAACGTCGTGCCGTGGCCGGCCCCCGGCATCGAAGTCACGACCGGAGGCGACCTTCGTCCCGTCGAGCGAGACAAGGGTGGCCTCGAACTTCTTGTCCAGGTCTTCGGCGGGGGCGAAGGAGCCTTCGATCGACCAGTAGCCGGCGGGCACGAAGGCCATCCGCTCCCGTTCCCTCTCGACGACGATCCGCACCGCCACGCTCTGCACCCGACCCGCCGACAGCTTGGGCTGGACCTTTTTCCAGAGGACCGGGGAGACCTCGTAGCCGTACAGACGATCCAGGATGCGTCGGGCCTCTTGAGCCGAGACGAGACGCTCGTCCAATTCCCTGGGGTTGGCGAACGCCTCTTCGATCGCGGGTCGGGTTATCTCGTGGAACACCATCCGCTTCACGGGGACTTTCGGCTTGAGCACCTCGACCAGGTGCCAGGCGATGGCCTCGCCCTCGCGGTCCTCGTCCGTCGCCAGGTAGAGCTCGTCTGCCTGCGCCAGAAGCTCCTTGAGCTTCTTCACCTGGCTCTTGCGCTCCTTGGGGACGACGTAGAGCGGCTCGAACCCCTTCTCCACGTTGACCCCGAGCCGGGCCCACTCCTCGCCCTTGGCTTTGGCCGGGATGTCGGCAGCCGAGCGCGGCAAGTCCCGTATGTGACCCATCGACGACTCGACGGTGGCCTCGGGGCCGAGGAACGACGAGATCGTGCGGGCCTTCGTAGGGGACTCCACGATGACGAGACTCTTTGGCATTCGCGGGGCAGTTGACACCATCCCTGGACCGAATGTCAATCTCTGGCTCCGTGTCCCGACCGCTGGTTACCGTGGCGAATGTGAGCAAGTACATCGCTCTGGAGGGTGTCGACGGCAGCGGCAAGAGCACCGTGGGCAAGGCGGTGGTCGACCGTCTCGAGGCTCTGGGCGAAAAGGCCGTCCTGGTCAGGGAGCCGGGGGGGACGCGACTCGGGGAGGCCATCCGGGGTCTTCTGCTCGACTCGGAGAGACTCGACGACTGGGCCGAGGTCTTCTTGTTCGCCGCCCAGCGGGCAGAACTGGCCCGGGAAGTCATTCGCCCAGCGCTCGAGGCCGGCACCTGGGTGGTCTCCGATCGGACCTACTACTCCTCGATTGCCTATCAGGGCCGGGCCCGTGGTCTCGGGGAGGATGCGGTCCGGGTGATCAACGAGACCGGCCTCGAGGGGGTGATCCCTGACCTGGTCTTCGTGATCGATGTCGAGCCAGGGCTTGCGCTCTCCCGTCAGGATCGCCCCGACCGGATCGGCCGGGAAGGCGTCGACTTCCAGTCCGCCGTCCGCGCCAGCTATCTGGAGTTGGCGCAACGAGAAGACAAGGTGCACATCCTGGATGGCTCCCTCTCCGTCGACGAGCTGGCGTCACAGATCTTGGAGATCGCCGATGTCTGATTTGTTCACGGAAGTCATCGGGCACCAGAGCGTGGTCCAGCTGCTTCGCTCGGAGCTGGACCGGCCGGCGCAGGCTTATCTCTTCGTCGGTCCCGAGTCGGTGGGCAAGGAGTTCGTGGCCGTCCGATTCGCCGCCGGTCTCCTCGGTGGTGAGACCGATGAGCGGGCCCGTCGTCTGGCCCTCATGCGTGCTCATCCCGATCTCCGTGTCCTCGAGCCGGAGGGCGCCACCAGTCTCGGGGTCGATCAGGCTCGGGAGGTGGTCGCCCGTGCCTCGATGAGACCGGTGGAGGCTGCCAGGACCATCTTCCTGTTCCCGGATGCGGGGTCGATGACCGAGCAGGCCGCCAACGCGCTGCTGAAGACCCTGGAGGAGCCGACCGCGCAGGTGGTGTTCATCCTCGTGGCCGAGTCCGAGGAGGACTTCCCTCCCACGGTCGCCTCCCGCTGTCGCACCATCCACTTCGGGAGGGTGCCCCAGGCCGAGGTGGTCGGGGCCCTCGTGGCGCGGGGGGTAGGCCAGGACGAGGCCGAAGTGGTGGCCGTGGTCTCCGGTGGGCGGCCCGGTCTGGCGCTGGCGCTGATGAGCCAGCCGGAGGTGGCTCGTTTCCGGGAGATGTGGCTGTCGATCCCCGGGCTGGTGACGCCACATCCGGGCGACGGCCAGCGTCTCGCCATGGGGATGCTGGGCGAGCTGGCCCCGCTGGTGGAACAGTCGGTCCCCGAGGACCTGTCCAAGGAGAAAGCGCAGCGTTTCCGGCGCCGTGCCGAGCTGTCGCTCCTGGTGAGCGGTCTGGAGATCCTGGCGTCCTGGTACTCCGACGCCGCCTCGCTGCAACTCGGCGGGCCGATCCGGAACCGGGACCTCGACCTGGCCGCCTTCACCGATGTGCCGCCCCGTCGGGCAGTGATGGCTGCCGAGACGATCCTCGATGCGGTGGTCGACATCCAGGCCAGCCTGCGGCGCGAGTTGGTGCTGGCAAACCTCTTCGCCACCTTGGGCTCCGAGGGCTAGATCCCGTCCCACCCCCTCCTTACCTTCGGACCCAGAGGAGGTGGGGATGCGGCGAAGACCACCGAGAAGGGAGAGATCGGCGAGGCGATGATCATCGCGGACCTGATGCGCCAGGGGCATGACATCGCCATTCCCTTCGGTCACAACCAGCCTTTCGATCTGATCGTCATCCGCAAGGAGGACGGCCGCCTGGAGAAGGTCCAGGTGAAATACACGACGAGCGACGGAAACGTGATCCGAGCAGTCATTCGAAGCTCATCAGCCTGGGTGGCGCACCGCTACACCCCCGAGGAGGTGGACTGGATCGCAATCTACGAGGCGACCGGCAATCGATGCTTTTACATCCCCTCCCAGGTATGGGACGGCCACACCCAGCTCGCCCTGCGGTTGGAACCGACCCGGAATGGCCAACAGAAGAAGATCCGCTGGGCCTCCGAATTTGCCCGCCTCGAGGGCGATCCCCGAGATGGCTCAGGATCAAATGGTCCCCTACCATTTGACTCTGCGCCGGAGTAGCTCAGTGGTAGAGCAATGCTTTCGTAAAGCATGGGCCAGGGGTTCGACTCCCCTCTCCGGCTCTCTGACTGCGATGTACCTTGGCGCGGGTGACCTTGCACGAGGACTTCTCATCCGGCGCCCTCGACGAGACCGTCTGGTTCCCCTACTACCTGCCTCACTGGAGCTCACGCTCCGAGGCGGCGGCGACCTTCGACGTCAGCAGTGGCGCCCTGCACCTGAGCATCCCGCCCGAGCAACCGCTCTGGTGTCCGGACCGCCACGAGGAGCCCATGAAGGTCTCCTGCATCCAGACCGGCAGCTTCTCCGGCGCGGTGGGGAGCACCATCGGCCAGCAGCCCTTTCGGGAGGGCCTCACAGTGCGGGAGGAGCAACCCGAGTTCTGGGGGTACACCCCGCACCACGGGCGCATCACCGTTCGCATGAGGGGCAGCATCGGCCCCAGGTCGATGTTCGCCTTCTGGATGTCCGGGATCGAGGACCGTCCGGAACGCTCAGGTGAGATCTGTGTCGCCGAGATATTCGGGTCGGGGCTCGGGGAGGGAACGGCAGAGATCGGAATCGGTGTCCATCGATTCCGCGACCCGAGCCTGAATGAGGAGTTCTCCGCCCAGCGGTTCGAGATCGACGTCACCAGATACCACTCGTACGCAGTCGACTGGAGATCCGATGGTCTCACGTTCCTCATCGACGACCATGTGGTCCGACGCTCGGTCCAGTCTCCCGACTATCCGATGCAGCTCATGATCGGGGTCTTCCACTTCCCCTCCCGCCCGCCGGACGCAACCGACGCCGTCGAGCCCGCGATGTGGGTCGACGAGGTGGTCGGCACCGATTGACGCGGAATCGTCGCCCCTCCCACCCCCGGCTACCGTGCCGCCTAGATGGCCGATAAGGCGAATTTCGAGCGTGATGCCCTGCAGTACTCGCGACAGCTGTACTCGGCAGCCCTTCGCATGGCCCGCAACCCAGCCGACGCCGAGGATCTGGTCCAGGAGACCTTCCTCAAGGCCTATCGCGCCTATGACACGTTCGAGGAGGGCACCAACCTGAAGGCCTGGCTGTACCGGATCCTGACCAACACCTACATCAACAAGTACCGCAAGGACTCCAGGCGCCCCAACGAAGTCGACCTCGGTGACGTCGAGGACCTCTATCTCTACCGACGGATCGGGTCCGAGGACACTGCCGAAGCCTCGCGCACCACCGAGGACCGGGTCCTCGACAACCTCGTGGAGTCCGACATCAAGACCGCGGTCGAGGAGTTGCCGGAGAACTTCCGGCTCCCCGTGATCCTCGCCGACCTGGAGGGTTTCTCCTACAAGGAGATCGCCGAGATCCTCGACATTCCGATTGGTACCGTTATGTCCCGGTTACACCGCGGAAGAAAAGCCATGCAGAAGCGGTTGTGGGAATTCGCAAGTCAAAGAGGGCTACTGCCCGAGAATGCGAAACGACCATGAAGCACGACTGCGACGACGCCATAGGCCAGCTCTATCAGTATCTCGATGCGGAGGTCGACGAGCCCACTGCGGCCCGGGTGAAGCATCATCTCGATGACTGCTCAGGATGCTTCGACTCCTTCGACTTCGAGCGCCGGCTCAAGCTGGTGATCAAGGACTGTCTCACCGAAGACATGCCCGAAGAGCTGGAACAGAAGGTCATCGCCCTCATACGCGAGGAATCTCGATAGTTCGCCGGGCTCGGGCGCCAGCGGTAGGCTGCGGATCATGAGTCGCACGGGTCGCCGTACCCTCCTGATGCTTCTTCTCGGGCTCTTGGTCGCCGGTCTTTCCCTCACTGCGCTCGCCGCCGAGGAAGGTGGCGAGGGGGATGAGGGGGCCGCTTCGACCACGACCACCATCAACAGTGGTCTCTCCCCGGCAGTTCCGATCGAGGTCCAAGAGCCGACGCCGCCCCCGGTCGACTGGACCTATCGGTATCTCGTCCCGACGGGGCTCGTCCTCGCCGGGCTCGTCGTCGTGATCACGGCGGTCAAGTACTTCACCGACGTCGTGCGCAGGCGTTACCGCATCGTCGAGTGACTTCGCAACGGCCCGGGTGGGGGCGACTCTCCGATCGTCTCGCCGGGACCTATCCGCTGGCTGAGACCTATCACTCCGACCAGCTGGCCGCGAACATGGAGGAGATCACGAGCGACGTCTCGGGTGTGGTCGAAGAGGCCACAGGGTTGCGTCTCCCCGGTTCGCCATCGACGGTCCTGATCGATCGCACCGAGTGGATCGACCGCAACGTGGCCAGTTTCTCCCATCTGATCGAGCCGGCCCGGATCAAGCTCGAGGAGCGCATGAGGGAGGCGGGATCGAGGAGTCAGTCGGCCGCCGTCATGGCGGAGAAGGTGATGGCTGCAGAGACCCGGGCGGTGCTCAGTGTCCTGGCACGTCGGGTCCTCGGGCAGTACGAGCTGGTCCTGCCCACCGGCGACCAGGGCGATGTGGTCGCCTACGTCGGCCCGAACATCCTCCAGATGGAGCGAACCCATCAGTTCAAGCCGGCCGAATTCCGCTACTGGGTCGCCCTGCATGAGTTGACACACCGAGCGCAGTTCCAGGGTGTGCCCTGGCTGCGCGACTACTTCATGAGCCTGGTTTCCGAACTGGTCGAGCTGTCCCGACCCGAGCCGGGGATGCTCAACCGGGTCGTCGAGGAACTGTCGTCGCGCCGCTCCGCGGGCAGGCCGATCCTGGACGAGCGCGGGCTCATCGGCCTCTTCGGATCGCCGGAGCAGAACGCGGTGGTGGACAAGGTCCAGGCCCTGATGTCTCTGCTGGAAGGTCACGGGCACGTCGTGATGGACCGCGTGGGTGCGGAGCGTCTCCGCTCCCAGGAGCGGATGAGCCGGGTGCTCAAGGCGAGACGCAAGGACCGACGCACCGCAGCCTTCTTCCGACTCACCGGTCTTGAGATGAAGCTCAACCAGTACGCGCTGGGGGAGCGATTCGTGTCCACCGTGGAGAAGGAGGCGGGCTGGGACACACTGCGACTCGCCTTCAGGGGCGCGGGCAGTCTCCCCACCCTCGAAGAGATGGAGAACCCCGCTCTGTGGCTGCAACGCGTCGCCTGAACGAGCTGATCTCGACCACCATCCCCAAACTCGAGCTCCCAGAAGGTCCGGTCGTGGTCGCCCTCTCGGGAGGCGCCGACTCGGCGGCCCTGGCGCTGCTCGCGATCGAGGCAGGTCACGAGGCGACCGCGGTTCATGTGGATCACGGGCTTCCGTCCTCGCCCATGATGTCGCAGGCGGCCGAGGCGGTGGCCGGGACACTCCGAATCTCTCTCGTCACGAAGCGGGTGCAGATTCCCCCCGGCCCGTCGCCTGAGGACCGGGCCCGTGAGGCGCGTTACCGGGCATTCGAAGAGATCGGGGGCCCCGTACTCACCGCGCACACCCGCGACGACCTGGTCGAAACGGTGCTGATGAACCTGGTGCGTGGCTCCGGGGCGGCCGGGTTGTCCGGGATCCCCCGCTTCCGTCCCCCGCACGTGTACCGGCCGATACTGGATGTGACCCGGGCCGAGACCCGGGAGCTGGCGACACTCGCAGGCTTGCCCTTCGCCGACGACCCGATGAACCAGGACATGTCTCTCACCCGGAATCGGGTCCGTCACCGGATCCTGCCCCTCATGCGCGAGCTCAACCCCCAGGTCGACTCGGCCCTCGCCCGTGCCGCCCAGGCCCTGGAGCGCGACGCCGAGTTTCTGGAAGGACTGGCACTACCCCACGCCCGTGACCCGCTGCCGGCGTCGGTTCTCACCACCCTTCCCCGTCCGTTGGCCGATCGACTGGTCATGCGGGCCCTGGAGCGACACGGGATCGCCCCGACCGCGGACCGCATCGAACGTCTCTGGTCGGTGGCAACCGGAGCGAGCCGGCGCCAGGACCTGGCGGAGGGACTGGTGGCGAGGAGGGCCGGCGCCCTTGTCGTCATCGAGCCCGACGACAGCTAGGTTTGCCGATCGAGCAGAGCGAGAGGACGGGATGGAAATCAAGCCGTTGATCACGGCCGAACAGATCGAGGAGAAGCTGGCCGAGCTCGGCAAGCAGATCACCGCCGACTACACCGGCAAGGAGGTGCTCCTGGTGGGGGTCCTGCGGGGGGCTTTCATGGTCATGGCCGACCTGGCCCGGCACATCGACCTCCCCTGCGAGTTCGACTTCATGGCGGTCTCGTCGTACGGGGCCTCGACTCAGACCTCCGGTGTGGTCAGGATCCTGAAGGACCTCGACGAGGAGATCGAGGGTCGTCACGTCCTGATCGTCGAGGACATCATCGACTCCGGGCTGACGCTGAACTATCTGATCAAGAGTCTCAAGGTCCGCAAGCCGGCCTCGTTGGAGATCGCGGCCCTCTTGCTCAAGGAGGGGATCCAAAGGGTCCCACTCGACGTCAAGTACGTCGCCTTCCACATCGGGCCCGAGTTCGTGGTGGGATACGGGCTGGACTACGCCGGGAAATACCGGAATCTTCCCTACGTCGGGGTGATGGGGGAAGAAGCCTGACCACAACAGGGTTCGCCTAGGTGGCCGAGCCGAATAGCATCTAACAAAGCCCCCCTCTGAACCGAGGCCTTCATGAACCGCACCCTGCGAACCCTGATTGTCTATGGGATGTCGATAATCCTCGTCGCCATCCTGTTTTCGTGGTGGTTCGACCAGGTGGCCGGGCCCAAGGAGATCCCGATCTCGGAGTTCGTCGAGAACGTGGAGGCTGGGGAGTACTCAGACGTCGTGCTCCTGGCCCGGTCCCGGCGTGCTCAGGGCCGTCTGGTGGGCAGCAACGCCGAGGACGGCACGTTCGAGCACGTGGCCAGCTACGTGGAGGGCTTCGAAACCCAGTTGACCGACATCATCATCGACAGCGGGGTGAACCTCGAAGTCGACGAGGAACCGGCCGGTTTCTGGGAGCTCCTCATCAGCTTCCTCCCGTGGCTCTTCCTGCTCGGCTTCATGGTGTTCATCTTCATGCAGATGCAGGGTGGCGGGAACCGGGTGATGCAATTCGGCAAGGCCCGCGCCAAGGTGGTGGGCAAGGAACAGCCCAAGGTCACCTTCGACGACGTCGCCGGTCTCACCGAGGCCAAAGAGGAGCTCGAGGAGATCAAGGACTTCCTGGCCAACCCGGACCGGTACCGGCAGATGGGGGCGAAGATCCCCAAGGGCGTCCTCCTGTTCGGCCCTCCCGGAACCGGCAAGACCCTGCTCGCCAGGGCGGTCGCCGGTGAAGCCGGTGTCCCCTTCCTGTCGATCTCGGGCTCAGATTTCGTCGAGATGTTCGTCGGCGTCGGCGCCGCCCGTGTTCGTGATCTCTTCGAGCAGGCCAAGCAGAGCGCACCGGCCATCGTCTTCATCGACGAGATCGACGCCGTCGGCCGTCATCGTGGCGCCGGTCTCGGCGGCGGCCACGACGAGAGGGAGCAGACCCTGAACCAGCTCCTCGTCGAGCTGGACGGCTTCGAGGGCAACACCGGTGTCATCGTCATGGCGGCGACCAACCGTCCCGACATCCTCGACCCGGCCCTGCTCCGTCCTGGTCGCTTCGATCGCCAGATCACCGTCGACGCCCCCGATGTGGAAGGTCGAGAAGCCATCCTGGCGGTGCACGCCCGGGGCAAGCCGCTCGCCGAGGACGTCGACCTCGGTGTCCTCGCTCGCAGGACTCCCGGGTTCACCGGCGCCGACCTGGCCAACCTGATCAACGAGGCCGCCCTTCTCGCCGCCCGAAAGCGCAGCAAGCAGATCACCATGGTCGAGCTCGAAGAGGCCATCGACCGGGTCATCGCCGGGCCCGAGCGCAAGACCCGCATCCTCTCCGAGGAGGAGCGCAAGACCATCGCCTATCACGAGACCGGTCACGCCCTGGTGGGCTACGCCCTGCCCAACTCCGACCCGGTCCACAAGATCACGATCGTCTCCAGGGGTCGCTCCCTGGGTCACACCCTGGCGCTACCCACCCACGACAAGTACCTGGCCAAGCGGAGTGAGCTCGTGGACCGTCTCGCCATGCTGCTCGGTGGGCGCACCGCCGAGGAGCTGGTTTTCGCCGATCCGTCGACCGGCGCCGCCGACGACATCGAGAAGGCGACCACCATCGCCAGACGGATGGTCATGGAGTACGGGATGAGTGACGAGCTCGGTCCCATGCAATACGGCAAGCCGAGCGGCGAGGTCTTCCTGGGTCGCGACTACTCGCGGCAGCAGGACTACTCGGACGAGGTCGCCGCATTCATCGACGCCGAGGTTCGCAAGATGATCACCGCCGCCCACGAAGAGGCGCGCACCATCCTGGAACGGCATCGGGACGCCATGGAGCGCATGGTCGAGGCACTGCTCGAGAAGGAGACCGTAGACCGGGACGAGGTGGCCCGGATCTTCCATGATGTCCCCAAGTGGGAGCACGCCTACGACGGCTCGCTGCGGATCAAGTACCCCGACAACCCGGTGCTTCCTCAGCAGCGGGAGGACGTGGCGGCCGCGGTCGAGACGAAGGACGAAGAGGAGACCGACAAGGTCACCGAGTCGCTCAGACTCGATCGCAAGCTCCCGCGCACCAAGGGAAGACCCGC
>DASSVE010000029.1:0-5055 GCA_035706345.1 Acidimicrobiia bacterium
AGGATGACGGTCTCCAGCGACAGGCCAACCGGCTGGACGTCAGGTCCCCCGGCGACGACCAGCCACCACACCCAGGCGCCTACCGTGGCGGACAGCGAAATCAAAAACACCCCGAGCCCTCGAGATACAGCCTTCCGATCCTGACCCAACCGCACCCAAAGGAGCAACAGGACCACCGGGATGTAGAGGACGGCCGTCTCCTTGCTGAGGACTGCGGCACCGCAGAGAACACCGACTACGAGGGTCGAACCGACGCCCGATGGAATCCGCTCCGTCAGCACTACAGCGATCGAGCCGAGTATCAGAGCACTGGCCAGACCGTCTGGAACGAAGTACCAGCCTCCACTTTCTAGAACCAGCGCCGGGACGATGGCCGCCAGGCCGGCCAGGGCCCCGGCGATCAGAGATCCCTTCCGGCTGACGACGTAGGTGACGACGACTCCGGTGGAGAGCAGGACTGCTCGCGACAGCCATATGGCCGTCTTCGCCGAGACGTCCAGAACCGTCCAGCCCAAGGCGAACAGACCTGGATACCCCGGACCACGGAATGTGGCGAGCGACCCGTCCGGAAGGGTCAACCCCTCACCTCTCCTCAGACTCTGACCGAGATCTAGGTAGAAGCCACCGTCCCAATTGACCCACCAGTTGTCCCAGAGGAAGTAGAGCGTCGCCCCGACCGCCAACACGCCGAGCGATAGGAGCAAGGCGTGGCGATGAGAGACACTCACCTCACACCCATCCGCATGCAGTCGCCGGAAGGCCTAACCCAGGCGGTGAGGATCGATGCGAGGATCCCCGCGTCAAAGAACCGGATTGTCGGGAACAAAGACGAAAAGGTGACTCTGCCGGAGCACCGGCGGAATGTTACGGTCACCGGGTCGTGCAACGCCGCCGGCTCGTGCAACTTCTCAACGCAGTGCTAGCTGTCGCCATCGCAGTCCTGGTCGTGTGGACGTCGAAACCTTGGGAGGTATGGCAATTCGAAGGCCGGTTCCTCGCATCCCTGCTCGCCGCCCTGGTACTGGATGCGCTGCTCGTGGTGGTTTGGGCCTACCGGCACGCCCTGGCCCTGGAAGCAGGCGGACACACCGTCTCACCCATGAAGCTCACACCTCTCGTCACCTTCTCCAATGCGGCCAACAACCTCACACCCGCCGCTACGGGAGAGGTCATGAGAGCCTGGTTCCTGAACAAGAAGTTCGGAGTACCGGTAGGGAGGGCGGGTGGCGTCATCGTCTTCGAGCGGGTGTTCATCCTCGGCCTCATGGCCATGACCGCAGTCATCGCCGGTCTCTTGGCCTTGGATGGTGACCTATGGCTGATCCTGCTCGCCCTCACCGGCCTGGCCTTCTACATCTTCGTCCTTCCGAGGTTCCTGAAGCCCCTGACGACGCGATCGAGTCGCGAGATCAAAGGAGGCCGAGTCCGTCGCACCATCGTCGATACGGCCCGGCAGAGCGTCCATCTCTGGAGCCAGCCCCGTTTGAGCGTCGGCACGGCCATCTGGACTGCATTCGCATTCGCTTGCCAAGGACTGGTGTTCTGGCTGGCGGCATCGGTCAGTGGCCTCTCGCTGACCGCGGCCGAAACGTGGGCCCTGCTCGGTGGTGCGACCGTCGTGGGAGTCATATCCTCCCTCCCCTTCGGCCTGGGAGCAGCCGAGCTCACCGCAATCGGAATCGGCGCGATCCTCGGCATCGAAGGATCCTCGGTGGGGTCGGCCTTCGTGCTGTACCGCCTCTTCTTGACCCTCCCCTTGGCGCTCGCTGGGGCGTACTCCTATTGGAGACTCACAGTGGCTGAGCCCGCGGGTCTGGATTGAGCGTCACTGCCCTTCTTGCCGGTCTCGCATTCTGTCTCTGGGTCGTACCGCCCGCGGTGTTCACGGCCTCCTTCATCAGGCGCGACGGTGACCTCTGGATGGACGACTTCGCGGCGGTCGCCGCAGTGAGCGGATATTGCGTGATCCTCGTGGGATCCGGAGCTCTGGCCATGGCCGGCTTGCTCACTCCCGAAGGTTTCTGGCTTGGCGGCTCGCTGGTGACACTCCTCTCTGTTCTTGGGCTGGCGATGAAACACCGTCTTCGGCCGGCCCGCTCGGTGACGAGGCGTGAAGTCGGCTTGGTGATGCTGCCGATCGCCGTGGCCCTTCTGGCGTCGCTTCCTGTCCTGGTGACGGTCTTCGACCGCCCCGATGCCCTGCCCGGATCGACGCCTTGGTACTACTGGGATCTGGCCCGCCAAACGGCGGAGCTTGGCCACTTTCCCGACACGTCGATCGAATGGGGCCAGGAGGTGCCCTTCATCAAGGATTACCCGGCGTTCACCGCGGCTACCGCAGGGCTCGCCGCATCGTCCACCAAACCGCACTTGTTGTTCGCAGCTCACGTCTTCCGCATCGCCAGCGCGGTTGGCGCCGGGCTCGGCATCTGGTATCTGAGCCGGGTCTGGGGGGCGAACCGCTACGGAGCGACCTCGTCGGTATTCCTCCTCATGGCCATCGCCCTGTTTGCGGCCAAACTGGTGTCCTATCGACCGGAGTCGGCCGGGTATCTGCTGATGCTCGCAGTCCCGGCACTGGCGAAACGCTGGCTCCAGGGACAGGAGATCATCTTCCTCGTCGTCACATCCCTCGGGTTCGCCACTTTGGCGATCACCCACGGCATTGCGTGGACGATGGGAGCGATTCTCCTGATCGCCACCATGGCCTCCTGGTTCCTGTTCAGCGAGGATCGGGTCGGGTCCAAACTGGCCAGGGTCGGTGCCCTCCTGGTGACCGCCTCGGTGATCTGGCTCGCAGTGGCATCCGTCTTGAACAGCGCCCCGGCCGGCACGGAGCATCTGGTCTCACTGCCCGACTCCGAGAGCGACGTGGAAGATCCGACCTGGGCGTTCCAGTCGCTGCTCCTGAGCGGGACCGTTGGTCGACCACCAACTGTCATCGATCTCGCCGAGAGCGCCTTTTCGACAGGCTTCCAAGGCATTCCACGGTGGGTGTTCTGGACGGTGACCGCCCTCGGCCTCCTCGTCGTGGTGGTGCGAACCGTTCGGGGTGACCCAGAATCTCGATTGCTCCTGACGACACTCGTTCTGGCTCTCCTGGGAGTCTCGCTGGTGTCGTCGTTCTTCGTCCTGGGTTGGGACACGTACGTGCCGCGACGGACCGGGATTCTCCGTGTCGGGCAGGCCGCTCTCGTCATGGTCCCTCTGGTTGTGGGGGTCAGCGCTGGAAGGACCAAAGGACGCTGGATCGCCGCTTCGATATCGGTCGCGGCATTGTCACTCGCCGTGTTGGCAGTGGGGGCACCGCTCACGATTGAGAATGGGCACGACCAGTCGGCGCCGCCCCAGGCCCTGGCTCGTCTTCGATCCCTCACCGTTGAAGGCCAGGTGTTGGCCAACGCCTACACCGAGGGTTTCATCGCATCCAACACGCAAGCCAACGGAGCCCTCGAAGGTCGGGCCCCCTACTCGGATCCACCCCTATTGGAGCATGCCGTGGATCAAATCATTCTCGCCCGGTCGTTCTTCGCCGACCCGTCGAACTCGAGCCTGGACTTGACTCAGTACGACCTGGTTCTCGTCAGCCAAACGCCCTGGACCATCGGCACCGGTCGCAACTTCCCGGTGAACATGCAGGCTCTGGAGGCTCACCCAGGCCTACGCCTGATCCAGGAAACCTCGACCTGGGTGGCGTTTCAGCCCGTGGGGTGAACGATCCGCTTCTGACCGGCGAACAGACTCAGGACCGCAGCCAGACCGACAAGACGACGCGCAGGAACCCGATCGGATAGCCGAGACGCCGAGGCTTCTTGCTCTCACCGTGGGTCCTCGAACGTATGTGGATCGGAATCTCCGTCATGCGAAGACCCATCCGTGCGCTCTCCATGATGATCTCAGCCGCTGAGAAACGGTCCTCCTCCAGTCGCAGCAAGACCAGCTTGTCGGCGGTGATGGCTCGAAACCCGTTTGTGCAGTCGGTGATGCCGGCATCGGACAGAAAGTTGATGAGGGCGCTGAAGAGGCGGATTCCCCGGTCACGCGCTCCCCCGGCATCGTCGTATGCGCCCAGGAAGCGTGAGCCCTGCACGTAGTCGAACTCGCCGGTCACCAAGGGCTTCACCAGGTCGCCGAGTTGATCGGGTCGATGCTGACCGTCGGCGTCCATGGTCACGACGATGTCGCTTCCTCGCAGCAGAGCGACTTTGAATCCCGTGCGAAGCGCGTCACCCTGGCCCCGGTTGACCGGATGGGTCGCGACCAGATAGCCGGCCCGCTTCACCACCCCGGCGGTGTCGTCATCACCACCATCGACAACGACGATCGGCTCCACCCGGTAGCCCTCGACTTCTCTGGGCATCTCGGACAGCACACCGCCAATGGCTTCCTCCTCGTTGAAGGCGGCCATGACGACGGCGATGGTCGGTCGGTGATCCGGGCGATCCTGCCCCTGGGTGAATTCGGCGACCGCTATGTTGCGCACCAACTCACCGAAGCGCTCTTCGAGGGTCTCCACCCGCGTCCTGGTGCGGAGGAGGAGAACGGACAGGACCAGGACACTCGCGACCAGCACGGCGAACAGGCGATTCTCCAGCCCGAACAGGGATGCGATCGGGTCTCCCAGCGATGGGAAGATCGACAGCAAGACGATGACCCCGCCCACCGTCAGCCAAAGCAAGAGGCCGCCGCGGGTCAGCTTGCCCTGGGAACGCCGTCGGGCGGCAATGACGATGAAGAGAGCGCCGATCACGAACCCGGCGATCCGCACGGTGGTCACTGCGCTTCCTCGAACCACTTCCAGGTCAGCCGCAGACCTTCTTCGAGTCCGACGCTGGGGCTGAAGCCGAGCTCGCTGCGTGCCCTGGTGATGTCCGAGTAGTTCCTGTCTATCTCGCCGGCCCGGCGGGGCTCATACAGGACTTCGATGGAGTCGTCCACCATCGAGCGAATATGTTCGACCAGTCTGTTTACGGAGGTCTCCACGCCCGAGCCGAGGTGGTACAGACCGGTGACATCTTCTGATTCGAGGGCCTGGCGAATTCCGGCGCACAAGTC
>DASSVE010000030.1:0-14638 GCA_035706345.1 Acidimicrobiia bacterium
CGCCGCAGCCAGCTTCGTGGCCCCGGCCACCGTGGTCCCCATCCTCACCCTCGGGGCCAACAGCTACCTGCTCCGGGACGGGTGGTGGATGATCCTTCCCGCCTCGCTGGTCTACGTGGCCCTCTTGGCGGTGGCGTCGCAGCTCTTCTCCGCCTCCATCTCGGCCATCCTCCGCACGAGGCGGGGACGGGACGTGGCCACTTTCCTCATCCTCGGCCTGGCGGCGGGATCCTTCTTCGCCTATCGCACCATCTCGAGCACGGTCGAGCAGGTGGGTCTCGCCGATGCGGTGCTCTCCAACCCGATCGTCGACTGGGCGGCGCTCATACCGCCCGTCGCCGCCCAACGAGCGATCATCGAGGCGTCCGCCGGCGACGTCCTGGGCGCACTGGGATTCCTGGTGGCAGCGGCCGTGGGGCTGTCCGTCCTCGCCGTCCTGTGGCGCCGGCTGCTCGCCTGGATGCTGACCACTCCCGCCGAGGGCAGCCGTCCGGCGGCGAGGGCCCGGAGGAGCGGGTTCACCTCGGGACCCTGGGGTGTTGTCCCCACCCTCGCCCGCAAAGAGCTCAGGTTCTACGTCCGGGATCCCCGCCAGCGTCTGGTGTGGACCGGCACGGTGATCTTCGTAGGGCTGGCTGTCGCCGGGACGATCATGGGCACCAGCGGGATGTTCGACATCCGGGACAACGACTGGGCCCCGCTCGCCGCCCCCGTCCTGGTCCTGTTCGTCGGCCTGCCCATCGCTCTCAATCTCTTCGGATGGGAGCGCAACGCCGCCAGCTATCTCTTCGTGCTCCCGCCCAAGCCGAGTCAGCTGCTTCTCGGGAAGAACGTGGCCGTGGCCCTCGCCCTGGCGGTCGAGACGGGGCTCCTCGCCATCCTGCTCTCCTTGTTCACCGGCTTCTGGGAGTGGACGTGGCTGGTGGCGCCTCTTGCAGTCTCGGCGATCGGGTGCCAGCTGGCGGTGGGGAACATCGTCTCCGTGCTCACCCCGCTACGTCTCCCCCGGGAAGGGACCGACATCTTCGCCCAGTCCACGGAACAAGGATGTCTGGCCATCGTGAGCCAGGTCGTCTCCTTCTTCAGCATCGGTTTGCTGCTGGTGATCCCGGCGTCAGTGGTGGCGCTCACCGTCGCTTTCGGCCAGGTCGTGCCCCCGTGGTTCACGGCCCTGGCCACGACCCTCTGGGGCGTCGTGGTCTACCTCGTCTCCCTCTGGATCTCCTCGCACCTGCTCAGGCGTCGTCTCCCCGAAGTGATGGCCTGGGTGCAGATCGTCTAGGACTCAGGCGGCTTCGCTTCGGGCCGGCTCCGGGACCCGACCTCGAAGCTCGCCGAACAGCCAGTAGGCGAGGGCACCAGAGCCGATCACCACGCACCCCGAGAGCAGGAACACGTTCCGGGTCCCCAGTGCGGCGGCAGCGATACCGGCGAGACCCATGGAGGTGACATTGGCCGCCGAGATAAGGGTGTTGAGCGCACCCCCGACCCGACCACGCAGCTTGTCCTCGATGAGGGTCTGGCTGAGGGTGTTGGCGCCCGCCTGCACCGGCCCGACGCAGATGCCAACCAGGAACAGCAGCACCATCACCTGCCACACCGCCCCGGCGCCCGAGATGGCGGCGATGAATGCGCCCAACCCAACCAGCCCGGCACTCACCAGACCCGAGGGGCGGAGACGGCTGGCCAGGACCGCCACCAGGGTGCCAGAGATGACCAGACCGGCCACCTGGCTGGCCTCGATGGCCCCCAGGAACGCCTCGGAGACCGCCAGGTCGTCGATGAGAAACGGCACGAACAGCACGTTGACCGCACCCAATCCGAGCATGGTCACCGAGAGGGAGACCATGACGGCACGCAAGGGACGGCTCCTCATCATCACGACGAACCCTTCTTTGAGCTCGCTGCTCACCCGGGTCTCTGAGACCTCCTCCGGAACTCCTGAGGTCCGGATCCGACCGATGAGGACGAAGGAGAGGAAGAAGGTCACCGAGTCGATGATGAAAGCCGGGGCGAGTGTGGCGCTGGCGGCGGCCAGGATCCCCGCAGTCGCCGTCCCCAACAGGTTGAAGACGATCCGAGAGGTCTGCGACACCGAGTTGGCGGCGAGCAGTCTCTCGGTGCCCACCACCGCAGGGAGAAACGCGCCCCGTGCCGGGTTGAACACCGTGCCGATCGAGGCCTGGACGAAGGCGATGAGGTAGAGGAGCGGCACCATCTCCTCGCTCCTCACGAAGAGGAAGCACAGGACCACGAGGCCCCTGAGCAGATCGGCCGCCATCATCGCCTTGCGACGGTCGACCCGGTCGACATAGACACCGGCCAGAGTCCCGAAGATCAGCGTGGGCAGTGCCACCGCCACCATGAGGCCGGCCAGCGCCACCGTCGAGCCGGTGAGCCGCTGGATCAGGAAGAGCAGGGTGAAGAAGGTCAGGTTGTCACCGAAGTCGGACAACACCTGGGCCGTCCACAAGAGCCGGTAGTCGCGGATCCGCAGCAGGTCGCGCAGCTCACTCATGCTCAGCCCTCGGCCGTGTCCCCGCCACCGGGAAGAAGGCGACGGTCAACGCATGCTCCTGACCTGTCTCGCGATCCTCAGGGTCGAACTCGGACTCGACGAACTCGGTCAGCTTGTCCGCGAACTCCCGGGCCTGTTCGGGGGTGAAGAGGCCGACGCTGCGGCTCAGTGTGCCCTGGGGATCATTGTCCTCCTTGCCGGCGGCGATGCGAGCGAAGTGGTTGGCGAGGGCCTCCTCGGCATCGAGCCGGGCACCGTCGAGGACCACGGCGGCACCGATCCTGGCCAGTTCGTTGGGGCTGAGCCCTCCCTTCACCAGCGCCGGCGAGGGCTTGAACCCACGGGCCTTGGCCAGATATACCTTCTGCAACATCGCCCCGGCCTTGCGGGTGTCGACCACCGAGACGATCCCGGCCTCTTCCAGCAGGTTGACGTGGTAGTAGAGCCGGGTGGCGGGGACATCGAGACCCTCGGCGATCTCTCGCACCGTGACCGGCTGCATCATGAGACGAAGGATGCGGAGACGAAGAGGGTTGTTCAGGACTTCGAACACCTCGATGTCCTCGACGACCATGTAGTCGGCAGGTTCCATGAGGCGTTGTCTAATTAAAATGGCCTGAATGTTCAAGCGATTTGAAAATAAGCCGGAAACCTGAATGTTGCTTAACCTCAAGCCCATGCGGTTAGGGATCGATCTCGACGGGGTGGTAGCCAACTTCACCCGTGGATGGATGGACTTCTACAACCGCGAGTTCGGCACCGATCTGGCCGAGGCCGACTCCACCAGATGGAACGACGTCGTGGAGTTGACCCACTTCGAGAACATCGGAGAGTTCTGGCGCTGGTCCTCCGATCTCGACGGCCGCTCGCTCTTCTGGCACCTGGAGCCCTTCGACGGGGCGGTCGAGGCCCTGGAGACCCTGTCCAACGACGGTCACCAGATCGTGATCATCACCACCAAGCCCCGCTTCGCGGTGGAGGACACCCATGAGTGGATCGCCAAGCACGGGATACCCGCTGACGAGGTCCACATCCTCGAGGACAAGTGGCTGGTGGAATGTGAGGTGTATCTCGACGACGGGCCCCACATCTTGCCCCGACTGGTGCGGGAGCGCCCCGAGTCGACGGTGTGTCGTTACGTACGCCCGTGGAACCATCCGATCGAGGGAGTGGTCGACGTCCATGACTTCGATGAATTTCGCGACGTGGTCTCCCGTGTGCAGGCAACGGGACTCGCTGGCTAGCCTCGCCCCCGATCACAGTCATCTCCGGGGGCGGGCCTGAGGCCCGATGGTGAGTGCGCATTTGAGGAAACAAGGAGCCAACGAATGAAACGAAGAGCCCTTTGGGCTTTGCTCGCGGTCCTGGCCCTCGTGGTCGCGGCCTGCGGGGACGGCGGCGGTTCGCCGACCACTGCCGGTGAAGAGCCGACCGGCACCACAGGGGCGCCGGACACAACGGCGGCACCGGGGACGACCGCGGCGCCAGGGACCACGGCGTCGCCGGAAGGCGACCTGGGAACGGCGGAGAGACCAGTACAGGTGCTCTTCGTCCCGTCGGTTGACGCCCAGGTGATCGTCGCCGGTGGCGAGATCATGGACGAAGCCCTCACCGAGGCCACCGGTCTCGAGTTCGAGGTCAGCGTCCCGACGTCATACGCAGCCACCATCGAAGAGATGTGTGCCAACCCGGCCGACACCATGGCCTTCATCCCCGCCTTCGGCTACGTGCTGGCTTCCCAGCTGTGCCAGGTGGACGTGGCCTTCAAGGCGGTCCGCTTCGGATTCGGTGTCTACTGGGCCCAGTTCCTGGTCCCCCGTGACAGCGACATCCAGTCACTCGCCGACCTCGACGGCCTCTCGTGGGCCTACCCCGACCCGGGCTCGACCTCGGGCTACCTGTTCCCCTCGGTTGCACTCGAGGAGGCAGGGGTCACACCGGGTCAGACCGTCGAATCGGGCGGGCACCCCCAGGCTGCCCTGGCCGTGTACAACGGTGAGGCCGACTTCGCCACCACCTTCTACAGCCCGCCGCTCATCGACGGCGGCCAGTGGGAGATCGGCGATCCGCCGGAGATCCCCGACGAGCTGGTGGACTCCTGCGCCCCGGTTGCCGCCGACGACGGCGAGCAAGAGCTGTGGTGTGGCAACTACCGGGTCCTGGACGCCCGGGCGAGCGCCATCGCTGACGCCCCGGACATCGTCCAGGCGGTCAAGATCCTGGAGATCACCGACGAGATCCCCAACGACACCCTGTCGTTCGGGCCCGACTTCCCCGCCGACCTGCGGGCACAGATCGAGGAGGCCCTGATCGCCTTCGCCGAGACCCCGGAGTGGGAAGAGTCGATCGGTCACCAGGACTTCTACGCCTGGTCCGGTATCGAGCCCGCCACCGATGCCGAGTACGACATCGTGCGGGTAGTGGTCGAGTCGCAGGGAATCACCCTCGACGACCTGTAAGCCAAGGACGAGAACACGACTATGAGACGGAGGGAGCCCGCACAGGGCTCCCTCCGTGCGTAACCGAATGCTCCAAGTCGAACATCTGACGAAGGTCTACGACGACGGGACCATCGCCCTGAGGGATGTCTCCTTCGAAGTGCCTGATGGCCAGTTCCTGGCTGTGATCGGGTTGTCCGGATCGGGGAAGTCGACCCTGCTCCGGTGCATCAACCGGCTCATCGACCCGACCGAGGGACGCATCCTGTGGAACGGCGAGGACATCACCGCGGCCAATCACGAGGACCTGCGCAACATCAGACGACGCATTGGCATGGTCTTCCAGCACTTCAACCTGGTCCATCGTTCCAAGGTGGTCACCAACGTGCTGGCGGGGAGACTGGGTTACACGAGCCCGGCTCTAGCCGTTGTGAACAGGTTCGCCAAGAAGGACCGGGAACAGGCGATGGCGTCCCTGGAACGGGTCGGTCTCGCCGAGAAGGCAAACAACCGCGCCGAAGACTTGAGCGGTGGTCAGCAGCAACGGGTGGGGATCGCAAGGGCCTTGATGCAGAACCCGGAGATGATCCTCGCTGACGAGCCGGTGGCCAGCCTCGACCCCGTTCTGGCTCACTCCATCATGCAGTACCTGGAGGCCATCAACCGCGAAGACGGAGTCACCGTGTTGTGCAGCCTCCACTTCCTCGACCTGGTACATCGTTATGGGCAACGGGTCATAGCCCTCAACGAGGGACGCAAGGTCTTCGAGGGTCTGCCGTCGGAGATCGACGACGAGATGTTCAAAGAGATCTATGGGCGGGAGGCGGAGCGAGTTGGCTGACCTGCAGACCGCACCCGTCGAGCTCGAGCCCAGGGAGGAGACCAAGCCCCGGAAGAGGAGATCGCGGCGCAGTCTCTGGGTGTTCCTTGCGATCCTGGCCGGCTTCGTGGTGTATGCCTACGGGTTCCAGGTCGTCGACGTCAACCTCGACCGCATCGGTGACCCGACCCGTCAGCAACGGTTCTCCAACGTGATCCGCGCCCTCGGCTCGCCCGATCTGCTCACCTACGAGACCGTCGCCACCAATGTCGACGTCGAGTTCGCCATGCCCTGCCCGGCGGGCGGGTTCACGCCGGCTGCGTCCGGTGGGGGCGCCTCGATCACCGTCGACCCGGCCTGTGCCGACCCGCGGGCGGTGGTGACCATCTCGGGCTCGGGTTTCCAACCCAACGAGGCGATCAACATCTTCTTCGTTCCGCCCAACGGGCTCGAGCTCAGAGTGGCCCAGGCCCGCTCCTCGAGTGATGGGTCGTTCACGGTCGAGGCCCAGCTGCCCAACCGCCCGGACGAGGCGGTACAGATCATCAGAGCCACGAGCCGGGAGCGAGTGGGGAGCATCTTCAACCCCGAGTACGTGGCTTCGGGTGACGTCGACGAGGATGGCAACGAGATCATGCTGCGCTCCCCGCGCTGGTCCGCGAACGCCGAGGCCACTTGGAAGGGGATCATCGAGACGATCTTCCTGGCGTTGCTTGCCACCACCGTGGGCACCATCATCGCAATGCCCCTCTCGTTCCTGGCTGCCAGGAACCTGATGAGCGATGTCCGTCTCCCCGCGCTGAACGTGGGGCTGGCCATCGTCGCCCTCCCGATCGGCGCTGCCCTGGGCTGGTACGCCGCCATGGGAGGCGCCCTTCTCATCGGTCAACTCCCCGACCTGTGGTGGCTCTTGGCGCTGGTGGTGGCAGGGCTGGTCTGGCTTGGTCTGAGAGCCCTCCGTCTCGCGGTGCCACTGCCCGGCACCGAACGGTCCGCTACCGCCAGGTTGGCCGCCGGTCTGGGCGCCACTGCCGCATTCCTCATCGCGGCCATGACCATGGTCCGTTTCATGCAGATCGGAGGTGGTGACGCCGCCGCCGTCTTGGGCCCGTTGGCGTTCCTGGGGACGTTCGTCGAGCGTCTGGGTGAGATCCTGGCCCTCGCCTTCGGGGTCCTGGCCGCCGTAGCCGGCGCAATTGCCCTGGCCATCTTCGCCAGCAAGCTCTCCTACGGCATCGCCAAACGGGTTGGTGAGCGGGTCTACCTCGTCCTCTCGGTGATCGCCTGCGGCCTGGCCGGGGCTGTCGTCGCCGTCGGCATCGGCCAGCTCCTCGCCTGGCTCTACCAGATCGTCGATCGGACTTCGACGGTGGTCGTCCCGGGACTGGTGGGAGCGGTCGTGGGTGTCGCCATCGGCATCTGGGGCTGGCGCAAAGGACAACTCGGGTCGGGGCTGGGGATCTACTACATCTTCCGGACCCTGTTCAACGCCCTCCGCTCGATCGAGGCCCTGATCCTCGCGCTCGTGTTCGTGATCTGGGTGGGTTTGGGTGCCTTCGCCGGAACTCTCGCCCTGGCGCTGCACACCGTGGCCGCCAACGCCAAGCTCTACTCCGAGCAGGTGGAGAGCATCAGCTCCGGCCCGTTGGAGGCGGTGCGGGCCACCGGCGCCACCCGGCTCCAAACGGTGGTGTACGCCGTGGTGCCACAGATCGTGGCCCCGTTCATCGCCTTCACGATGTACCGCTGGGACATCAACGTCCGCATGTCCACCATCATCGGGTTCGTCGGGGGTGGCGGCATCGGGCTGGTCCTCCAGCAGAACATCAACCTGCTCAACTACCGGGGCGCCGCCGCCCAGATCCTCGCCATCGCCATCGTGGTGGCCGCCATGGACTACGTGTCCAGTCGTCTCCGCGAGCGCTACGTTTAGTGGAGCCCGAAACCTCAGGTAGTGGGTTCCACATGCGGAACGAACCGCCTCCAGAAGACCGATGACCGGGATGTTGCGACGCACCCGGGTGGAACGGGAGCGTCTGGAGCACGAGCTCCTGGCTCCCGCCGCCACCAGGGCCGACCAAAGCCGGGGACGGGAGCACCCCGAGGAGGACGACGAGTTCCGGACCGCGTTCCAGCGGGACCGGGATCGGATCGTCTACTCGAAGGCGTTCCGGCGGCTCAAGCACAAGACCCAGGTGTTCCTGAACCCGGACGGGGACCATTTCGTCACCCGGATGACCCACACCATCCACGTCACCCAGGTCGGCCGGGCCCTGGCCAACGCCCTCGGTCTCAACCAGGACCTCACCGAGGCGATCTGCCTGGCTCACGACGTGGGCCACTCCCCGTTCGGGCACACCGGTGAGGAGGCGCTGACCCCGCTGATCGGGGGCGAGTGGCTGCACTCGGCCCACGGCGTGCGCACCCTCAGTCTGCTCGAGCCCCAGAACCTGACCCATGAGGTCCTCGACGGTGTCCGCGCCCACTCGTGGCGGGTCGAGCCCCCGCCGGAGACACCCGAGGGGTGGCTGTGCCGGTACGCCGACCGCATCGCCTACCTGACCCACGACGTCTCCGACGCCCTCCGCGCCGGGGTCCTCGAGTACCACGACCTTCCTCTGCGGGCTTTGACCACCTTCGGGGCCACTTCGCGGGAGTGGATCGGATCGATGATCAACGCCGTCATCGAGGCCTCGCATCAGGCGGGAGTGGTCACCATGGAGGAGGAGCACCTGGCCGTGATGGGAGAGCTGCGTGAGTTCATGTTCGAGCGCGTGTACCTGCGGCCCGAGTCGGAGGCCCAGAAGCAGAAGGCGATCATGGTGATCCAGGACCTGGTTCGGTACTACGAGGCGCACCCCGAAGAGGTCCCGGATTCGTACACCGTTCCCGATGACGACCCGCTCACGAAGGCCATCGACTACGTCGCCGGCATGACGGACCGCTTCGCCCTCCACACCCACGATCGCCTGTTCCGCCCCACCCTCCTGGACTGAGGAGCGGTTTCAGCCCCGGTGCCGGCCCCTCCGGACCTGGTCGGGGTCGGGCCACAGGAACAGTCCCATTGCGAGTCCGCCCATCGCAGCGATGAACCACCAGGAGCGGACAACGGCGAGAACCTCGCCGCCGAGGGGGAGCTTCATCTGGGCCACACCGAGGACGTCGAGATTCGAGGGATGCCACATGTCCGGCCGGGCAGTGTTGTCGCCTTGGGTCACCCACCCGTTTCCGTCACCTCCGATCACCCGGTGGATCACGGTCTTGCCCTCGCCGGGCGAGCCTTCGGGGATCCGGTACAGGATGATGTCTCCGATCTCCACCGGTTGACGCCAGGCGATGACCGCATCCCCCAGTTGGTAGGTGGGTTCCATGGAGTGGCCGGCGACCATCACGAGACCCATCCGACCCCCCAGAGTCGAAGGCCAGAGCACGAGGGCCAGGACGATGACCAGCATCCACTGCACGAATCCAACGGGGTTGAGATGACGGGTCAGCCAGTCGAGGAGGCGGCTGTTGTCGATGTGCCGACCGGGAAGACTGCCCTCGTAGGTGCTCATGGCAGGGTCTCGATCCTGAACGACTCGAAACGTGTCTGGTTGTCGTTGTCCGACTCGAGACCGAAACGGGTCCGCGACAGGAAGTAGTCCTGCTCAGCCTGGGTCAAATGGTTCAAGTCGTAGGTGAGCACAACGACACCGTCGAACAGGACCGTCAAGGTCGGACGATCGATGACAACCGACATCTCCCCCTCGTCACGATCCGCCACCGGAGCACTAAGCAATGCTGTGTTGGCCCACGGCGACGACTTGCCCAGGGTGACCCGATCGGCGTCGCGCTCGTAGATGGCGTACATGTGAAAGAAGCCGTCGGTGAACAGGGAGAGACCGCCACCGGATCGCCCGTTCTGATTCGAGATGTCGCTGAACACGGTGCTGATCACGATGTCGTCGGACCGGGCGATGTCGAGGGAGGCGTGGGCCAGCGGAAGACGCTGCTGGGAGCGAACCACGTCGTTGCCCAGACACTGCCAGCGACCCCCGTGATCGGTCCACGCGTTGCCGACTGAGTCGGTCCAACCGTCGAGGGTGTTGGTGCAGCCGGCGAAGTCGTCCCCGGCGAGGATGATCACCGGCGGTGGCGGCGGCTCGATGAAGACTTCTGCGGAATATGCGGTGAGCTGGCCAACGGTGATCCCACCTAGATCGGTGGCCGCTGCACTGATCACGGTCGCGCCCAAGAGGGCCGCCAGAAGGACGATGACGGCGATTCGGGGGCTTTGCCCATGGTGGCGACTACGGGTGCTCATGAGACGCGGCATAGGGCGGGTCGACGACCCGCCCTACTGCCAATCACGGACGGGTTAGCCGATGACGACGGCGACCCGACGCAGCTGCTCGACGGTGATGCCGGACACCGCAAAGGTGAGGCTGTTGTCATTGGTCGAAGTAGCGACGACCTGGGTCGGGCCCACTTCGACGGCAACGGATCCGTCGGCATTAGCGAGGGTCGCTGTCATGTCCTCACCGATGCACAGGTCGGCGACGCCGCCAATGGTCACGGTCTCGACCTGGTAGGCGGGGCTGATGTACACCTCGGTGAACGAAGCCGTAACACCGTCGGTGTCACACGAGGCGACCAGTTCGGTGTCGGCACCGACACCATCGACGGTGATTCCGCCCAGGGTGGCTGCCGAGGCAGCGATCAGGCTGAAAGCGAGGACGGCAACTATGACCGCCATTACCTTCTTGCGCACTTTGACTCCTCTCTCATTGGACGTGCGCCGGTCATATCGGGTTATGTTGTGGACGACTTGAAAATGCGGCCTGGGTCGCAGGGCCTAGCGAGAGCGGGTGTCCGAACCGGTTCGCAGGCGGCTTCTCACCCCCTCTAACCTGGCCCTTCCCGTGCTCGTGGTTCAGGACCTCCACAAGTCGTTCGGCGACATCAAAGCCCTCGACGGGTGCAGCTTCTCGGTGGAGCGAGGGCACATGCTCGGGTTCCTGGGGCCCAATGGCGCCGGCAAGACGACCGCCATGCGAACCATCTTCCGTCTCGTCAAGCCCGACTCGGGTCAGGTCACCTGGGACGCCGAGCCGATCAACGCCGACCACTTGCTCCGCTTCGGCTACATGCCGGAGCAACGCGGTCTATATCCGAAGATGCGCACCGGGGATCAGCTCGTCTACCTGGGACGGCTCCACGGCATGTCGAAGACTGACGCCCGCAGTTCCGCCGCGAAATGGCTGGAGCGATTCGACCTCCTCGACCGCATCGACGACACAGTCGAGGCTCTCTCCCACGGCAACCAGCAGAGGGTCCAGCTGGCTGCCGCCCTGGTACACGATCCCGAGCTCCTCGTCCTCGACGAGCCTTTCAGCGGTCTCGACCCGATCGCCGTCGAGACCATGTCAGACGTCCTCCGAGAACAGGCGGCCGCGGGCAAGGCGGTGGTGTTCAGCTCCCACCAGCTCGATCTCGTCGAAGACCTCTGCGAGCAGGTCGCCATCATCGACGACGGCAGAGTGGTGGTGGACGGGAACGTGAACCAGCTCAAGGACCAGGCACCGATCCGGCATCTGGAGCTGGAGATCGACGGTGACCCGGCACCCCTCCTCGACTACCTAGAAGGTGTGCAGAGCACCCGATTGAACGGGCAGCGGCTCACCGCCATCATCTCGGCCGAGACCGACATCCGTGGCTTCATCGCCCACGCCCAGTCGAGCGGGAAGCTCCGACATTTCGCATACACCACCCCCTCCCTCTCCGACTTGTTCCGGGAGGCGGTCAAGTGAGCGGAATGGCGGCGTTGTGGCGGGTGGCAGCCCGGGAGATCGGGGAGCGACTGCGCTCCAGGGCCTTCTGGATCACGACGCTGGCCACGTTCCTCATCGTCATCGGTCTAATCGTCGTGCCCACCCTCTTCGCCGGTGACACCGATGAGAGGACCGTCGGATCGGTGGGGTCGGGCAACGAGGAGATCGTCGAGACGGCGGTCGCCCTCGCCAACGCCCAGGACGAGCCCGATGACCCTCCGTCCCTAGCCATCGAGATCGTCGAGTTCGATACCAGGGAAGAGGCGACTGCCGCCCTGGAGGCCGGCGACGTCGATGCCGTCCTGGTCGACGGGGAGGAGGTGATCGTCGAGAGCACCGGCGGTTTCTCGGGCTCCGACTTCGTCAGTCAGTTGCAGACCGCGGCCGGGACGGTTCAGATCCAGCGGATCATCGAGGAGGGCGGCCAAACCGCCGAGATGATCGTCGAGTTGATGACCTCCGAGCCTCTGACGGTGAGCACCCTCGCCGACGAGGACCCGGAGGATGGTGGCGCCAGGACCGGTGTCGCCTACTTCGGGCTGCTCCTGCTCTACATCGCGGTCCTGCTGTACGGGACCTGGATTCTGACCGGGGTCACCGAAGAGAAGGCGAACCGGGTCGTCGAGGTCCTGCTCTCCAGCATCAGACCCTGGCAGATCCTCGGTGGGAAGATCCTCGGGATCGGCAGTCTGGCCATTCTCCAGCTGCTGGGGACGATCATCGCCGCCATCGTGGCCTTGCGGGTAACTGAAGCCTACGACCTGCCTCCTGTCGAGATCGGTGTCGCCGTCAACCTGCTGGTCTGGTTCGTGATCGGCTTCCTGATCTTCGCCGTTCTCTTCGGCGCCGCCGGCTCCCTCGTGAGCCGGACCGAAGACGCCAACACCATCGCCTTCCCCATGTCCATGACCGCGGTGGTCGGCTTCTTCGTGTCGATCACGGCCCTGAATGACCCTGACGGCACGGTGGCGGTGGTGTCCACCTTCATCCCCCTGACCGCCCCGTTCGTCGTGCCGGTCCGTGCCGCCCTGAACGCAATCCCGGCCTGGGAGTACATCCTCTCCCTGGTCATCTGTCTGGCCACCATCGTGGTCCTCACCTTCGTCGCCGGACGGATCTACGCCGGCGGGATCCTCCGCTACGGGGGCCGGGTCGGGGTCCGCGAGGCCTGGCGCTCCGCGGCCGAATAGCGACCGTTCTGTGTCGATCTCCTGGTGTGAGAGACCAGAAAATCGACACAGAAGGTATGGGTGTCAGCCGGCCAGGGTGGAACCGGTCTCCAGGAGGGACTTGAGGTCGGAGAGGACCCATGGCCACCCTCCGCCACCGGTGGCGGGATCGATGTCGCTGCCGGCGACCATGACGGCCAGCTTGGGCGCATCTTCGAGCTCGTGGATCAGGGTGAGGGCACAGCCACCCATCACCTCCTGGATCTCGTAGGTGAGCTTGGTGAATCCTTCAGCCTGAATCTCGGGGTCCATGAGCATGCGCCAGGTCTGCACCAGTCGGTGCGGCGGGTCGGCCTCGATCACCTCCCCGTCCGCCACCAGGTCGAGGGGTTGGCCCGAGTAGGCCTCGGCCTGTGCCTTGAACTCGTCGTTCGGGACGACCTTGAACTCGCCCCCGGGACGGAGGTCGTAGTGGGCGTAGCCGGTGTACCCGTAGCGGTTGGTCCACTCGGGATCGGTGATGGCCTGCCAGATCTGCTCGGCCGACGCCTTGATGTAGATCCGGAAGACCTGCGTCGTCGTTGTGGTCGCGGTTGTCATGAGGTTTGCTCCAGTTGGGTCTTGAGGTCGAGGAGGGCGGTCACCCTCTCCTCGGTGTACTTGTCGATCCAGCGGTCGTGCACCATCCGGATCGGAAGTGGGTTGAGGAAGTGCAACTTCTCCCTGCCCGAGCGGCGGGTCACCACGAGTTCGGCTTCTTCGAGCACCTTCAGGTGCTTCATTACCCCGAATCGGGTCATCTCCAATTCCGACTCCAGTTCGGTGAGCGTTCGGCCGTCACGCTCGAAGAGGAGGTCGAGAAGGAAACGCCTCGTCGGGTCAGCCAGGGCACGGAACACGAGATGGAGATCATCCGTGTCGGTGTCGTGGTCACTCGCCATGGGCACACAATAGGTGACCATTTGGTCACATGTCAAGAGCGAACACTGGCAGATACGCTCCGGCGATGTCGTTCCAGCACCTGGAGATGGAGACGGACGGCCACGTCGGCACCCTCTGGCTCAACCGTCCCGACAAGCTGAATGCGTTGTCGGCGGACATGTGGGAGGAGATCCCCCAAGCCGTGGCCGAGCTCGATGCCGATGACCGGGTCCGGGTGATCGTCCTGGCCGGGAGGGGAAGGGCGTTCACCGTCGGCATCGATCTCGAGATGCTGGCCGGCTTGCGCCCCACCGGGCGGTCTCGGGCTGAGGAGAGCTTCCAGCTCTACTCGGAGATCAAGCGGCTCCAGGGCACGGTGAGCAGCTTCGCCGAGACGTCGAAGCCCGTGATCGCGGCAGTGCACGGATATTGCCTCGGCGCCGGGGTCAACCTGATCTCGGCGTGCGACATACGTCTCGCCTCTTCGGACGCGGTCTTCTCGATCCGTGAGACCAGGATGGGTCTGGTCGCCGACATCGGGGCGCTGCAGCGTCTCCCCGCCATCGTGGGAAACGGGGTGACCGCGGAGATGGCCCTCACCGGCGGTGACTACCCGGCGTCATGGGCCCGGGAGCGTGGTCTGGTGAGCGACGTCTTCGACGACCCCGAGACCTTGTTGGCCGGGGCCCGTGACCTGGCGAGCCGGATCGCCGCCAACTCGCCCCTGGTGACCTGGGGGATCAAGCGCATTCTCCAGGCGAACCAGGGCCGGACCGTGGACCAGGCCTTGGACTACATGGCCCAGTGGAACTCGTCGTTCCTCATCTCCAACGATCTGACCGAGGCCATGACCGCCTTCCTGGAGAAGAGGGACCCCGACTTCACAGGGACGTGAACTCCCGCCGGTCCTGTCTCAGAAGGGTGCGGATGGCCGAGTTCTTCCAGATGTTCTTCCACTG
>DASSVE010000031.1:0-12310 GCA_035706345.1 Acidimicrobiia bacterium
TTCACCGACCCCGACCGTTTCGACGTCACCCGCGATGCCCTGGGCAAGAGCCTCACCTTCGCCCGCGGCCCCCACGCCTGTCTCGGGATCCATCTGGCCCGTCTCGAGGCCCGTGCCGCGGTGAACGCCTTTCTCGACGCATCGCCCCGCCCCTCGCCGTCGGGTGGTCTCGACCCGGTGTCCGGCCTGATCTTCCGGGCCCCTGATCGTGTCGAGGTGACGTGGTCCGGGCCCACCGGAAACTAGGATTCTGGCCATCAGAGCCCCAGGTGGGATGGTGCCAGGAACGATCAGCTTGGGTCCGAACGACGTGGTCACGGGTCGGCCGTTCACGGCCGTCGAGATGACCCTTCGCGACCGGGGGATCCTGCACGGGATCCTGGCCGACGTCCGCTCGATCCTGGTGGAGGTCGAGGAGGGCACCCGGGTCCTCGAGCCGTATCAGAAGCTGGTCTGGCGGGTGTCCGGGCTGACCCACAGGGTCCTCATCTGCGATGCCGAGCGTCTCCGGGCGCACCCCGGGCCCTGCGTGGTCGGGTTCTTCGGCGACCGCCGACCTCATGTGGATGCCTGGCCGCTCGAGGAGGCGAATAACGAGATCGTGGGCGAGTTCTCCAAGTACCCGGGCATCCTCGCCTACTGCTCGGTCGAGCTCCCCGAGCGCTACTGGGCCAACCTGGTGCTTCACGACGACCCGGTCGACGTCCAGTTCTGGCGGACATCCGAGATGCACGCCCGGGCCGTCGAGACGTTGTCACCCAAGCACTACTTCAACGTCCGGATCCACAACGGCGTCCTCACTTCCGGCATCTTCGAAAAGCCCCAGATCGTGATCCGCAAGACGAAATACTTCGACTACACCGGTCCGGAGTTGTGGAGGGCGGAGCGTCTCCTGGGACCGGCCTGAGAGTGACCCCGACCGGGCCGGGCTTCGAGCAGGCCGGAGCCGAGCACTGGCCGGAGATCTGGCCCATCATCCAGGCGGTCGTCGCCGGTGGTGACACGTATCCCTATCCACCCGACATCTCCGAGGAGGAGGCGTTGGCGATCTGGATGAAGCTGGGCTCCGAGCGTGAGGCCACGTACGTCGCCCGCCTCGACGGTCAGGTGGTGGGGACCGCCTACGTGAGATGCAACGGGGTCGGGCTCTCCGATCACATCGCCAACGCCGGCTGGATGGTGGCCCCCGAGCATCAGGGCCGGGGCATCGGGCGGCCGTTCGCCGAGCACGTCCTCGATGAGGCCCGCCGGTTCGGGTACCGGGCGATGCAGTTCAACGCGGTGGTCGCCACCAACACCGGTGCGGTCCATCTCTGGGAGTCGCTCGGCTTCGAGATCGTTGGCACCGTCCCCGACGCCTTCCGACACCAGCGTCTCGGCCTGGTCCCCGTCCATGTCATGTATCGCCGTCTCTAGGCTCGCCCGATGAAGATCGCCGAGGTGGAAACGTTCGCGGTGGCCAATCCGCCACCGTCGACAGGGGGCCGCTACTTCACGTTCGTCAAACTCGTCACCGACGACGGGGTGGTCGGCTACGGCGAGGCCTACGCATCGTCGTTCCATCCCGACGTCATCTGCGCTGCCCTGGTCGACGTCGCCGAACGGCACCTGATCGGCCACGACCCGTTCGACATCGAGACCTTCTGGCGTCGCGCCTACGGAAGGGGTTTCACCCAGCGCCCCGACGTCACCTTGCAGGGGGTGATGAGCGCACTCGAGATGGCGTGCTGGGACATCGTCGGCAAGACCCTGGATCAGCCCGTCTACCGGCTGCTCGGCGGGCAGGTCCACGAGCGATTGCGCACCTACACGTATCTCTACCCCGAGGAGGGGGACGAGACCAGCGTGTATCGGGATCCCGATCTGGCTGTCACCCGCGCCCTGGAGTACCTGGAGCGGGGCTTCACTGCCCTGAAATTCGACCCGGCCGGCCCCTACACGGTGCTCGGCGGCTATCAGCCCAGCCCGGAGAGGATCGAGCTGTCGGTGGAGTTCATGCGCAAGCTGCGGGAAGCGGTGGGGACGAGAGCCGATCTCCTCTTCGGCACCCATGGCCAGTTCACCGCCTCGGGTGCGGTGCGGCTCGCCTCCCGCCTCGAGGAGTACGACCCCCTGTGGTTCGAGGAGCCGGTCCCGCCCGACGACTTCGACGGGCTGGCCTGGGTGGCCGGCGCCACCTCGATCCCGGTGGCTACCGGGGAGCGTCTCACGAGCACCGTCGAGTTCGCCCGCGCCCTCGACGCCGGGGTCCGAATCCTCCAGCCCAACCTGGGCCGGGCCGGGGGCATCCTGGAAGGCAAGAAGATCGCCTCGCTCGCCCAGACCCACAACGCCCAGATCGCGCCCCATCTGTACTGCGGCCCCGTCGTCGGCGCCGCCAACATCCAGGTGGCCACCTGCTCGCCGAACTTTCTGATCCTCGAAGGCATCCTGGACTGGGGCGGGTTCCACGCCGAGCTGCTCCAGCAGCCGTTCCGCTGGGAGGACGGATACATCATCCCGCCAACGGCGCCGGGGCTCGGGGTCGAGCTCGACGAGGAGTTCGCCCGATCTCACGCCTACGACGGCAACGGACTCCATCTCGACGTTGCCCAAGGCCCGGTGGGGCCAGGAGATTGATGCGCGCCGTCCTGGTCACAGCAAGAGGGGAGCCGCCGTCGGTCGGTCAGATCGCCGACCCGATCCTGGGAGAGACCTTGGTTCCGGGGTTTCCCATCGACGAGCCGGGGGTGCCCGCCCGTGAGCCAGGGCCGCACCCGGCCTCTCTAGTCGAGGTCACCTTTGCGGCAATCAATCCCATAGATCTCCACATCGCCTCGGGACGGTTCTTCCAGGGTGACCCGCACGTGCCATACGTGCCCGGTGTCGAGGGTGTCGGACGGGTGGTTCGATCGGAGTCCTACCCGGAGGGGACCAGGGTCCGCTTCGAACTGGGACATCCCGGGTATGGCGCCAACGGCTCCATGGCACAGCTGACGGTCGCCGACGACGCCGGTCTGGTCGAGCTGCCCGACTCCGTCGGGGACGCCGAGGCCGCCGCCCTGGGCGTCTCGGTCATCACCGCCGGGCGGGCCCTCGATCTCGCCGAACTGGCGCGAGGCGAGACCGTCCTCGTCCTCGGCGCCAGCGGTGCTATCGGGAAGATGGCGGTTCAGCTGGCCCGTCATCGTGGGGCCGGGGTCGTGATCGCAGCGGGTCGTCATCCGGAGAACCTGAAGCGGGCGGTCGAGCTGGGCGCCGACCATGCGGTGACACTGGACCGGCCGATGGCGGAGGTCACAGCCGAGCTCCGGGGGCTGGGCGGGGTCGACGTGGTCATCGACCCGCTCTGGGGTGAGCCCGCCATTGCGGCTCTGGATGCGGGCAACTTCGGGATCCGTCTGGTCAACTTCGGTCTGGCCGCCGGTGCCTCGGCGGACATGTCCTCGATCCCGCTGCGGAACCATCGGGCCACCATCCGTGGCATCTCGACGGCCATGGACGACTTCGAGACACGTCGTGCCGGCTACGCCGACGGTTTGAGGTTGCTGGCCGACGGGGAGGTCATCGTCGACCACGAGACCTACCCGATGGAGCAAGCTGCGGGTGCGTGGGCGGCGCAGACCCGGTCGCCGGGCGGACGGCTCCTGATCGAGATCGGGTGAAAGCGAAGGGGTTGAACGGGGCTTGACCGGCAGTCAATGCTCGGTTGGTGCATCCCGACCGCGTCCTCGACCAGATTGCCGCCCGCCACTACGGTGTCTTCTCCCGACAGCAGGCGGTGTCGGTCGGGTTCAGCTCAGGGATGATCTCAAACCGGGTCGCCGGCGGTGCCCGGATCCGACTCGCTCCGGCGGTGTACGCGCTGGCCTGCGCGCCGCCCGGGTGGGAGCGTCAGATGAACGCGGCCCTGATGACGCGACCAGGCTCGATCGTGGCCGGACGCTCGGCGGCATACCTCCTCGGTTCCCGGGATTCGGGCTCACCCGTCCGGTGATCATGGTGAATCTGGACGTCAATGCCCGCTCACCACTCGCCGACGTCATCCGTTCCAAGCGGTTCCTGGAAGTAGGGCGGGTCCGTCGTCTCGGGTTCGAAGCCACGGACGAGGTCGAGACCATTCTGACGCTGGCTCGCCATCTGTCCGCCGATCGTTTGGAGGGCCTGGTGGACTGGGCGTTGGCCCCGTCTTCGTCCGATCGTGGCCCATCGGCTGCCCGATGCCTATCAACCACCGACCAGTGAGCTGGAGTGTCTTCTCTACCGACTCCTGGACGATCCGCTGCTCTCCGCACACACCCGTCAGATGCCGATGCGCTATCAGCGTGTCGATGCCACGGTCGATGCCTACCTGCCGTCCTGGCGTCTCACCGTCGAAGGCGACGGACGGCGCTGGCACACCCGTCGGGCCGACATGGAGCGGGACCGACTGCGGGACAAGGGGGCCACCGCACACGGGTTCGCGGTCCTCAGGTTCACCTACGAGATGCTCCGTGACGCTCGGCATTCCTGTCTCGACACGTTGCTCCGCACCGGACGGGCACGTGCCACCGGATCGATTGGGCTCTGAGGCGCGCGCAGCAGCCTCCAGGGCCCAACGGATGTTGGCGCCGGAACGGTTGGACGCGCGAGCGCGCCAGATGCGCACTTTGGTCCAACAGACTCGTCGAGTCCCTACGCAGAGCTCTGGGCTACACCCAGGGGGAGTGAGTGGTGCCCGACCCGTAGGCCGTGCCGTTGGCGTAACGGCTGAAGCGGAACGGGGTCAGGGTGGTCACCGGTTGCGATCCGGCCAGCTCGCGGGCGACCAACTTGCCGATGCCGGTCATCTTGAAGCCGTGGTTGGAGTCGGCGACCATGTACACGTTGGGGAGGACCCAGTCGACGATCGGGATGTTGTCCGGTGTGAACGCCCCGATGCCCCCGTTTCGCCGCTCCTTGAACTGAGGTCTGATCCCCTCGAACCGGGTCATGAACATCCCCATCGTCGTCGTGAAGTAGTCGGCGAACTCCGGATCGGCCTGATACTCGTCGTTGGCGTGGCCGTAGGGCTCGACGCTCGCCTTCGGTCCGAGCATCTTCGGTAGCCCGCCACCCTGGATCCCGGGCCGCTCCATCCGCTCGGTCCCGTTCTTCCAATAGACGTAGACGCTGTCGCCCAGCTCGTTGCCGGTCGCCGGATCGACCACCGGCGTGTTCATCAGCTCGATGTGGAGGACCGGCGGGTTGAGGTTGTCGGCCGTGTAGTAGGGGCCGTCGAAGTAGACCTCGCCCTCCTCGAGACGCCAGTAAGTCCACATGTCCTTGCCTTCGACGCGGGAGCCGTCCTGGTATCCGACGTCCAGCTTGGAGGACAGGCCCAGCATCTCCCAATGCATCGGGATCCACGCCCCCATGCAGAGGATGACCACGTCGGCGCTGACCCGGCCGGCAGTGGTCTCGACGGCGCGCACCTCACCGCCCTGGATGTCGTAGCCGGTGACTTCCACCCCGGAGACGATGTTGACCCCATGACGCCGGCACATCGCGGCCAGTCCCGACACCGCCTGGGCGGTCCCGGCGTACCCGGAGAGCTTCTCGTGGATCACCACGTCGATGGTGTGGTGCTTGAAGTCGGGCCAGACCCCGGTGAGGAAGTCCCGGGCCTCCTGACCCACGTAGAGGTCGGACTTGTATCCCACGGAGTTCTGGCTCTTGTGGATCTTCTCGTACTCCGAGATCTGGTTCTCCTCGCCGCAGGAGATGTATCCCACCTGCTGGAACCCGAAGAGGACAGGGTCGTAGTTCCAGACGTCGACCGACTCCCTGACCAGGGCGTGGAGAGGCTCGGTCATGTAGAAGTTGCGCACGCACCCGCAGGCGATCCCGGTAGCCCCGGCACCGGGGCCGGTCTTGTCGATCACCAGGATGTCCTCACCGGTGCCCAGTTCCATGGCCAGATGCCAGGCTGTGCTCATGCCGTGGACGCCGGCACCGACGATCAGGTACTTGGTGGCCGAGGGGAGATCAGTCATGCCGGACGAGGTTAACCGGCGCGGGTCTGCACCCACTTCCGATAGCCACCGATCAGATCGGTGGCCCCAGACACACCGAGATCGATGAGGACGGCAGCGGCGACACTCGACTGGTAGCCGTCGTTGCACACCAGGATCACCTGCTGGCCGGGGGCCACCGCGACCGATCGCCATTCGCTCGAGGGAGCGAGTCTCCACTCGAGGACGTTGCGTTCGATGACGATCGCGCCCGGCATCTCACCCTCTGCGACACGACTCGCCTCCGGACGGATGTCGACGACGAGGGCGCCACGGGCCATCGCCGTCTCGAGATCCTCGGGCGCCACCCGGTTCAGTCGGGAGCGGGCCGTCTCCAGGTACTCGTCGATCGTGGTCATGAGGCGATGGTAGGGATAGTGTCGCCCGCTGTGAGAGCTGCAGTGATGTGGGAGGTCGGCAGACCTCTGACCGTCGAGGACGTCGATATCGCCGAGCCGATGGCTCACGAGGTGCTGGTGCAGGTAGCCGCCTCCGGGTTGTGTCACAGCGACCTCCGGTTCATCGAGGGCGCCTTCCCGCACCCGATGCCAACGATCCTCGGCCATGAGGTCGCCGGTGTGGTCACCAGTGTCGGCGAGGGTGTGGTTGGGCTGGCGCCGGGAGACCATGTGGTGATGTCGATCTCGGTGTTCTGCGGCGATTGCCAGCTGTGCCGGGCCGGAAAACCCCATCTGTGTGTGCACAAGGGAGCCACCCGCCGGGGCCGCGACGACCCACCGCGTCTCTCCATGGCAGGCAACCCGGTGGCCCAGTTCCTGGACATCTCCGGGTTCGCCGAGCAACTGCTCGTCCACGAGAACGCCGTGGTCAAGGTGGATGCTGACATCCCCTTCGACCACGCCGCGCTGCTCGGCTGCGGGGTGGCCACGGGTCTGGGGGCGGCCCTCAACACCGCCAAGGTGCAGCCCGGCGACCGAGTCGCCGTGATCGGCTGCGGGGGAGTCGGGCTGAGCGCGGTCCAGGGCGCACGGATAGCCGGCGCCCGTCAGGTGATCGCCATCGACCCGGTGCCGGAGAAACGCGCCCTGGCTCTGGCGTTGGGCGCCACCGACGTGGTCGACGCCACCAGTCCCGACCTGGTGGAGCAGGTGGCGTCTCTGGCCGACGGTCTGGGGGTCGATCACGTCATAGAGGCGGTGGGAGGGGTCGAGACGGTGGAAGCAGGCTTCCTGATGACCCGCCCCGGGGGCACCATCACCGTCGTCGGGTTGGTGCCAGGAGGGTCCAAGGTGAGCATCCCCACCGACGAGCTCTTATACGAACGCCGCCTCCAGGGCTCGGTCATGGGGTCCAACGACTTCAAGGTCGACGTGCCCCGATACATCGGGTTGTACCGCGACGGCATCTTGAAACTGGGCGACATGGTCGCCGAGCGGATCACCCTCGATCAGGTCAACGATGGCTTCGCCTCGATGGCGACCGGGCGCAGCCCGCGCATCATCATCGAATTCTGAGTCGGTACCCTCGCGGCCGAGACATGAGGAAGGGAGGTGATGAATGAAGCGCGACTATGGACGGTTGACCCGGCCCCTGGTTCGCAGGGACGGCGTCCTGCGACCGGTGAGTTGGGATGAGGCCATCGCCACGGCAGCAGACGGGTTGTCCCGGTACGGGGGCGACTCCTTCGGGATGTTCAGCTGCTCGAAGGCGACCAACGAGACCAACTACGTGGCCCAGAAGTGGGCCCGCACGGTCATGGCCTCCAACAACATCGACAGTTGCAATCGCACTTGACACGCTCCTTCCGTCGCCGGTCTGGCGGCTGTGTTCGGAGCCGGTGGTGGCACCAGCTCCTATCAGGAGATCGAGGAGACAGACCTCATCGTCATGTGGGGCTCGAACGCGCGCGAGGCGCACCCCATCTTCTTCCATCACGTCCTCAAGGGCATTCGCAACGGGGCGCGGATGTTCGCCGTCGACCCGCGTCGCACCTCTACCGCCGCCTGGGCAGACGTCTGGCTCGGGATCGACGTCGGCTCCGACATCGCCCTGGCCAACGGGGTGGGCCGGGAGATCATCGCCCAGGGGATGCACAACACCGAGTTCATCGAGGCGGCCACCCTCGACTTCGACAAGTACGCCGAGACGGTCGACGCCTACACCCTGGAGCGGGTCTCTTCGCTCACAGGGGTCCCGGCCGAGGCGATACGGCAGCTGGCCCATGAGTACGCCAGCGCCGAGATGGCGCAGCTCTGTTGGACCCTGGGCATCACCGAGCACCACAACGCCACAGACAACGTGTTGGCCTTGATCAACCTGGCCCTGCTCACCGGGCACGTGGGCCGATACGGGTCGGGTCTGGTGCCGATCCGGGGCCAGAACAATGTCCAGGGTGGCGGTGACATGGGCGCCCTGCCCAACAAGCTGCCGGGCTTTCAGGACGTGGAGAACCCGGACCTGCGGGGCAAGTTCGAGGCGGTCTGGGGCGCCCCGATCCCGCCCAAGGCCGGGAGACACATCAGTCTCATGCACGAGGCCATGGACGAGGGGATCCTGAGATGTCTGTACGTCCTCGGCGAGAACCCGATTCAGTCCGAGGCGGACTCCAAGGAGATGAGAAGGCGGCTGGAGTCTCTGGAGTTCATGGTGGTGCAGGACATCTTCCTGACCGCAACCGCTGAGATGGCCGACGTGGTTCTCCCCGCGGCGGGCTGGGGCGAGGCCGATGGCACTTTCACCTCCAGCGAGCGCCGGGTGCAACTGGTCCGCAAGGTGGTCGATCCACCCGGCGAGGCCCGTGACGACATCGAGATCCTCTCCGACCTCGCCCGCGCCCTCGGTCACGACTGGGGGACCCCGACCGCCGAGCAGGCCTGGGACGAGATGCGCTCGCTGTCTCCGCTTCACGGCGGCATGTCCTACCACCGGTTGGCGGAGATGGGTGGCATCCAGTGGCCCTGCCCCAACGAGACATCGGATGGGTCCCTGTTCCTCCATGGCCGGCTCTGGGAGCGTCCGGTGACCACACCGAAGGCGCCGTTCCACGCCGTCGAGAACGCCCCACCGGTCGACCAGCTCGACGAGGAGTACCCGATTCGGCTGACCACCGGCCGCAGACTCGACTCCTACAACACCGGGGTCCAGAGCGGTCGCTATTCCTCGCCGCGCCGGATCGGCGGCGTGCTCGACGTCTCGCCGGAGGAGGCGGCAGCCATCGGCGTGTCTGAAGGCGATCGAGTCAGGATCACCTCGCGGCGGGGGAGCATCGAGGCCCCGGTTCGTCTCGACCCCTCGCTTCGACCCGGGTTGGTCTTCATGTCGGTGCACTTCCCAGACGACACCGACGTCAACGTGCTGACCATCGACGCCTGGGACCCGAAGTCGGGGACGGCTGAGTTCAAGGCCACCGCAGTCAGGGTGGAGCCGGCGGCGGCAGGGGTTGGTTGATGGATCTGCGTCTGATGCTCGAGCGCCCCACCGAGGCAGAACGTGAGGCGATCGACGCCCTGTTGGGCCCGGCCCCCGGGTTCAACGGACATGTCGCGTATGGCGGCCACGCCGCGCGCGCCCGTCGTCATCTGCTCCTCCCGGCGCTGCATGCCGCCCAGGACGCCGCCGGTTCGGTCAGCCGCGGGGCCCTCTCGTACATATGCGACCGTCTGACCATCCCACCTGCCGAGGCCTACGGGGTCGCCACCTTCTACGCCCTTTTCGATGTCGACGGCGGGGGAGGCGAGACCATCCACGTCTGCGACGACATCGTCTGCGCCCAGTACGGGGCGGAGGACCTCTGTGCCGGACTCGATGGAGCCGGGGTCGCCTACAAGCGGAGCCCGTGTCTCGGTCAATGCGACCGCGCCCCGGCGGCCATGTTCCACGCACCGGGCATCGGCTACGGGAGCGCCGCGCCGGTCGATCCCTCCACCGTGTCGATGCCCGTCTTCGATGACCTTCCACCGGGCCTGATCCACCAGGACCGGTCCGAACTGCGGTTGCTGCGCCGAATCGGTGTGGTCGACCCAGGGTCGATCCATTCCTATCTGGAAGCTGACGGCTTCACCGCCCTGAACCGGGCCCGTCAGATCGGGCCCCAGAGTGTGATCGAGGAGTTGAAGAAGTCGAACCTGCGCGGCCGGGGTGGGGCCGCCTTCCCGATCGGGATCAAGTGGGAAGGAGTGGCCGGAGCGGTCGGGCTGCCCAAATACGTGATCGCCAACGGCGACGAGTCCGAGCCGGGCACGTTCAAGGACCGTCTGGTGATGGAGGGCGACCCCTACGCGGTGGTCGAAGCCATGATCCTGTACGGCTACGCCACCGGCGCCAGCCACGGGTTCATCTACGTGCGCGGCGAGTACCCGACCGCGGAACGGCGGCTACGTCACGCCATCGAGGAGACCCGAGCCGCCGGTCTCATCCACGAGGGCTTCGAATTGGAAGTCCGTCGTGGCGCAGGGGCCTACATCTGTGGCGAGGAGACCGCCCTGTTCGCCTCCATCGAGGGGCACCGTGGAGAGCCCCGCCAGAAGCCACCGTTCCCTGTCGAGTCCGGTGTCTTCGGCAAGCCGACCGGGATCAACAACGTCGAGACCCTCATCGCAGCCCTGGAGGTGGTGCGGGGCGGAGGCGAGGCCTTCGCCGCCATCGGCACCGAGCAGTCTTCCGGTCCCAAGCTCTTCTGCGTCTCCGGTGCGGTGGCCAGACCGGGTGTCTACGAGGTCCCGTTCGGGACCATCCTCGGGGAGCTTCTCGACCTGGCCGGCGGGATACGTGAGGGGCGGGGGCTGGGAGCGGTGCTGATGGGCGGCGCCGCCGGCGTCTTCGCCGACGCCTCGGCGTTGACGGTCCCACTCACCTTCGAGGACACCAGGACAGCGGGCACCACGTTGGGCTCCGGCTCGATCGTGTTCTTCGACGATCAGACCGACTTCGGCCCGGTGTTGCGTCGGATCGCACAGTTCTTCCGCGACGAGTCCTGCGGGCAATGCGTCCCGTGCCGGATCGGCACGGTCCGTCAGGAGGAGGCCCTCGCCCGGCTCAGCGCCGGCCAACCTCTCGGGTCGTCCGCCGAAGAGGTCGAACGTCTCTCTGATCTGGCCCGAGTCATGACCGACGCGTCGATCTGCGGGTTGGGACAAACGGCGTCCTCGGCGGTGCAGTCGGCGATGCGGCTGGGGTTGAACGGGGTGCCGGCATGACCACGACCGCGGTCGGGACCGTGACCGCCACCATCGACGGGCAGGAGGTGACGGTGCCCCTCGGGAGCACCATCCTCGATGCCTGCCGCCGGGTGGGCAAGGACATCCCGACCCTCTGTTACGGCCCCACCCTGACCCCGGCGAATGTGTGCCGGGTCTGCATGGTCGAGGTCGAGGGCTCCCGGGTCCTGGTCCCTTCGTGCAGCCGACGGCTCGATGAGGGAATGGTCATCCACACCGACACGGACCGGGCCGGGCACAGCCGGAAGCTGGTGATGGAGCTGCTGGGCAGTGCCAGCGAGCTGGATCGGGCCGATGACCAAGTCCACGACTGGATGCGGGGCCATCAGGCGGACCCGAGTCGGTTCGGGCCGCCGGAGGGGGAGACTCCTCGAGAGACACCGACCCCGGGTCATCACCACTCCCCGTTGGTCGGTCAGGCGGCGACGGTGGCGGAGCCGGCCAAGGTGGAAGACGACCTCTACGTCCGTGACTACAGCAGGTGCATCCTCTGTTACAAGTGCGTCGACGCCTGCGGGGAGCAGCACCAGAACACCTTCGCCATCTCGGTGGCCGGCCGCGGATTCGACTCCCACATCTCCACCGAGTTCGACGTCCCGCTGCCCGGCTCCGCCTGTGTCTACTGCGGTAACTGCATCGCGGTGTGCCCGACCGGCGCCCTGGAGGGAAAGATCGCCTGGGACATGAAAGAGGCCGGCAGCTGGGATCAGGCCCGTCAGAAGGTGACCAGGACCGTGTGCTCCTACTGCGGCGTGGGCTGCAACCTCGACGTGCACACCCAGGACGGCCGCATCGTCGACGTCCGATCCCCACTCGACCACGAGGTCACCCTGGGCAACCTCTGCATCAAAGGCCGATTCGGCTGGATGTACGTCCACTCGGGGGTGGAGCCGTCTACCGAGGAGGGGGGCGAAGATGCGTTGCTATAGCAACAGGTGGCGGTTTTCGCCCCTTCTTGCTATAGCAACGCCGTTCTCATGACCGACGCGGTCACCACCCGCCGGGTGGTCAAGGTCAGGGACGGGGTCGCCGCCGTCGAGGACGATCTCGTCGTCGAGGAGCCACTCGAGATCCGTCTCGACGGGACCGCGCTGGCGGTGGTCATGCGCACCCCTGGTCATG
>DASSVE010000032.1:0-13454 GCA_035706345.1 Acidimicrobiia bacterium
TGAGAGAGTGCGGTCCAACGAGCTTCACCAAAAGGGAACCTGAACGGCGAAAAACCCAGGTGGTGCCTGGGTTTTCCGGTGGTAGCGGGGGCGGGATTTGAACCCGCGACCTTCGGGTTATGAGCCCGACGAGCTACCAGACTGCTCCACCCCGCGTCGAGGTACATCTGATTGTAAGAGCGAGCTGTGCCTATGACAACCGAGGGCCGTGGGTTGCACCGAACTCATTCTCCCGCTCGATTCTGCATCTCAGAGGCCATCGGCTCGACGACCGCCGTGAGATTGGCGAGCACCCGTTCAAGGGGTTGTCCGGACTCGAGTGCGCGCGTGGAAGCGTGTACGACCGCGTTGATGAGCTCACTCACACCCTCCGGATCCGAGACTCCCAGTTCTACGAGAGTCTCAACCAAAGGCTCCTGGATGGCGCGATGCATCTGGGCCGCCTGCTCGTCCAGTGCCTCACCCGGTGAGAGGTTCGCGAGGGCGGTAGCCACTGCATGGGCCCCCTCATTCACCAGGTGGACGTTGGCAAGCGCGTAAGCGAGGATCTTCCCCTTAGGTTCGGGTTCGGCCTCCATTGCTTTCGTGACTCGCTCGGTCCATTTCGGGAACACGTCTCGGACGAGAGCGTTGAGGAGAGCCTCACGGGAATTGAAGTAGTGGTAGACGCTCGACCTTGCAAGACCAGCGCGTTTGGCGACTTCCCCAAGGTTGGGCACGTCGCCGGTGTCTTCGAGGATCGCATGAGCAACGTCGAGCAACCGTCGCTCCTGGATGCTGCGATGTTCCGCAACCGTTGCCGCAGTGATCCTGGGCACAGGTGTTCCCTCTCTCTTACGACACGAGTGTCCGGCCAACGTACACCGAGGCAGGCGAGGCGACCTACCCCCCGCCGGCCAACGATCAATGAGCCCGTCGCGTGGTGTCGACGGCTGCCAGCTTCCCGTCGTTCATCTGCAGCACCCTGTCACTGTGGTGTAGCACGTCCCGGTCATGTGTGACCATGACGGTGGCGACGCCGTGTTTGTGTGCTTCCCGGGCCAGGAGGCCAACCACCTCCTGACTCCGGCTGCTGTCCAACGCTGCGGTGGGCTCATCGACGAGGAGTAACCGCGGTCGTGTCATCAAGGCCCGTGCGATACCTACGCGCTGGCGTTCCCCGCCTGAGAGCTGATGGGGGCGGCGGCCCGCACGGTCGGCCATCCCCACTTCGTCGAGCATCTGCATTGGGTCTCGTGGCTCCGCCACCTCTCCTAGGGTGAGTGGGAGTCGAAGCTGGTCTAGAGCGGTCAGCGCTGGGAGCAGGTTGCCGCTTTGGAAGACGAAACCGATCTGGGTGCGGCGGATGCTGGCGAGGTCGCGCCCCGACGCTGAAACGAGGTCGGCGTCGCCGATCCGCACCTCTCCAGCGCTGGGTTTGATGAGACCGCCGGCCACCGCCAGGAGGCTGGACTTGCCTGCCCCGGATGGACCAACCACCGCGACGAACTCACCTGGGCTGACGGTCAGGCTGACGTCGTCCAATGCCCTCACCTTGCTTCCACCGTCGTCGTGCAGAAGCGTTACCCCAGACATGACCAGCCCGATTCGCTCCCTGGTGGGGATGACGGAGGTCATCGGCTCGCTCCCAGAGCAGTCAGAGGATCGACGCGTGTGACACGAAGCACGCCAAAGGCGGCGCCGACCAGTCCGAGTAAGACGAGGAACGTGCCCGCTACGGCGACCGCAGACGGATCGAGAGCGAAAGGCATTGCCGAAGCGGAAAGACTCGCTCCGAGAAGGAGGCCGACACCCATTCCGAGAGCCGTGGCAACCAGGAGCAGAATCACCGACTGGGCCATGCTGTCCCGGAGCAGATATCCCGTACTCGCACCCATGGCGCGCATCACGGCGATTTCTTGTCGGCGCTGGATCGTTACGACGGTGAAGAAAGCGCCCACGACCAGGGCCGAGATCGCATAGAGAAACCATTGGATCATCTGGACGGTTGTCAGCTCGGCTGTGTATCCCGGTGACGCACCGAAAGATTCCTCGAGCGTCATGGTCGTTGTTCCCGCCGCTTCATCGGCGGCCAGGAGGTCCGGCCCGGCGCTCTCTTCGTTCCGCACGGCGATCGACGTGACCTCTTGGTAGACGTGGTCCGGCACCACGTCTCCGGAACGCACGCCGGCACGGATCTCCTGCCAGGTGCGCAGATCCACATAGCCGACATCCACGTGCCCGAAGGTGTGTTGGCCGTCGAGGAATCCGACGACCTCGAGTTCCCTGCCGAGTTGGTCCACCACTATCAGGTCGCCTACGGCGACACCCTCGTCCTCGAGGGTCCCCGCCAACAGGACCTGATCCGGCCCCGCAAGTTTGCCTCCAGTCGCTGCCGTGGGCACGAGCCAGGAATTGGTCTCGATCCCGAAGAGTGCGAGATCGACGTCGACACCTCGATCGGTGCGGGTATTGACGAGGGTGAGACCAAACGGCGTGGCCTCGGCGACACCAGTGACGTCTGCCCACACGTCGGCGGTCTTGCTGTCGACGATCGATCGCGAAAACGCCGCGCTCTTGTCCACGCCCGACTCGAAAGCAAACGACGAAACCGGCAGCTTCTTCAAGCCCGAAACGCCGTCGTTGACGAGACCGACCGAGAGGCCGGACAGCAGCACCATCAACACGGCGATCAACGCCACGACAGAGCCCATCAAGACGAAACGACCTCGGGCAAAGGACATTTCACGCAGGGCTAGGAACATGGCCCCTCTGGATGAGTTTTTATAGACACAGTGTCGATAAGAGTAGATGGTCGGTGCGGCTACCGATCATTCGTCGCAATCACAACAGGGCGTGGCCTCACGGCCGACCGGAGCATCAGGAAATAGGATCTCGCCCATGCAGCCCGGTGCCGCCGCTCTCGACGAGGCGCAGACAGCACTGAAAGAAGGGAACTGGGAGGCGGCGCGATCGGCATTTCAGGCCGCCCTCGATGAGGAAGTCACCGCCGAGGCTCTGCAGGGTCTCTCCCAGGCCGAGTGGTGGCTGAGCAATGAAGACGAGGCCGTCTCACTGCGGGAGCAGGCCCACGCCGCCTTCCGAAAGGGGCACGACCTGGTCGGCGCGGTCCGGACGGCTCTGTGGCTGGCCAATGAGTACCGGACGGTCTACGGCAACGAGTCCGCCGCCAACGGTTGGCTGACAAAGGCGCAACGGCTGGCCGAGAAGGCTCCGCCAGGACCGATCTCGGGGTGGATGGCGGAGGCCAGGGCCCGGGGCGCGGCTGACCCCGCCATCAAGGAGCGCTACGCCGCCGAGGCGCTGGACGTCGCCGAGAAGTGGGACGATCTCGAGTTGGAGGCCTTTGCCCTCGCACAACTCGGATTGAGCCGGGTCTACCAGGGAGACGTCGCCCAGGGTCTGTCCGATCTGGACGAGGCCATGGTGGTGGCGACCGGTTTCGACGACCCCCTGGTCTCGGCAGACACTTCGTGCTCCCTGATGCAGGCGGGAGAGCTCATCGGAGACCTGACGCCCTTCGACAACTGGGCGCCGCTGATCGAGCGTTTCATGCGCAAGCGACACATGCCGCTGGTCGCCTCCTGCGGCACCTGCTGCGGAGAGGTGTTCGCCGCGACCGGGAAATGGGAGGCAGCCGAGCAGGAGTTCATCCGCACCATCCAATCGCTCGAGAAGCGCGGCCACCGCTCCCGGTGCGCCCATCCTTCGGCCCGGCTGGCCATGCTCCGGATCCGCCAGGGACGGTTCGAAGAGGCCGAAGTCATCCTGGAGCCCTTCCAGACCCTCCCGGAAACGGTTGAGGCCGCCGCCGCGCTCCACATCGCCCGCGGCGAGTACCGGAGCGCGGTCCGGATCCTGGAGCGCAGGCTTTCCCAGATCGGTGACTCGAGCCTGCTCTCGGTCTCCCTCCTCGCCCTCAGGGCGCAAGCCCACGGAGCGCTGGGTGAGACCGAAGCCGCTCTCGCATGTGCTCAGCGACTCGAGTCGATCGCACAGAAGACCGGTCTGGAAGGTGTCGCTGCCCAGGCCGCCCTGGCCAAAGCCCGAGCGGTGCGCTCCACCGACCCGGGAGGCGCCGAGAGCAACTACGAAATGGCGGTGCAACGTTTCGAGAACGCAGGCATGCGCCTGGAGACCGCCGCTACCCGTCTCGAGCTGGCCGAAGCGCTCTCGACGCAAGCGCCCGAGACCGCCGTTTCCGAGGCACGGGCGGCTCACTCGGCGGCGACCGATCTCGGGGCAATTCATCTTGCCGACCGGGCGGCAGCCCTCCTCCGCCAGTTGGGTGTCAAGGGCCAGACCGGGCCCAAGGGGGTCGGTGACCTGACCAAACGAGAGGCCGAGGTCCTGAACCTCATCGCCCAGGGTCTGACCAACTCGGCTATCGCCGAGCGTCTCTTCATCAGCGAGAAGACGGCGGCGAATCACGTCAGCAACATCCTCACCAAACTCGGCGCCCAGACCCGCACCGAGGCCGCCGCCCATCTGCTCCAGTCGACCCGATAGCCCCCGATTCGGGATCGGGAGGCGAAATAGGGAATCCTCCTCATGCTTCCCGGCCGGTTCTGACGCATGGTCTCATCGGATGTCGAAGCGAAAGGAGAAGACGATGTCCGACACGAACAAGGCCGCCGTCCGTCAGTACTTCGAGAGCGTCAACAACCGGGACACCGCATCACTCGGCACGATCGTGGCCGATGACGTCCGGTACCACGGCATGCAGGTGAGTGGGCTCGACCAACTGGTGAGCAAGGTCGGCGAGATCGTCCACGCCATCCCCGACTTCAACGTCACGATCGAGGACCTCATCGCCGAAGGGGACCGGGTCGTGGCCCGCACGAAAGAGCGGGGTACCCAGGAGAACGAGTTCGAGGGGATGCCGGCCACCGGGCGGTCCTTCGAGGTCGACGAGGTGAACATCTTCCGTTTCGAGAACGGGAAGATCGCCGAGGTGTGGCAGATCTCGGACCAGCTCGGGTTCCTCTCCCAGCTCGGCCTGCTTCCCGAACCGACGGCTTCCTGAGCCACTGCGACCTCCGCTGGCCTCAGGTCAGCGGAGGCGGCTCCGGATCCTGAGGACGTTCCAGCTCGTACCGCCACACGGGTTGGTTGTCGTCCATCACGGTGGCGACCTTCTGGAACCCGAGTTTCTCGAGGATGTGATTGGAGGCGTTCGGCTCAGCCAGGGTGTGGGCGATGACCATCTCCACCTCAGGGGAGGCGAACGCCTCGATCACCATCGCCCGTGCGGCGGCCGTGGCGAACCCTCGACCCTGCACACCGGCAGCGATCTCATATCCGATCTCGACGGTCCCGTCGACCGGTGGTCCCTTGAACCCTCCCCAACCGACCACCGAGTCCGGCTCGCCGTCCACGAAGAAGCGAGGCCCCCACTCCACCCGCGCCGGGTCGGCGGCCAGACTGTCCCGCATCATCCGCAGGGCCTCCTTGAAGGTGGCCCAACCGGGGACCACCGGATAGCCGATTGCCGTGGAGAGAGCCTCGTCCCCCTGGAGGGCTGCCTCGATCAGGTCCACCTCGGCGCGGATGAGTTTCATCCGCTCAATCTATGTGCCGCCCGGGCTCAGTTCAGATCGTCGAACAGGATCGAAGCCAGCGAGAAGACCCCCACTGCCAGGGTCACCAGCCCGGTCACGACCGCCCCTGTGGTGATGATCACATCCATGAGCGCATCCTGCTACCCGGCAGGGACAGATTCCATACGGGATGTCCCCGATGCCACCCCTAGAGTCGCCCGATGACCGGCGACACCCCGGCGCTGCGCGATCCCAGGCTCGCCTCGCTCCCCCACGAGGTCGTGCGTCATGGTCCCGTGTCATCGCTGGAGGAGGCTGCCGAGGCTCGCGGAGTGACCTCTCGACAGGTGATCAAGACCATGGTGGTGCGCCGGGCCGAGGACGACTTCCTCTTCGTCCTGGTTCCCGGAGACCGCAACATCTCCTGGCCCAAGCTTCGGGCACACCTCGGTGTCAGCCGTCTCTCCATGCCTGACGCCGAGGAGGCGCGTCGGGTCACGGGGTACGAGCGAGGGACGATCACGCCGCTGGGATCGAGCCGCGATTGGCCGGTCCTGGCCGACACCAGCATCATCGGGGAAGTGTCTCTCGGCGGCGGTGCTCACGGGGTCTCGTTGACCGTGGACAGCACCCGCCTGATCGAGGTCCTCGGGGCGGAAGTAGCCGACGTCACCGAGCCGATCTGACCGCCCGACGAGGCTTAGTCTGACGCCGATGCTCCCCTCCGGGATCCGACGAGTCCTGCTCGCGTCACTGGCGCTGCTGCTCGCCGGGTGTCTGGGCACCGCCCGTCCCGACACCGCCGAATGGCTCCCGAAGTGGGAGGCGATCGTCGACCTCGTACCCGATCGACAAGACCTAGGAGATCCGCCGGACGAGAACCTCTGCCAGATCACCCTGGCGGCCATACGCGACCAAAGCGAGGAGCTGCTTCCCACGCCTACACAGACGGTCGATGACCTGGTCGAGGAGTGGGTGGCGGTCGCCGAGGCCGCATTCTTCGAATGCCCTCCGGCCGGCGAGGAGATCGCCTCGTTCGACGACGCCTACCAGCAGCTGGCCACCCTGGAGCAATCGATCCGGTCCACCCTGGAATGAGCCGGGTGAGCTAGCGGGTCACCCAACCGGTGACGCTGGCCACGTGTCCGTCCGGATCACGGAAATGAGCCGCCAGCAGGTCCCGTTCTCCGTCCGACGTCACCGGTCGCAACTCGATCTCGAAGGGGACACCGCGCCCGCTGAGCTCCTCATATGCGGCCCGGACATCGTCGAACTCCATCACGATCTCGGTCCAGGTCTCGTCCCGGACCGGTGTGGGCGTCTCGTTGAGGACGAGACCGATGGCGCCACCGTCGAGGAACGAGAAGGCCTCGAAACTCATGGTCTCGGTGAACCCGACTGCGTCGCGCCAGAAACTGAGCGAGCGCCCGAGATCAGCGACCCTGAGGATCACCTGGCTGATTCGCATCGAGCGGAAAATTAGCCGATCAGCGATCACGCCAGACGATGCGACCCCGGGTGGGGTCGTAGGTCGAGACCTCCACATCCACCTGGTCACCGGGGAGGACCCTGATCCCGCGACCGCGGCGCATACGACCCGACGGTTTGGCGAGCAGCTCGAATCCACTCTCCAGCTTCACCTCGAAGGTGGAGTCGGGGAGCATCTTGGTGACGGTCCCCCGCATCCTGATGTATTCGTCAGAGTCTTTAGCCATCGACGAGACAAAGACTAAAGGATATGAGGGGCTAGCCCCAGAGCTGGCGGCGGGACGGATGCGTTCGGCGGCTGTCCCACGATGTCGGCGATCTCGCCGAGGAGACGCTCCGCCTCGTCCACCCAACGCTGGTATTCGGCCAGGTCACCGGACCGCAATGCGGTATCGGCCTCTTCGAAGGCGGCTTCGGCCTGTTCGATGAGTTCCTCCAAGGAGCCCTCAGCAGGTGGCGGTTCCTCGGACTCCCCGTCACCGTCGTCGGTCCCGAACACGAGGTCGAGGGCGCCCTGGAGGGTGTCTGACCACTCGACCCGGTCGGCGTAGACCACTGCCACCCGCCGGAACTCGGGGAAGGCGCCCCCCGTCTCCTCGAGGAACATGGGCTGGATGTACAGGACCGAGTCCTCGATGGGGACCACGAGGATGTCCCCCTTGAGCACCTTGGAGCCCTCGCCCCGCCACAAGGACAGCTGCTGGGCGATCTCGGCATCCTGCTCGATGCGTTGACCGGCCTGCTCGGCTCCGTCCACAAGGACACCCTGGGGCATCCGGAAGTCGACGAGCCGCCCGTAGCTGCCGTCGGTGGAGTCGGCCACCAGGAATCCGACCATGTTGCGTCTCGCCCTCGGGCTGAAAGGCTGCAGGAGCAGATAGGAGAGACGGTCCTCTCCCGGTAGCCTGGTGAGCAGGTAATAGGGCAGGATCTGAGAGAGCGGGGCCACTCCCTCGTTTGTCCTGAGTCGCACATCGCCGTGGAGGCGCTCGTCGCCGCTGCGGGTCGTGTCCGAGGGATCACCGGGGAACGACCATGCGTCGTTGCGTGAGAAGAGCTGATTCTCCTCCGTGACGTGATAGGTGAGGTAGATGTGGCTCTGCACCCGGAACAGGTCCTGGGGGTAGCGGAGATGGCTCTCCAGCCCCGCCGGCATCTCGGAGGCGTCACGGAACAGGTCCGGGTGGACCGTCCTCCAAGCCTGAATCACGGGGTCTTCCGGGTCATGGACGTAGAAGGTGATGTCGCCGTTGTGCGAGTCGATGACCGCCTTGACCGAGTTGCGGATGTAGTTGATTCCCTGTCGGAGACCCGAGCTGAGGCCGAGACGGTCCTGCGCCAAGAGGTCGAGCGGCTGGGAGTACGGGTAGTGCGTGCTCGTGGTGTACATGTCGAGCACCCACAGGACTTCGCCATCCAGGATGACCGGATAGGGGTCGGCGTCGGCGGAGAGGAAAGGGGCGATCTGATCGACGATGGCGCGAATGTTGCGCTCCACCAGCACCCGGCTGTCGGGCCGGATCTCACTCGAGATCAACAGGTTGAGGTCGCGGTACCTGAAGGCGAAGGCGAGCCGCTTCAGGAAGTTGTCGAGCACCACACCGGCATCCCCGTCGTATTCGTTGAAGCTGGTGTCCGACCCGAGCGGTCGGTCGATCTCCTTGGGCTCGCCTCCGACCTTGACGATGACCGGTTTCCCGGCCCGGTAGGTCTCTCCGAAGTAGATCCGGGGCTCCTCGAGCTCTAGGACCGGCACTGAGGCGACGGGAGGGATGTCCCGGAGGAGGAACACAGGCTGTCCGTCCTCCTGGACCACGTTGGCCTCGTTGACCACCGCCCCGTACCCGTGGGTGTAGAAGAGATGCTGGTTCTGCCAGTCGCCCGGCACCTCGGGCTCGTCCAGCTCGCGGACTGCGAGCATCACCTGATGCGGCGAGCCCTCAGCCAGATAGCGGTCGGTGTCCACCTTGGTCAGGGCATAGTAGGGCGCCAGCTCCTGGAAGTTCTGATAGGTCCGGGGTAGGACGCTGGTGCTCCAGATCCTCAGGTTGTCGATCGTGAGCTCATTGGCCTCGATGTCCTCCGCGCTGAGATCGGAGGCGGCCCCGAAGTCCCTGACCTCGATCCCGTCGAGCATCCACGCCCGTTTGGTGGCCGCCATGTTGTGGGCGATGAACTCCCGTTCCCGCTCCAGGTGGCTGGGCAGAACGGTGAACCGCTGCATGATGGCGGGATAGATGGTGCCCGCGGCGATGGCCACTACCACCCAGGCGGCCACCGACACCGCGGCCAGGGTCCACCCGCGTCGGAAGATGTTGACGATGAACAGCACCGCCGCCACCAGCGCCACCACCAAAAGCAACTGCATCGCCGGCAGTCGGGAGTTGATGTCGGTGTACCCCGGACCGAAGAAGATGCCGTTCCGGTTGGAGAACATCAGCTCGAACATGTCCAGCCGGTAGGACACCGCCCGGACCACGGCGACCAATGCGAACAGGACACAGAGATAGATCTTGGCCCCGCGGGTCGCCGAGACCCTCCTCCCGCTGAACCTGATCGCCCCGTTGAGATACAGCGAGATGGCCACCACCACCGTGGTCAGCACCAGGAGGTTGAAGAGCCAGTCAGTCGCTGTCTCCCAGAACGGGAGCTTGAACACGTAGAAGCCGACGTCGAGGTCGAAGATGGGGTCCTTATGGCCGAAGTCGTTGGCACCGGTGAACAGGAACACCTCGTCGCGCCAGGCAGCCACGGTGAGCCCCATGATCAACGAAAGGCCGCCGACGACGATCAGCCGTATCTGGCGCATCCGGGGCTCGGCCCACTCCCGGAACCTCTCCACCAACTCCTCTTCCTCGGACAGATCGAAGGGGGCCCATCGGGGCGAGAACCGGTCCACCAGCCTGAGGGCGCCCCAGAGGACCAGGAACGAGACGGCCACCCCGATGATGCCCAAGAGTATGGAAAGACCCCAGTTGCGCAGCCAGACGCTGCGGAAGCCGACCGAGTCGAACCAGAGGTAGTCGGTCCACAGGGTTCCGGCCGCCGTGAGCAGGAGATATGCGGCCGCCAGGATGACGATGAGCACCGTCCAGGGACGTCTTCGGCCCGATTGGTAGTCGCTTGGGACCCTGGTGAACATCGACGACGGAGTCTAAGAGGCGCCCGTTACAAGGTGCCCGGGCGGGTTTGGAGCGGGCTCAGCCCGGGCCTTCGGCGCGTGACCGCTCGATGCCGGTCTCGAATGCACGCAAGGCGATGTCCCGGATCCGTCGCTCCGCCTCGTCGCTGCGCCAGACCCTGAAGACACGCGAGGCCGCCGACTGACGCTCCCGCGGGCCGTCCCCAGCCCGCTCGAGGGCGGTGCCCACCGCAGTGGCCAGGTCGGCAGCGAACACCCGATCGGCGTCCGAAGCTGGGGTTGTCGGTCGCTTGAGACGGTCACCCACCATCTCCTCGGCCACCGAATGACCTGCGGCGAAGCTCTCCGACCACACGGCGACCAGTTCGGCGTGCACCGACTCGGCGATGGCCGCCTGGTCAGGTTTCCAATTCTCGTCGGTGCGCAGACTGTCCAGGGCGACGTTTTGGACCTCGGTCATCGCCTTCTTCACGCCGCGAAGGGCGCGGTTGGTGATGGGGAGCAGACGGGTGTCGCGCACCGCCAACCAATCGGTGCCATCCACGGTTCCGGCGTTGACCACCGCATGGGGCCGGTCGTCTTCGGTGGCCGAATCGGATTCGCTCGGGTCGTCGGTGACGTCCGCGGAATTGTTCACGCCCCGGAGTGCCGCGAACAGCGAGCCAACGTCGTCGTCCTCGCCCTGGCCAGTATCGGTTTCCGGTTCGGGTTCTGGCGCGGTCTCCGGCTCGGGTTCAGGCTCCGGCTCGGGCTCAGACTCCGCCACAGGCTCGGGTTCGGGCTCCGGCTCTGGCTGCATGACCGGTTCCGGCTCCGGTTCGGATCTCTGCATAGGTGAGTCGACCGGCTCCGTGGTTTCCTCGACGACCGGCGTCTCCTCGGCGCCACCCGGTGGCACGATCCGGACCGTTTCCCCCAGCTCCCACTGCTTCTTCGCTTCGGCGGGAGGATGGACCACGCGGACACTGGAAGGTTCGGGCGCCCTGGTGAGGTCGAGAGCCTCCCGGCGCTCCGCCAGCGATCCCTCCATCCGGGTCAGGGTGGCGCGCACGTTCTCCAGCTCCTCGAGAAGCTCGTCACGCCGCATCTCGAGAGCGCGGGCACGCTCCTGGGCCGTGGCCGCCTGGCGGTTGGCGCCGTCGATGATCTCGTCGCGTCTCTTGTTGGCGTCGGCCACCGTCTTCTCGGCTTCCATGGTGGCGTTGCGGATCAGATCCTCCGCCTCGCGTCGAGCTGCGGAGGTCAGTCGATGGGCCTCCCGCTCGGCCTCGCCCTGGACGGTCAAGACATCTCTCTCCGCCGCCGCCCTCATCGCCTCGGCCTGGGTCTGGGACTGCTCGAGCAGTTGAGAGCTGGTCACCCATGCGTCACGCCGCAACGCCTCGGCGTCGGCGGCAGCCTCCTTGCGCAGAGTCTCGCTCTCCTCGGTGGCCTCCCGGCGCCATCGGGCCGCGTCCAGGGTGGCCTTCTCCCGGATCGACTCCGCAGCCTCCCGGGCTGCCTGGAGGATCGCCGACACCTCGCGACCGACATTCTCGAACTCGGTCTCCAGGGAGACCTCGGTGGGCACCTGGGAGAGCTGCTGGGTGAGACGACGATGCTCGGCCTCGAGTGTCTCGATCCTGTTCGCTGCCGCCTGCAACACCGCTTCGACCTCACCCCGATCCAGACCCCGAAGAGTGGTGCGGAAGACGGCTTGTCTGATCTCCTCAGCGGTGAGTTCGTCGGCCATCGCCTAAGAAGATACCGATAGCCCAGTGGATTTTGTCATTTTCGCGACTTTCGGGTGCGCGAACCGACGGACCTCACGTGGTGGCCAGACCCTCCAGGAAGGTGATGGCGTCATCGAGCGTGGCGACGGGGACGATCTCGATCGAGCGACGCTCCGCAGTCAGAGCCGACTCGTAGTTGCCCTCCGGGACCAGGATGTATTCGGCCCCGGCCGCCTCGGCGCCGACCACCTTCTGGCGGATGCCTCCGATGGTCCCGATGTTCCCTTCCAGATCGATGGTCCCGGTGCCGGCGATGACCCGGCCCTGGGTCAGTTCCCCTTCGGTGAGGGCGTCGATGACCGCGATGGTGTGCATCATCCCGGCCGAGGGCCCGCCCACGTCTCCAGCCTGGATCTCGATCGGGAACGGAGCCTCGGTGAGCTGACCCAATATCACACCGATCATGGGGACTTCGGGATCGTCTTCCCGGGCCGCCAGCTCCACCTGGACATCGAGGGGGTCGCCGTTGCGCTCCAACCCCATCGACACCAGATCGCCGACCTCGAAATCTTCCATGGCCGGCCCCACGTCTTCGAGACTGGTCACGTCGACACCGTTGAGACTGCGGATTGTGTCCCCCAGCTCCAACACGTCGGCGGCGGGGACACCGGGCTGGATGTCGTTGATGACCACCTCGGTCGGCACCAGGTCGTAGCCGAGATAGTTCAGGGCGACCGCGATGGAGCGGAAGTTGGAGTCGTCCATCTGCTGCAGGACCCGGTTGCGGTACTCCTCGTCGGTCTCCCCCTCACGTCGCACCGCCTGTCTCCGCACCAGATCGACCGTCGGATCGACACCCGCGATGAGGGCCTCGAAGACGTTCACGTCCTGGGTGACGACGGTGAGCATCAGCAGCTCGCCCTGCGGCGCGAAGAACTGCACGTCCTCGACGACAACAGCGTCGGCGGCGTCGGAGACCGGCCCGGCCGAGTAGGCGATGAAGGGGAGCTCGATGTTCCAGGCGATCACACACAGGGTGCCGATGACGAACAGAGATCCGATCAGATACAGGGGCCAGGACGCGCTCTTTGGGCGTGGTTCTTCAGTGGTCATCGACGTGAAAAGAGTAACGGTGCAAGGGGTCTACGGGTCTCAGACGTAAGCTCATCCGCCTTCGGTTTCGAGGAGTTCACCATGACATCGGCTGTAATCACCCAGAGGGCCTTTCCCCGCTCCGGGGTCGTCTCGGTCTTGCTGGTGGTGGCCGCCGCCGCCCTGACCGCCCTGGCCGCTCAATGGCGCATCTACCTGCCCTTCACACCCGTGCCCATCACCGGCCAGACCTTTGCCGTTCTGCTCACCGGCGCCGCCCTGGGATGGAAGCTGGGAGCGGCCGGGCAGATGCTCTATGTCGCCGCAGGGGCTCTGGGCGCTCCGGTGTTCAGCGACGCCTCTGGTGGCATGGAGGTCCTCACCGGCGCCACCGGTGGCTATCTGATCGGGTTCATCCTGGCCGCCGGTCTGGTCGGGTGGATGGCCGAGCATCGTCAGGACCGCACCTTCGCCACGATG
>DASSVE010000033.1:0-4416 GCA_035706345.1 Acidimicrobiia bacterium
GATCGGTACGAGGAGCACCACTCGGTCCGTTTCACCAACCAGGCCATCGTTTCGGCGGCCAACCTCGCCGACCGCTACCTGAGCGACCGGTTCCTGCCCGACAAGGCCATCGACCTGATCGATGAGGCCGGTTCGCGTATGCGGATCCACCGCAAGAGCGACATCCCCGCCATCATCGAGATCGACAACAAGCTCGCCTCGGTCCGCAGGGACAAGTCGGCTGCGATCACCGGCGAGAACTACGAGCGGGCCGCTGGTCTGCGCGACGAGGAGCGCACCCTTCTCATGGAGCGGGCCGAGCACGAGGCCGCCGACGCCAGCTGGGTGATCGACGAGGAGGAGATCGCCGAGGTCCTGGCCCAGTGGACCGGGATCCCCGTGCACCGTCTCACCGAAGAGGAGACCGCCCGTCTGGTCAACATGGAAGAAGAGCTGCACAAGCGGATCATCGGTCAGCACGACGCCATCCAGGCCGTCTCGAAGGCGATTCGCCGTACCCGGGCCGGTCTCAAGGACCCGCGTCGTCCTTCTGGCTCGTTCATCTTCTTGGGCCCGTCCGGGGTCGGTAAGACCGAGACCGCCAAGGCCCTCACCGAGTTCCTGTTCGGTCAAGAGGACGCCCTGATCCAGCTCGACATGTCGGAGTACATGGAGAAGCACACCGTCAGCCGTCTGGTCGGCTCGCCGCCCGGATACGTCGGATACGACGAGGGTGGCCAGCTCACCGAGGCAGTGCGGCGCAAGCCGTTCTCCGTGGTCCTCTTCGACGAGATCGAGAAGGCCCACCCCGACGTGTTCAACACTCTGCTCCAGATCCTGGAGGAAGGTCGTCTCACCGACGCCCAGGGGCGGACGGTCGACTTCAAGAACACCGTCATCATCATGACCTCCAACCTGGGGACCCGCGACTTGCACAAGAAGGCCGTCGGGTTCCACGCCGAGGATCACCAGATGACCTACGAGCACATGAAGGAGCGGGTCACCGACGAGCTGAAGAAGCACTTCCGGCCCGAGTTCATCAACCGGCTCGACGAGATCATCGTGTTCCACGAGCTGCAGATGGACGAGCTCAAGCAGATCGTCGACCTGATGCTGGCCCGGGTGCGTGAGCAGCTGGCCAACCAGCATCTCGACATCGCCCTGACCGACAGTGCCAAGGAGTTCCTGGGCAAGCAGGGTTACGACCCGGAACTGGGAGCGAGACCGCTGCGCCGGGCCATCCAGCGTCTGCTGGAGGATCCACTGTCCGAGCGTGTCCTGCTCGGCGAGTTCAAGGCCGGGACCACCATCTTGGTCGGGTACGACGCCGAGCACGACGAGCTGACCTTCGAGGGGATCAACTCTCACGAGACGCCCCCGGTCGAGCTCGCCGGTCAGGAATAGCCGTCTCTTAATCCTCTAAAGAGACCCCGACGGGGTGCCGATTTCGTGTGGGCGCTGCCATGCCCATCGTTTTCGCCCTATTAGTCGCCCTGACCGCCGGTCTCGCCCCTGGCGAGGAGCCGGAGTACGCGCCCGCGGGCACTGAGGCCTACACGCTCGACCTCAAGGTCGACGGTTACGTCAACGGGAAGATGGGCGCCGATCGTCTCATGACCCTCGGTGGCTGCACCCTGGAGCGCGACGCCGCCTATCTGTTCGCACTCATGATCGATGCCGCCGAGACCGATGGCATCGACCTCGACTACGAGGACTGCTACCGCTCCTACAAGGAGCAGGCCAGTGCCTACGAGCGGCGCTGCCCGGTGGTGGAGACCCCCGTGTATGGCATCGACCCTGCCACCGGTCTTCGGGTCCAGACCGGGGTCAAGAAGGCTCGGGAGTGCTCCGGGCCCCCGGTGGCGCCCGCGGGGCGGTCCAATCACGGGTGGGGTCGGGCGGTCGACTTCTCCAACGGCTCGCGGGTGCTCTCGTGCTACGACGAGGAGTTCCACTGGCTCAAGATGAACGCCCACCGTTTCGGCTGGGTGCACCCGGACTGGGCACAGTGCGGCAAGGCCACCCAGGAGCCCTGGCATTGGGAGTGGGCCGGTGTCACCGACCCCACCCTGGTCCAATTCGTCACGATCGACCCGTATCTGGTCCCCACCCTCGAGTAGAGGATCCCACCCGTCTACCGTCCCGGCCGTGGACGTCGTCGTAGTCGGGTCCCTGAATCAGGACATCAGTGTGGTTGCCGAGAGGCTGCCGCGACCTGGTGAGAGTGTCACCGGGAGCGGGCACTTCCTCGGTCCCGGGGGCAAGGGAGCGAACCAGGCGGTCGCCGCCGCTCGTCTCGGCGCCCAAGCCGCCATGGTGGGTCGGGTGGGTCGGGACGAGTACGGCCTCTCTCTCGTAGCTGGTCTGGAGAAGGAGGGGATCGACGTCACCGCAGTCGGCATCGACGAGGAGGCGGCGACAGGGATCGCCATCATCACGATCGACCAGAACGCCGAGAACACGATCGTGGTCAGCCCCGGTGCCAACATGGAGCTGACCGAGGCTCACATCCAGCAGCACTCGGATCTGATCGCCGGCGCCGAAGTGGTCCTGGTACAGCTAGAGGTGCCCACGGCGGCGGTTCTTGCCACGGCCCGGATCGCCAACGGGGTCTTCTGTCTCAACCCGGCGCCGGCCCGGCAGCTCCCCGAGGCACTGCTCGAGCGGGTCGACATCCTGATTCCGAACAGATCCGAGCTGGGCACCCTCGCCGACGCCGAAGAGCCGACGGATCCTGAGGCTGCTGTCGACTTGGCCCGACGTCTTCGCCACCGTGGCGTCACGGTGGTCACCATGGGGGCGGAAGGGGCGCTCGTGGTCGAGGAGGACAACATCACCGAGGTTCCGGCGCCAAATGTCGAGGCCGTGGATCCCACGGGAGCGGGGGATGCCTTCTGCGGCGCCCTGGCCCAGTCGCTCGCTCAGGGAGGGTCACTGCAGGAGTCGGTGCGCCGGGCGGTGGCCGCCGGGGCCGTGGCGGTCACCAGACGCGGCGCCCAGACCGCGATGCCCAACCGAGCCGAAGTAGACGCCCTGATCAGGGGTGATACCCTCCGATGATCGCCAGGCCGATCATCATCGACACCGATCCAGGGCAGGACGACGCGGTCGCGATCCTCACCGCTCTCGCCTCGCCCGAGGAGCTCGACGTCCTCGCCATCACCGCCGTGGCGGGCAACGTGCCACTCGACCTGACCGTCAGGAACAGCCTCTGTCTCGTGGAGCTGGCGGGACGGACGGATGTGCCGGTCTACCGGGGCTCGGTCCGGCCCATGGTCAAGGAACTGGTCACCGCCGAGTACGTGCATGGCCCGACCGGGCTCGATGGCGCCGACCTCCCTCCGCCGAAGATCACCGAGGCACCCGGGCACGCCGTCGACAAGATCGTCGAGATCGTGACCGACTCGGATCGGCCGGTGACGATCTGCACCCTCGGCCCTCTCACCAACCTCGCCCTGGCCCTGGTCCGGGAACCGAAGATCACCGGGAACATCGAGCTGATCGTCATGATGGGCGGCGGGTTCTTCGAGGGTGGCAACACCACCCCGGCCGCCGAGTTCAACATCTATGTCGACCCCCATGCCGCCCATGTGGTCTTCACCAGTGGAGTCCCGATCGTCATGATGCCGCTGGACGTGACCCACAAGGCCTTGACCACACCCGACCGTCTGCAGCGCTTCCGGGATCTGGGCACCCCCGCCGGCGACTCGGTGGCGGGGATGATCGGTTTCTACGACCGCTGGGACACCAAGAAGTACGACTTGCCGGGTGGTCCTCTCCACGACCCCACGGTCATCGCCCATCTGCTCCGCCCGGAGTTGTTCCAGGGCAAAGAGGTTGCCGTGGAGATCGACATCGCACCCGGCCCCACCCACGGGATGACCGTCATCGACTGGTGGGGTGTCACCGACGCGCAGCCGAACGCCTTGGTCATGAACGAAATCGACGCCGACGGCTTCTTCGACCTTCTCGTGGAGCGCATCGGGCGACTCTGAAAAGATACTCGACGGTGCCGTTTCGAAATGCGCTTCAAGCGATCTGACCACTAATCTGCCGTCACGGACGGGGCCTATCCCGTCCGTATCCATGAGATCACGGAGGCAATTCAACGTGAAACGTTATATGCGGCTCCTGGCGCTGCTCGCGGTGCTGGGGATGGTCCTCGCGGCCTGTTCCCCGGCCGACGAGGGCGGCGAGGGGAGCACCACCGAGGCGGCCGAGACACCGTCGACCACCGAGGCGGCTGAGCCGACTACCACTGAGGCTCCAGCCGGGTCGACCACGACGGGTGCCATGACCGGTGAGCCGGTGGTGGTGTGTCTGGTGACGGATTTGGCTGGTGTGGATGATCGTTCGTTCAATGCGGCTGCTTGGCAGGGTGTGTTGGATGCGGTTGAGGCTGGTGTGGCTGTGGAGGATCCGCTTTTGTTGGAGTCG
>DASSVE010000034.1:0-5085 GCA_035706345.1 Acidimicrobiia bacterium
GATCCAAAGACGTGGAGAACGTGAATCCCTCGCCAGGAGATTCAGCGACGCGCCACCCTCGAGTGTCACCCGGCCACCGGGAAAGTCAGCCCAGGGTCGGGTTCCCACTCCGTCAGGGTGTCTCGGCTCCACGGTCCAGAGCTGTTCGGTGAGCGGAGACGAGAAGTGGACCCGCAGCCCACCGACAGCCGGACTGGTCGCCTCCACGGAGGCCGGCAGGGTTGCCGATGTGTTGACCACCAAGAGGTCGCCGGGCTGCAGCATGTCACCCAGCTGCGAGAAGCGGAGATGCGTGATCTCCCCGGTTCGAGCGTCGACGGTCATCAGCCTGACCCCGTCTCGAGGCAGGCCGCGACGCTCCGGTGGAGTGCCTGCCTCCGCCTGGTCGGGGAGGTCGAATGCGTTCAGAGACGACTGTTGGGTGGCGATCATGCCGCCACCTCTCTCGCCAGATACCGCCCCGACTCCGGTCGGTTCCTGATCAACTCCATCAGACCGGGGACGCTGACCGACGGTGGTGGCCGATCCGATATGTCCTCACCGGGGAAAGCCTCCTGATGCATACGGGTGTTCATGTCACCCGGATCCACCCAGTACACGGCGACGTCGGGATGCTCGGCCGCCAAGATGTTGCTCAGTTGCTCCAGGGCAGCCTTGGACGAGCCGTACCCGCCCCAGCCCTCGTAGGGCTCCACCGCGGCGTCGGACGTGATGTTGATCAGGATGCCCCTACTCGCTTCGAGCAATGGAAGTGCCTTCCGCGCCAAGGCGAGAGGGGCAAAGACATTCGCCTCGAAGACCTCCCGCAGGACGTCGAGTGGGTAGTCCACGAGCCTTGGCTGCGGGCTTGGTCCCAGGATCGAAGCGTTGTTGACAAGGAGGTCCAGACCACCAGAGCCCACGGCCGCTTGGACGAGCCGAAGACGATGGTCTTCGTCGGTGACATCGCCCGGTATCGCAATGACCCCTGTCCCTAGCTTGGACGCAGCTTCCATGAGGTCATCCTTCCCGCGGGCGTCGATGACCACGGTCCAGCCCTCTTCGATCAGCTTGTCGGCGAGGGCGAGTCCAAGCCCGCGTGACGACCCGGTGACTATTGCTGTGCTCATTTCCCCCATCCCGCGTGGGGACCCCTGGCTGAAGTGCTCATTGCCCTCAACGTACAACTTCAAGTAATGTTGAAGTCAAGCCCCCTTCTCTGGATCAATGGATGTCCCTTCCGTCCGAGCTCACCATCGGCCAACTGGCGAAACGAACCGGTGTTGCCACCTCGGCGTTGCGCTTCTACGAGGAGAAGGGTCTGATCGCCTCCGAGCGCACCGACGGCAACCAGCGGCGATACCCGAGAGCCACGGTGCGTCGGGTTTCCATCATCCGGGCCGCACAGAGGGTTGGGCTTACCTTGGAGGAGATAGGACAGGCCCTCGACATGTTGCCGCAGGTTGCACGTCAGAAGGACTGGGAGGTGATGGCGAGATCGTGGCGGCAGACCCTCGATGCCCGGATCGAGGCGCTGCAGCTCCTGCGCGACGGCCTCGACTCGTGCATCGGATGCGGGTGTCTTTCGATGAGCCGCTGCGGTCTGCTCAATCCTGACGACGTCGCCACGTCATTGGGAACAGGGCCCCGCTACATCCTCGTCGAGGACTGAGTCGCGCAAGATCACAAATAGCGTCGTACGTTGCTGGCGTAGACGACGTACTCGGTCCCGAAAGCCTCTTCCAGTCGTCTTTCCTCGCTGAGCACTTCTCGGCGCATCAGAATGGCGAGAACAGGGAGCAGTCGCAGCAGCCACCTGTTGTTCGAGGTGAGCGCCACGCCCACATACGCCAATGTCCATGCCAGGTACATGGGATGACGGGAACGGGAATACGGCCCATGAGTGACGATTCGACCGGGATGCTCGAGGTCTACCTCGCCGGCAGCCCGTGTCGACCACACCGCCAGTCCGACACCAGCCGCCATCAAAGGCAGGCCGAGTGAGCGAACCTGACGGCTTGGGCCGATCCGGCGTTGCCAAGCCAGATTCGTGACCACCCCCACGGCCAACAGGCCCAGGTGAGTCTCGGGTACCGGGAAGTTCTTCCACCGCCACTGGCGACCTTCGGGCATCGCACCTCTTATCGCAGGCTGCCCAGCCGGGGTGAAGCTACTGGGGTCCCTCAATCCTCGTCGTCTTCGTCGTCCAAGTCCTCCCCGAACGTGGCGACGAGCCCGGCCTCCAGCGCGGCCAGTTCCGCGTCAGTGAGACGAGCTTCGGGATGGGTCAACAGGTACTGGCTAGGAGGCATCGAACCCTCACGAACCGTCTCAGCCGACTCGTCTCCCTCCTGGGACAGGTTCCACTCCGAAAAATCGAGCTCCTCCCTACCCTCGTCGACGTCTCGCTGAACCAGCCAGGAGATGGGGGCCACATTCGAATACCACGGCCACTCGGTCTCGTTGCTATGACAGTCGTAACAGGCGCGAACCGCCAACTCCCGCGTCTGGGGCGAATCCCAGGCAGGCTCCGCCACGACCGGCGGGTTGTCATGGTCCCTTCCGTAAGGCACCAACTGGATCAACAGCAGACCACCCACGATGACGACTACGCCCCATCTCACCCAACGCATAGCTCCACTGTCCTCTGCATCGGCGTGGCTCGCCAGAGGCGAAGGACCCACGCATGTGGGACACCCGCTGAGCCAGTGATCGGAGAGCTCCTCGATATCTCACCAGGATGTCGACCAGGCCGGCGGGGTTGCTCAGTGCGATCAGGTGACCGCGTCCTGAGCCGTCCGGTCAGGTGGGAAACCGATCGGCCGTCGGGATGGGGACAAATTGCCCTATCGCACCCATCGAATGGCGCGGATCATCGGATGTGGAGCCTGAGATAGGTTCCGCTATGCCACCGAAGGAGGTCCCATTGGGGCAGTCAACGCCCGAGGACAAAGGCCCTGAGCCGTTTGTGGTCGATATCGAGGCCGCCACTCTCGCCAACGAGAACTACCGCACGACCCTTTGGACCGGTTCCAACTTGCAGTTGACGGTGATGCACATCGAACCTGGTCATGACATCGGTCTGGAGGTCCATGAGCACGGCGACCAGTTCCTACGTGTCGAGGCCGGTCGTGCCCGAGTGCAGATGGGTCCTGCCGAGGACGACCTCCCGTTTGATCGCCAGGTCGAGGACGATTGGGTGATCCTGGTGCCGGCCGGCTCTTGGCACAATGTGACCAACGTCGGGGACACTCCGTTGAAGCTGTACGTCCTGTACGCACCACCCGAGCACGCTCACGGCACCGTCCACCCCACCGCAGCCGACGCCGCGGCCGACGGGCACTGAATCGTGACCCGGGGTGTCGGGTGTGAGTGGCCGCACCATCCCGTCCACGGCTGCTGGCGTCTTCTTCGACGCTCGGTGGGCGACCCAAGCGCGGCCCTGCGCCGATCGCTTCCTTCTCTCGCCGGCACTTCCTGGGTCGATACGTTGTCTGGATCGCCGAAGACCGAGCCCTGCGGGAAGTACCGCCCCGTGGTCGCAGGCTCGCGTCTCTGACCTCGGCGTGCCGGTCGGCCAGACGTGCGGACCGAGAGGCCCCCGTCACGACTTCGGGTCCTTTGTATGCTGGGAAGTGGCTTCTGGCCCTACCCGCGCTTGTCGACCACTGCAGACTCAGGCCCGAAAGCGGATCAGGATTGGAAACTGACGTCTGCGAAGGAGATAGCCATGGCTTCTAGCGCGATTTCTCTGGGCAAGATCTTCGGAGTCGAGTTGCGGCTCGACGCATCCTGGTTGTTCGCCGCCCTGCTTTTCGGTTGGTCGTTCTACCTGCAGTACGAGATCCAGCTGACAGACCTGGACCCGATGTCCAACGTCCTGCTGTCCGCCGGCTCGGTGATCGTCTTCTTTGGTTCGGTGCTCGCGCACGAGCTGAGCCACTCGGTGATGGCGCGTCGGCTCGGGATCCCCGTCGAAGACATCACACTGTTCCTCTTCGGAGGTGCGACCAGGACGCGGATGGAGGCGAGCCGGCCTCGGGACGAGTTCCTGATCGCAGTCGTGGGACCGCTCACCAGTGTCGGGATCGCCGGTGTCCTCTGGTTGGCGCTGCAGGGTCTCTCAGATGTGGTGCCGGAACCCCTCAGCTTCGCCATCGGCTATCTCGCCTGGCTGAACCTCTTCCTGGGGATCTTCAACCTGCTTCCCGGCATGCCACTGGACGGGGGCAGGGTTCTCCGTTCGCTCTTGTGGAAGACCACGGGGAGTCTCACCACTGCAACACGACGGGCGGCGGGAGCTGGCAAGTTGTTGGCCTCAGTTCTGATCGCCCTCGGTGTCTTCGCCGTGTTCACCGGTGACCTGGGTGGTCTGTGGATGGCGGCCATCGGTTGGTTCCTGTTCGAGGCAGCCACGATGACGGACTACGACGCGCTGCTCCGTCGCATGCTCCGGGACGTCAGGGCCGGTGACCTGATGTCGCCGAACCTGGTCACCATCCCATCCAACATCAGCATCAGAGAAGCGGTGGAGGACTACTTCCTGCGTTATGACCATTCCGCGTTCCCGATCGTGGACCTCGACCGGCCGGCTCTCCTCACCATCAAGGCCGTCCGTCAAGTCCCTCGAGACCAGTGGGATGTGCGTCAGGCATGGTCGGCGGCTACCAGTCTCGACGACACCCTCACGGTGGGACCGGACACCAAGATGGACGATGTCATCGAGCGGCTCCGCCAGGAGCACCGTGACCGGGTGCTCGTCGTCGACGGCGATTCCATCGTCGGGATCATCACCCCGAGCGACATCATGCGCTGGGTGAGGAGATCCCAGGAACTGGGTCTGGCCGAGTCGGTTACGTGAATCGGGCGGACTCGGCGGGACGTCTCGCTGCCGACCCCTGACCGGCCGGAGGATCCCGAAGAGTCACCCAGACCCTGGACTCGCTTCACGCTGCCGGCATCGAGACCGCAGGAGCCGGTGAGTCTGTCGCGGAGGCGCGCCGCCCGGCGCTGATCGAGACCGGCGCCGGGCGTCGCGTGATCGTGGTCGCGGTCGGCACCCAGACCAGCGGGATCCCCCTATCTTGGGAGGCGGGCGAGGACCGG
>DASSVE010000035.1:0-9058 GCA_035706345.1 Acidimicrobiia bacterium
CCTACGAGGGCGGCGTCCTCGAGGATCCTTGGGTGGCGCCACCCAAGGGGATGTTCCGGTTGACCACCGACCCGGTGGACGCACCCGATCAGCCGCTCGAGATCGTGGTCGGTCTCGAGTCAGGGAACCCGGTATCGGTCGACGGTGTCGAGATGGGGCCGGTGGATCTGCTCACCCGTCTCAACCAGATGGCCGGGGCCCATGGTGTCGGGCGAATCGACATAGTCGAGAACCGATTCGTCGGTATCAAGAGCCGCGGGGTCTACGAGACACCGGGGGGGACGGTTCTCCACGCTGCCCGTCGCGCCGTCGAGTCGATCGTGCTCGACCGCGAAGTGCTCCACCTGAGAAATGAGCTGGCCCAGCGTTACGCCAGGATCGTGTACAACGGCTTCTGGTTCTCGCCCGAGCGGGTCGCCATCCAATCGATGATGGACCGCATTCAGGAGCCCGTGACCGGCGAGGCCCGTCTGGTCCTCTACAAGGGGTCGGTGACCATCACCGGGCGCCGCTCTCCCAACAGCATCTACGACGCCGACGTGGCCACGTTCGAGGCAGACGACGTCTACGACCAGGCCGACGCCAAGGGCTTCATCAATCTCAACGCCCTCCGGATCCGGGGCTACGGCGAGGGCTGATGACCCTCTGGGGAGGTCGCTTCGACGGCACCATGTCCGAAGTGACGCGCCGGTTCACCGTCGACCAGTCCGACCGGCGTCTCCTCGAGTTCGACGTCAGGGGCTCGATCGCCCACGTCGAGATGCTGGGCCGAACCGGGATCATCACGGCCGGCGAGGCCGAGAAACTGGCCGAGGGTCTCCAGACCATCCTCGGGGAGATCGAGCACTTCGAGTTCCAGCGCAGCGACGAGGACGTGCACACAGCCGTCGAGCGACGTCTCGGTGAGTTGGTCGGCGCCGTAGCCGGGAAGCTGCACACCGGTCGCTCCCGCAACGACCAGGTGGCTCTCGATCTAAGGCTCTACCTGACGGAGAGCGCCCGGACCCGGACCATACAGATACGAAACCTCGTCGCCTTCCTCGCCGACCTCGCCGAGACCCATGCGTCCACGGTGATCCCGTCCTACACCCATCTTCAGCAGGCACAGCCCACGACGCTCGGACACCACCTGCTCGCCTACGCCTGGATGCTGCTCCGGGACGCCGCCCGGTTCACCGACGCCGTCGACCGGATCGCCTCCTCGCCTCTTGGCGCCGGGGCCTCCTCCGGGTCCTCTCTCCCTCTCGACCGTGAGATGACCGCCGCCGCCCTCGGTCTGGAGTCGGTGATGGCCAACTCCATGGACGCGGTGGCATCCCGCGACTTCGTCGCCGAGTATGTGTTCTGCTGCGCCCGGGCGATGGTGACCCTCTCCCGGCTCGCCGAGGAGATCGTGCTCTGGTCGAGCCGTGAGTTCGGGTGGCTGGAGCTCTCGGACGAGGTGAGCACCGGCTCGTCGGCGCTGCCTCAGAAGCGGAACCCCGACATGGCCGAGCTCATCCGGGGCCGCTCGGCGACGGTGATCGGCGACATGACTTCGATCTTGACCCTCGAGAAGGGTCTGCCCCTCACGTACAACCGGGACCTCCAGGAGGACAAGCGAATCGTCTTCCATGCCGACGACACGCTGTCCGGGTCCCTCGAGGCAATAGCCGCCCTCCTGGGCGGTGTCGAGTTCTCGCCGCCCGGGCCGGCCCCATCCACCACCGCTCTCGACCTGGCCGAGAGCCTGGTGCGCAGAGGGGTCCCGTTTCGCGAGGCTCACACCGTGGTCGGGCGTCTGGTCAGGCTTCTCGAGGAGGAGGGCCGGACCCTGGATCAGGCCACAGCGGAGGACCTGGCCCACATCGACCACAGGTTCAGACCCGAGGACCTGGAGCTGGTCGACGCCGCCAAGTCGGTGCAACGCCGGGTGACTTCGGGCTCCGGCAGCCCCCAGTCGGTGCTCGACCAGGTCGCCGAGATCAGGCGCTTACTGGCTCTCGCCTGACCCGTTCGACGAGCCGCTCCCGTTGGGCGAGCCCGAGCCGTTCGACGACTGGGGACCGACCGTCCAGGTGCCGTGGGACCGGATCAGCTTCTCCAGATCGCCGTCGCCGAAACGCTCCCGCGCCGCCGTGATCTGGGTGTTCATCTCCTGGTCGTAGACCGGGCGCTCGACGTTGCGGAAGACCCCGAGCGGGGTCGGGCCGTAGGGGCCATGGGAGAGCCGGCTGATGGCAAAGGCGATCGACGGGTCCTCCCTGGTCTCGTCGTGCACCAGGATGGCCTTGGGATCGACCGACGACGAGTCGACGATCTCGGCCTGACCGCCACGCATGACCACGGCCTTGGCGCCTTCGTCGAACACGATGGGCTTGCCCTGCTCGAGGTCGATCCGGTTGTGCACCCGCTCCTCCTTGCCGGTGAGCTGGATGAAGGCCTTGTCGTTGAACACGTTGCAGTTCTGGTAGATCTCGATGAACGCAGACCCTTCGTGCTCGTATGCCTTCTGGAGGATGGACTGGGTGTGGTTCCGGTCCATGTCCAGGGTGCGGGCGACAAACGTGGCCTCGGCGCCCAGGGCCAGCGACACCGGGTTGAACGGGTAGTCGAGTGACCCGAACGGCGAGGACTTTGTTGCCTTGCCCACCTCGGAGGTGGGGGAGTACTGGCCCTTGGTGAGCCCGTAGATCTGATTGTTGAACAGGAGGATCTTCAGGTTCACGTTTCGCCGCAGGGCGTGGATCAGGTGGTTGCCGCCGATGGACAGACCGTCACCGTCACCGGTGATGACCCACACCGAGAGATCGGGCCGGGTGGTGGCGATCCCGCTGGCGATGGCGGGGGCGCGGCCGTGGATCGAGTGCATCCCATAGGTGTTCATGTAGTAGGGGAAGCGGCTGGAGCACCCGATGCCCGACACGAACACGAACTCCTCCCGCGGGCGGCCCAGCCCGGCGAGGAACATCTGCACCGAGGCCAGGATGGTGTAGTCCCCACATCCGGGGCACCAGCGCACCTCCTGGTCGGTCTGGAAGTCGGCTCTCGTGTACGAAGGGGCTGTCATCTCACCATCTCCAGGATCTTCTCGGTGATCTCGGTGACCTTGAAGGGCTCACCGGCCACCTTGTTGAGGCCGACCGCGTTCAGGAGGAACTCGGCGCGGATCACTTTCAGCAGCTGTCCCGTGTTGAGCTCCGGGATCAGGATCTTGTCATAGGAGCGAAGGACCTCGCCCAGGTTGGTGGGCAGCGGGTTGAGGTACCTGAGGTGAGCGGTGGCCACCTTGTACCCCTCGAGCCGGGCCCTGCGGGCGGCGGCCCGGATCGACCCGTAGGTCGAGCCCCAGCCGAGCACGAGCAGATCGGCATCGACGTCGTCCTTGACCTCGACCGGGGGGATGTCGTTGGCGATGTTGGCCACCTTCCACGCCCGGGTGTCGGTCATGAGCTGGTGGTTGGCCGGGTCGTACGACACGTTTCCGGTCACGGACTCCTTCTCCAGTCCGCCGATGCGGTGCTCGAGACCCGGTGTCCCCGGTATGGCCCATGGCCGGGCGAAGGTGTCGATGTTCCGCATGTAGGGCAGGAACGTGCCATCCGGCCCGTTGGGCTTCGCGGCGTACTCGACCTCGATCTCGGGGATCGAATCCAGGTTCGGGAGCAGCCAGGGCTCCGAGCCGTTGGCGATCTGGTTGTCGCTCAGCAGCATCACCGGGGTCATGTACTTGACCGCGATGCGTGCCGCCTCGATGGCCATGTTGAAGGCCTCGGACGGCGACGGGATCGCCAGCACGGGGACCGGCGACTCTCCATGGCGGCCGTGGAGCGCGAACAGCAGGTCCGACTGCTCCGGCTTGGTGGGAAGACCGGTCGAAGGACCTCCACGCTGGACGTTGATCACGATCAGCGGCAGCTCCAGCATGAAGCACAGCGAGATGCCCTCCGACTTGAGGGCGATGCCCGGCCCGGACGACCCGGTGACCGCCAGGTTGCCGGCGAAGGCGGCCCCGATGGCGACGCCGACACCGGCGATCTCGTCCTCGGCCTGGAAGGTGCGCACCCCGAAGTTCTTGTGCCGGGACAGCTCGTGCAGGATGTCCGAGGCCGGGGTGATCGGGTAGGTGCCGTAGAACAGGGGCAGGCCCGACTTCTGCGAGGCGGCGATCAGACCCCAGGCGAGGGCGGTGTTCCCGTTGATGTTGGTGTAGGTGCCCTCCTTGAGCGCCGCCGGCTTGACCTCGAAGGTGGTCTTGGTTACCTCGGTGGCGACTCCGAACGTGTACCCGGCCTGGAAGGCAGCCTTGTTCGCCTCAGCCACCTCGGGCTGCTTGGCGAACTTCTTCTCCACCCATTCGATGGTCGGCTCGGTGGGCCGGTGGAACAGCCAGGCCATGAGCCCGAGGGCGAAGAAGTTCTTCGACCGGAGCACGTTCCGCCCGCTCACCCCGGTTCCCTTCACGGCTTCGGTGGTCAGTTCGTCCATCGGGACCTTGATCACCCGGTAGCCCTCCAGCGAGCCGTCCTCGAGAGGGTTGGCCTCGTACCCGGCCTTGTCCAGGTTGCGCTCGTCGAAGGTGTCGGTGTTGACGATGAGCGTTCCGCCCTGGCGGAGGTCCTTGAGGTGCTTCATCAACGCCGCCGGGTTCATGGCCACCAGGCAGTCGGGGGCGTCACCCGCGGTGAGGATGTCGAAATCTGCGATCTGGACCTGGAAGCTCGACACACCCGGGAGGGTTCCGGCCGGGGCGCGAATCTCGGCTGGGAAGCTGGGGAGTGTGGCCAGATCGTTTCCGAAAAGGGCCGATGCGTCTGTGAATCGGCTACCGGCCAGCTGCATGCCGTCGCCGGAGTCGCCGGCGAATCTGATTACGAGTTTGTCGAGTTCTTCGGTCTGTGGTTGCGTCGTGGGTTCAGCGGTGGCGACTTCATCAGCCACTTTGAGTCACTTCCTTGGGAGTTCAGAGCGCGGGCGCTGACCTCTGGCGAGGCCGGGGACCGCCGTTTGCTTGTCATGCACATCCAAGTCTATTCACCACCCGCTTTACGTGAATTCCCCCGGAGCAGGTGTGAACCCGACCATTCCGACCTCCTCCAACCAGCGCCCGAGGGCGATCAGACTCGGCTCCGAGCCGAGGGCTCCGATGACCTGGAGAGAGGCCGGCGGCGTGCCGGAGTTGGTTATCGGCAGGGCGAGAGCGGGATGAAGGGCGTGGTTGACGATCGCGGTGAAGTAGGACAGCACGGTCCGGTGGCTCTTGTCGCCGATGAGGTCGTGTCCGATGAACTTGCGTCGGGCGGGCACGGTCGGGGTGATCAGGAAGTCGACGGTGGCCAGCGCATCGGCGAAGCGGGCCCTCAGCATGCGCTGCCACTCCCTCGCCTCGGCGATCTGTTCCGGGGTGACCTCCTCCTCGGAGGCGATCCGGGTCTCGACCTGCTGGCCGTAGCGCTCGCCGCGCTGACGGAACTCGCGATGGACGTCGGCCACCTCGGCGATGGCGGCGATGATGTGAGGGCTCGGGCCCGTGTCCGGCATCTCGATGGGATGGATCTCGTGGCCGAGTGTGCGAAGTGATGCCACCACCTCCTCGAAGGCGGCCTCGATGTCGTCCTCGATGGGGGCCTTCTCGTACCACGGCTCGGGCACGCCCAGCCTCAGCCCTCGTCGCTCCGGCTCGGGACGATCGTCGCCCGACATTGCCCGGTAGCCGAGGTCGATGCCCTCCATCGAGTCGGCGAGGGGGCCCACCGTGTCGATGTCTGGCACCAGGGGGAACACGCCATCGAGGGGGATGGCGCCGTAGGTGACCTTGAGGCCGTAGGTCCCGCAGAGGGCGGCCGGCACCCGAACCGAGCCGCCGGTGTCGGTGCCGATGGCGATCGGGGTGATCCCGGCTGCCACTGCGGCGCCCGACCCTCCCGAAGACCCCCCTGCCGAGGTGTCGGTGTCCCACGGGTTGCGGACCGGTCCCCAGTGCTCGTTCTCCGAGTTGAACCCGAAGGCAAACTCGTGGAGGTTGGCTCGTCCGATGATCACCGCCCCTTCTTCCTCGAGACGGCTGATGCAGGGGGCGGTGGTGTCGGCGTTCTTGGCGTAGAAGGCCGAGCCGCAGGTAGTGACCCGCCCGGCATGGTCGATGATGTCCTTCAGGGCGATGGGGACGCCGGCCAATGTGCCCACATCCTCCCCGTCTTCGAGGCGACGATCGATCGAGGCGGCCCTTTCCAGGGCGCGCTCGTCGTCGATCGAGATGAAGGCGTTCAGCGTGCCCTGAGTGGCGTGAGCCGCGTCCAGCGCTGCCCGGACACGCTCGACCGCGGTTGGAAAAGACACGTGGCCGAAATCTAATCAGCCCGTTTCCACAGCGTTGCTATAGCAAGAGGGGGCGGTTTCCGCACCCCGATGCTATAGCAACGCCGATTCAGCCTACGGGGTGACCTCGAGACCCTGGTTGGCGGGGACGAGGGAGACCCAGGACTGGCCCGGGGGCACGACCATCTCGTCGCCGTTCTCGTCCGTCAGGGTGAACCACTCGGTGAGCTCGTCGCGTTCCCAGGTGCCATGGACGAACTTGCCATCGGCGAAGACATAGGCCTCGCCGCTCCCGGTGACCCGCGAGCTGGGCAACCCGTTCTCCGAGTACTGCTCGGTGTAGAGCGCCACCATGACCGGGAACCCGATCCGGGACTCGTTGCCCTCCTGGTCGATCACCATTCCCTCGCGGCCGTCGGCGGAGCGCAGCCAGAGACCTTCGGTCTCGTCCCACTCCCAGGTGACATTGTTGCCGCCGAAGTCGATGGAGACCATCGACGCCGATTCGGCGTCGGCCGGCATCTCGCCGAAGGTCCAGATCGGGCCGAGCGGCGGCTCGTTCTCGTAGCCGCGCTCGTCGGCGGTCTCCCGAAGGGTGAATGTGTCCACGTAGAGGTTGTGGGGAGCGGACCTGCTCGAGATGCGGAAGGTGCCCTCGGACAGCTCCTTGATCAGATTGACCCCGTTGCCGGTGATCATGTTCTGCACCCAACCCTGTGCTCCGGAGATCGTGAAGGTGGGATGGTTGAACGCCGGGAGCAGGTTGGCGTCGGTGGGACGGCCGGACCGGTTGGGGCCCAGGTAGTCCATGTCGCTCTCGTGCCAGATGCTGATGAATCTGGTGATGCCCTCGACGAGCATCTCGATGACCATGTCGGCGTGGTCGAGACCGGACTGCGGTCTCGCCCGGGGGTGGTTGTCGATCTTGACCGCCATCACACGGCGGTCGAGCAGCGCCGGGTCGTCGACCGGCAGCCCGTTGATCAGTGACGTCTCGCCGGTCTCGATGGTGGTCGAGGTGGTCGATGTCGACGTCGAGGTGGACGATGACGAGGTGCTACTGGTCGGTGCTGAGCTGGTGGTGGAGTCAGCAGACTCGCTGGGGCTGCATGCTGCGAGCAGCAGAGCGAGCGTGACCAGCCTGGCGACTGTGGTCCGCATTGAGACGATTCTACGAAGCGGGTCCGAGTTACCGGGAATTACTCGGAGAGCACCCCGCCGAGCACCTCGAGATGGGGGAGGGCCGTCTCCGGCTGGTCCACGGACATGGCGAGCTCGATCCCGTCGGAGTTCGCTCGCAAGACGTACATGGCGTCGATGTTGACCCCGGCGTCGGCCAGCAGCCTCGTCATCCTCGCCAACTCCCCGGGCCGGTGGGGCAGCGAGACGGCGAGGACCGTGTTCTCCTCGAAGTGGAGGGCGGCTTCGTCGAGGACCCGTCTCGTGGTGGGAGCGTCGCTCGTGATCATCCGGACGGTCCCGTCCCCGTTCCGCCCGTAGGCGGTGAGTGCCTCGATGTTGACCCCGAAGGCGGCCAGAGCCTCGGTGAGAGATGCCAGACGACCCGGCCGGTTCTCCATGTCCACGATGAATTCGGTCACGGTCCTACCGACTCTACGCCTCCTCCAGAATCTCGCGCGCAAGAGTGGGGTTGGGTGGCTCGACCCTTCCTCGCTCCGACAGGTAGGCGTGCCACACCAGACGCGCCGCCACCGCCCGGACGGGCCGCCAGGGCTCGCCGAGCATCTCCAGCTCCTCCTCGTCGGGAGGCCGGGTCATCCCGAGCGTCTCCCCGGTGCCCACCTGGAGAGCCCGGTCACCGACCGGCCACATGTCGGGTCGGCGCGACGCGGACAGCAAATAGGCGTCCGCGGTCCACGGGCCGATCCCGTGGATCCCGAGGAGTGTGGCCCGCGCCTCCGGCACCGGGGCAGTTTCGATGACGTCGAGATCGATCTCGCCATCCGTCACCTGCCGGGCCAGTTCGATGAGGTATCCGGCCTTCTGTCTGGTCACGCCGAGCTCGCGCAGGGTGTCGGGGCCCGCTGCCAGGACCAAGGCCGGTGTCACCTCGCCGAGATGCCCGGAGAGACGGCGGTACATGGCGGCCCCGGACTCGAGCGAGACCTGCTGCTCGAGGATCAGGAGGACCAGTGTCTCGAAGCCCGGTTCCCGATGCCAGAACTCGGGCAGCCCCCACCGCTCCAGGATCCGGGCCAACCCGGGCTCTTCGTCGGCGAGCAGCTCGGCGCCGAGGGCGAAGGTCTCCTCGTCGAGACGCTCCACCACCGGGTGGAGACGATCGAGCGGGATCGGGCCCAGGGTGCGTGAGTCGGCCTCGCCGAGGGCCTCGTTGTCCGAAAGCACCCACCCGCTCTCGTCTATGAGACGCTTGACCAGCCAAAAGCCCTCACGCCCAGGGTGCTCGAACACCACGAGGTTTCCGGGCACCGCCCGACGGGTATCGATCGCGACCACCTCGTCCCCGGGACGAAGGGTGGGGGTCATCGAGTGTCCTTCCACCCGGTAGCGCTTCATCGGCATGATGCGCCGGGAGTATGGTCGGGCACGACGAAGTCGAGAGAAGGAGACCCATGCGACAGGTCACGATTGCACACGCCCACTGCGACCTCTTCTGCGGTGTCTACGACCCGGCGCAGGCCAAGATCGAGGCCATGTCGGTCTTGAAGGCGGCCCAGAAATACCAGGCCTCGACCGATGAGGTGTTTCGCATCCGGGCCATCCAGATCAAGGAAGAGCG
>DASSVE010000036.1:0-2264 GCA_035706345.1 Acidimicrobiia bacterium
GCCCTGGTCATCCAGGCGACCGCCTCGGCGGCCGACTCTCGCTACGCCCAGATCGTCGGGGTGCTGGCCGAGGCCGAGGCCAACCGGCCCCAGATGCGTCGTCTCGCCGATCGTCTCGGGGCCTGGTACACGGTTCTGGCCCTGGGCATGGGGATCCTCGGGTGGGTGGTCTCCGCCGATCCGGAGCGGTTCTTGGCGGTGATGGTGATCGCCACCCCTTGCCCGCTGCTGATCGGGATACCGGTGGCAATCGTGGGAGCGATCTCGCTGTCGGCCAAGAGGGGAATCATCATCAAGGACCCAGGCGTCCTGGAGCGGATCTCCAAGACCACCACCATGATGTTCGACAAGACCGGGACCTTGACCTATGGGCGGCCCACGGTCACCGACATCCACGTCGCCCCGGGTTTCGACCGCGCCGAGGTGCTCCGGCTCGCCGGGGCACTGGAGCGGTATTCACGCCACCCGCTGGCCTCGGCCGTGGTCGCCGCCGCCACGGAGGAGCTGGGAGAGGACTTCACCGCCGATGTGGAGAGCCTCTCCGAGCGGCCCGGGGAGGGACTGACCGGCCAGGTCGACGGTCATCGGGTCCGGATCACCAGCCGGCGCCAGGCCGAGTTGATCGACCCGTCGGCTCTCCCCGAACGGGAATCGGGCCTGGAGGCAATTGTGCTGATCGACGATCGCTACGCGGCCACCTTCCGGTTCCGGGACGAGCCCCGCATCGGCTCGACTGAGTTCATCAACCATCTCGGCCCCCGTCACGGCGTGACCCGGATCATGCTGATCTCGGGAGACAGGGCCAGCGAGGTCGAGTACCTGGCCAAGCGGGTCGGGATCCAAGAGGTCCACGCCGAGACCTCACCGGAGGAGAAGCTGGCCATCGTCCTGGCCGAGAACGAGAAGGGCCGGACCCTTTTCCTCGGCGACGGGATCAACGACGCGCCGGCGATGGCTGCCGCCGACGTCGGGGTGGCATTCGGTCAGGAGAGCGACATCACCTCCGAGGCGGCCGGGGTGGTGGTCCTGGACTCGTCGCTGGAGCGTCTCGACGAGCTGCTCCACATCGGCGAGCGGATGCGCCGCATCGCCCTCCAGACCGCAGTGGGCGGCATCGCCCTGTCGATGATCGGGATGGTGCTGGCGGTGCTCGGTCTGCTCCCGCCCCTGGTCGGTGCCATCGCCCAGGAGGTGATCGACGTGCTGGCGATCCTCAACGCCGCCCGGGTCGTGGCGGTCCGAAAGCCCCTCGCCGACTATCACACCTACCCGCTGCCCGAACCGGAGTCATCCACCCTGCAGGCAGCCTGACCACCCGTTCCCCGTAACGATTCCGGGACGGTCGACGAGTAGACATCGGCCATGGTCGAGACCGTGAAACGCCCTGATAGGTCGACCAAGACCGGAGGTGCCACCGCGATCGCCGCGGTGGTCATAGTCGTCGTGGCCGTGGCGGCTCTGGCTGGAGTGGTGGTGTTGTCGCTCCAGGGAGGAACAGCTCGCGGCGACACGTTCGACCTGGTCGGTTGGATCGCGCAAGGCGTGGCCACGCTGGCCTTTGTCCTCTCCGGCGCCCTCATCGTCTCCCGTCAGCCCCGAAATGTCATCGGATGGCTTCTGGTCGTGGCCGGTCTGGGCCCCATGCTGAGCGAGGTGATCTTCGTGTGGCTGATCGGGATGGACCCGGCGCCAACCCAGGCGAGCCCCTTGCTCTGGTCGGCGGTCTGGTTCACCAATTGGTCGTGGATAACGCTCATGTTCCCGATTTTTCTGATCCTCCTTACGTTCCCGGCGGGTCGTCTCCTCTCCCGCCGATGGCGCTGGGTGGTGATCCTCTGCGGGTTGATGATCACCGTGATGTTGGGTCTCACCGGCTTCAGCCCCGAACTTCAAGTCATGACAGGAGACGAGGTGCTGGTGTGGTCGATACCGAACCCGATCGGCTTCCTCCCCGAGTACGAGGAGTTCGGACTGCAGTTCGAATTCGTGTGGAACCGCCTTCTCCTGCTGCTCACCATCGTCTGCGTGACCGCGGTCGTGGTCCGCTTCCGCCGCGGCAGTTCGGTCGAGCGTGAGCAGATCAAGTGGCCACTATGGGCGATGCTGTTCTTCGGGGTCGTCTACGCCCTTGGCGCCAGCGAGGGTGGCTTCAACCGGGCGCTCGACATCCTTTTCGGTCTCGTTCTCGCCGCCATCCCGATCTCGGTGGCGATCGCGGTCCTCAAGTACCGGCTCTACGAGATCGATCGGATCATCTCCCGAAC
>DASSVE010000037.1:0-19260 GCA_035706345.1 Acidimicrobiia bacterium
AACTCCTACGGGATGATCGCCTCGGTGGAGCCACCCGGTCTGTGGGGCGGGCTTGCCGAGTTGCTCTACCTGGATCCGAACGCACACCTGCACCCGGTCACCGACGACGTTCCCTCCGAGGTGGCCACCTTCGTCCACCCACTCGCCTCCGGTCACACCTGGGCGGTGGAGTTGCCCGCCCTGAAGCCGGGCGAGGACATGCTGATCCTGGGACCCGGGCCGCGCGGGCTGGCATGTCTGATCGCGGCCAAGGCGGCAGGGGCAGGCTGGGTGGGGATCGCCGGTCTCAGCCACGACCGGGATCGGCTCGAGCTGGCGAAGAGACTCGGGGCGGACACCGTGATCGACGTGGAGAGAAGCGATGTCGCCGCTGAGTTGGCGGACAACCTCGGACGCCGCCCGGATGTGGTCATCGACGTGACCTCCGACGACCCCGAAGCGGTGTTCACGGCTCTCGACCTGGTTCGAAGCGGCGGTCGGGTCATCCTCGCCTCCACCAAGGGCAACCGGGCGTTCCACTTCCTCTCGGACGTGATCGTGGCCAAGCAACTGACTCTCCGTGGTGCGGTCGGGGCGACGTCGGTGGGCTATCAGTGGGCCACCAACCAACTGGAGACCGACCCCCGCATCGACGACCTGGTCTCCCATCAGTTCCCTCTCTCCGAGGCGCCCCGGGCCCTCCAGGCGGCCGCCGGGCTCCTCGGGCGTGAGGAGCTGATCTCGGTGGCAGTCACGTTCTGAGCCAATGAGTGGCGCCGGGCCCTCGACCGGCCCGTCCCGGCTGGCGGTGGCCTCATGGGTCACCTACGACCTGGCCAACACAATCTTCGCCCTGGGGGTCATCGGTCTCTACTTCTCCGACTGGCTCGTCTCGGAGGGTCATCCCGACAGCTACCTGGCCGGTGTCCAGGTGACCGCCGCCGCCGTCGTCATCTTCCTCGCCCCATGGGCCGGCGCCCGATCGGACGTCCTGGGGAGACGGGTACCGACCCTGGCCGTGACCACGGTGCTGGCCGTCGTCGCCACCGCCCTCCTCGCCCGGGGGCCGGTCTGGCTGACCCTGGTCGCCCTATGGGTCGCCGTGGTCTCGGTCAACACCGGATCGGTGGTGTACGACGCCCTTCTCGCCGATGTCAGCCACGAGGGCAACCGGGGCCGCATCTCCGGGCTCGGTGTGGGAGTGGGCTACCTCGGATCTTTCGTCGGCCTGGGTCTCGGTCTGCTGGCGCTCGATGTCCTCGGCTGGGATTACGCCGGCGTCTTCGGTCTCCTGGCCGCGGCCTTCCTGGTCTTCGCCCTCCCGGCCTTCCTGTTCATCGAGGAACGACCGAGACGAGCCGATGAACCGGTGCCCTCCATCGGTGAGATCGCGGCACGGCTGGTGCGGTCGTGGCAGAAGGCCCGCCGCTACGAGGACGTGGTCCCTTTCCTCGTGGGCCGCTTCCTCTACACCGACGCCATCAACACCCTCATCGGAGGGTTCCTGGCCATCTTCGTCCTGGACGAGTTGGAGCTCGACCGCGGGTTCTTCACGGCCCTCATGGGCGTGGCCATCACCGCAGCCGTCATCGGAGGGCTCGGTTCGGGGCCATTGATCGAGCGGTATGGCCCGCTGCGCGTGCTCAGGGTGGTCCTGCTCGCCTGGGTGGCCGCCATCGCCGCCGGGGTCGTGGCTGCGGTCACCGGGGCCGTGGTCTTCGCCTGGGTGATCGGGCCGGTCGGCGGTCTGGCCCTGGGGGCGACCTGGTCCGCAGACCGGGTGGTGATGCTCAGGGTGTCACCGCCCCGCCACCTCGGTGAGTTCTACGGTCTCTATGCCACCGTCGGCCGGTTCGCCACCATCCTCGGCCCTCTGGTCTGGGCGTTGATCGTGGATGTCGCCGGTCTCTCCCGCAACGTGGCCATGGCTGCGTTGGGTCTGTTCGTCCTGGCCGGATGGCTCGTCCTGGGCCGTGTGGACGACCGGGTGCGAGCCTGGGGCGAGTCCGAGCAGGTGACGACCTGAGATCAGTGGAAGCCGGGGCGACCGCCTGACATGAGGTGCTGTTCCACCGCGTAGGGGATGGGCAGGTCCCGGATCTCCTTCGGGCCCCGCACCAGACGACGCCCGATCTCGGCGAACCAGGTGTCGTTGGCAAAGGCCCAAGGCCAGGCGCGTATCCCGACCCGGGCGCCGACCACGGCCCCCACCATCGCCCCGAGCCGGCTCCCCCCGAGCCGGGCGGCCTCGGAGATGGGCACGTGGTGACGGTGCGCCACCGGTGCAGCCAGGAGGAGCCCGGCGAGGACCATCTGCAGCGGATCGTCGGTGTCGCCACCGACGGCGGCGATGGCCTGATCGGCCGAAGTGAGACCCACGGAAGACATGAGGGCTCGCACCTCGTCACCCAGTGTCTCCAATCGCTCGGCGCCTTCCAACCCTCTGAGGTCGGGCAGCGCCAGCTCCAATGTCTCCCCCACGCCTGCCATCAGATCGAGACCGGATTGGGCGAAGCAGGAAGCAGCCGTGGCGGCGGCGGCCATCACTCCCGAGGCGACGGTGCCGGCGTCGGCGTGGAAGAGACGACCCAGCTCGATGGCACTCGAAACCAGACGCTCCGGATCGCGGCGGAAGGCGACTCCGAGGACCGGGGCCCTCGCCGCAGCGTCCAATGACCGTTCCTCCCCCGGCACGGGCCGGCCGGCGCGAGCGCGATCCAGCCACGCCCTGAACTCGAGGCTCTCCGCCCGGAACACCGGCTCCTCCTCGTGGTCCCCGTCCATCTCGAGGAAGTCGGCGACGATGCGATCGGTGTCGAGATCGTCGTCGGCGATCAGCTGGTAGGCGAGGATCGTCGCCTGCTCGGTGGTCGCCGAATAGCCGAGCTCCCAGACGCCACCTGCCGTATCCCCTGCCGCCATGGCCAGCAAGAACCCGTCTCCCTCACCGGCCACCACGGAGAAGAGGGCGTCGGTGGTCTTGTCATCACCGTGGGGCTCGACGAGTTCAGGCATCGGGTTTCGAGGGTAGTTAGGTACCTTGGAGCAGCCATGGACCAAATCGTCGTGATCGCCAACCCGGTGGCCTCCCAGTTCACCGGGGGGGCGCATCGGGACGTGATGGCCCGGTTGTCGGCGAATCACGAGGTGGAGGCGCTCTGGCCCGGCTCGGCCGCCGAAGCCACCGCGGCGGCGATCCAGGCGGTCGAAGACGGCGCCTCGGTGGTCGTCGCCATGGGTGGCGACGGCATGGTTCATCACGTCGCTCAGGGTCTGATCGGGACCGACACCGCCCTGGGGATCGTCCCGGTGGGCACGACCAACGTGGTGGCGAGGCTCTTCTCCATACCCTCCCGGCACAACAAGGCAGCCCGTCTCATCGCCGAAGGCGCCCCGCCCAGGAGGGTGGGCACCGCTCGTCTCACCCTGGAGAGGGGGAACACCCGAACCGAGCACTACGCGGTGTTCGCCTGCGGGGTCGGTCTCGACGCCGAGGTGGTCCGGGTCGCCGACCAGGACCCGTACCGGAAGTACCGGATGGGCTCGCTGCACTACGCCCGCTCGGCCTTGAGCGTCGGCTTCCGCCAGTACCCGAAAGTGCGCCCCCACGTGCGGTTCAGCGCCGACGACAGGGAGGCGATGGGCACCTCCGGCCTGGTCCAATTCCGTGAGATCTACACCTACTTCGGCCGCATCCCCCTCCGATTCTGCGAGGAGGCGCCGGATCCGATGTCGGTGCTGATCATCGATCGGATGCGACGGAGACGCATACCGGGGATCTTCTTCAGGGCCCTCGCCCAGCGTGACCTCGACGGGGTCAAGGGATTCGAGATCTGGCACAACGTGAAGTCGCTCCAGTTCGAAGCCGACCCGCCGGTGGCGGCACAAGCCGACGGCGAGGGGCTCGGTCTCTGCGATGGCGGCGAGGTCGAGTGGGTGCCGGACAGTCTCTTGATCGTCGCCGGGGCCTCCTCTTCCGAGGACGGCGTCAGCTAGGCGGGAAGATCCCCTCGCTCTCGAACCGCTCCGTCACCCGCTTCAAGGCCTCCCTCTTCACCATCCATCGCTTGTCGGGCCGGGTGCGCAGCCGCCCCCGCAGGATGACTTCGGCGCCACGTACGTCCTCGACGCCGAGGACTTCGGGCGACCCGGTGATCACACCCTGGAACCCCGGGTCCGCCGCCAGCTTCTGCAACTCGTCGGACAGCACATCCAGGGCGTGGTCCAGATCGGTCGAATAGGGGACGGCGACGTCGATGACCGGGAGGGCGTAGTTGGCGGTGAAGTTCGAGGTGACGACGATCTGCCCGTTGGGGACGTAGTGCTGGTTGCCCTCTTCGTCACGGAGCAGCGTGACCCGAAGCTGGATGTCCTCGACCGCCCCGGTGACTCCGGCGATCGTCACCACGTCGCCGACATGGAACTGGTTCTCCAGGACGATGAAGAAGCCGGCGAGGAAGTCCCGGACGAGATTCTGGGCCCCGAAACCGAACGCGGCGGCCAGAACAGTCCCCACGGCGAGGAACGGGGCCAGGCTCCACCCCCAGACCGTGAACACGAAGGCCACCGCTGTGATCAGGATTGCGAGGAGGATCAGCCGGCGCAGGACGACCCAGAGGGTCTGCGCCCGGGAGGCGCGGTCGTGGCCACGCGCCGACATGCGCTCGACGTATCGTCTCCCTGCGGTCGAGGCAAGCCAGTAGACGACCACCGCCACGACGATGATGACGGCGGTGGCCATCAGCGACCCGGTTGTCGTCAGGTCCTCGACTACCTCCTGGGCCAGCATCGCCATGGATGGCGAGGTTAACGAGGAGTCTCTCGCCGCAGACTCTCCACGGCCACGCCGAGCTCGGCTACCGACGCCACCGCCATGGCCCGTTTTGCCAGGATCGCCCGCGCCGGGCGGATGACGGCCTCGCTGAGCTGCTGCTCCACGTCAGTCGGGCCACGTGCGGGACCTGCGTCCTGAGAAGTCCGCCTCGAGAACCACCGTCTGCGTGGCGGAGGGCTGGCTGGTCGCAGACCCGCCGAGATTCGCTTCACGTGTGCCGGCGCCTCGGCGGCGAGGGCTTCGAGACGTTCGGCCGTCGGGCCACCCGACTCGCCGGCCAGATCGTCCAGGAACCCGGTGACCGCGGAGATGGCCGGTCCGACTTCCCCCTGCCCCAAGTCGGCCGCAGCCCGTGACACGGTCTCGATTGCCCTCCGGTCGAAGTCGAGACTCGTGCCCGTCTCAGAGCCCAGCGCCTGGGAAACCAGCTCCAGGTCGGTGAGCAGCTTCCCGTACAAGGCGGAACGCGATTTCCGCTTCGACTCCAGCACGTCCATGAGACCGTCGAGACCGATAGGGGGCCCGCTCGGCGGCGCGGCCGCCAGCGCCACGATGGTCGGCTCGTCCAGCCAGTCCTCGTCCAGGGCGACCTCCAAATCCGACAGCAGATCGTCGACGTCGTCGGCGGAGAGCCGGTCGATCTGATTGAGGGCGAACACGAACTGCGCCGAGTAGGGGGACAACGGCTTGAGGTAGTCGTCGTGGAGCCGGGCGTCCCGGTACTTCTCGGGATCGACGACCCACACCACGACATCGACCAACGGGAGGATGGCGTCGACCCGGTGCCGGTTGTCGACTTCGACGCTGTCGGTGTCAGGCATGTCGAGGAGACACAGGCCGTGACCCGGATAGGTGTGACGTTCCTCGATCCCCAGGTGATCCAGGTAGCCGTCCAGGGCAGGCCCGGCATCAGCCGGAACGACCGCAGCGGGCCGCGAGGTGGTGGGGCGAACTCCGCCCACATCGACCAGGTCCTGGCCGGCCACGGCATTGAATAGCGAGGACTTGCCCGAGCCGGTCCCGCCGGCGAAGGCGACCACGAGCATGTCGTCGGGGTAGGAGAGCCGGGTCCGGACCGCCCTCACCGCCTCCATCACGGGCTGCAACCTGTCCTCGGCGATCACGTTGGCGGCCGAGCCCAGGGCTAGATCCGCGGCCTCGAGTAGGGAGGTCAGCCGATCACGCATCGACAGGTGCGAATGCGCTCACCGCACCGAGGGAGGCCATCAGGCCGGTCTCGTCGAAGTCGACCAGACGACCTCTCAACTCCTCGACCACCAAAGAGCCGGCCAATTGGTACACGACGTCCTGACGGCCCGCCAGCTCTCTGCGGGCTCGTTCCACGAGGGTCGGGCCCTCGCTGCCGAACAGCACATCGATCTCGGGTGGGACCTCGTTCACCGTGGCGGCGTGCACGAGCACGGCCGTTCCCGGCGCCGGATCGGTCGCGCCCTGGTCGGTCACGATCCTGGCCACGAACCTGACCCATCCCTCGCCGGCGGAGCGGGCGGCGTTGGCCACGCCCTCGGTGACAGCAAGACGGTCGACGTTGCCGCGGCTCAGCATGTCCCGCTCGTCGATGAGCCAGTTCCTGATGTCACTCTCGATCAAGGTGCGCAGCCGCTCCCCCACCTCAGTCGCAATCTCCGTAACGGTCAGAGGCTCTCGCTCGAACCGCTTCCTCCACCGGCGCACCGTCCGACCGGTGGGTTGGTCACCCAGATCGGGGTGGAAGCCCGAACCGAGGCCGGTGATGTCCAGGTGTGTTTGACGATCCGCCAGGTAGACGCTGAGCTCTGCCTCCAGATCGTCGAGCTCCTCCTCGATCTCGGAGAGGGATCGCATAAGTGTCCGTGTCTGCTCCAGGGTCGAGGAGAGAACGGTAGAGAAGAGCCGGCGGCTCCCGGCGCCGCCCTCGTCGATCAATCGGCCCAACCTCTTCCTGAGCGACCTGATCGCGAGATCCGGGACGCGCTGGATCCCTTCGGCGAGATGGTGCTCCCCCACCGTGATCAGATCGGGTGGGAGACCGGCTGCGGAGAGCCGGGACTTGAAGTCGACGATGGCGCCGGCCGTCGCCGATCCGACCCGGTTGAGGACCCCGAGCACCGGGGCCTCCCGGGCCAGGGCGCGCCGCAGCACCTGCCAGGGCACGTCGTCGGCGTAGCGCAGGGCGGAGGTGACGAACACCACGATGTCGGCGTTGTCGATGAGCGTCTCGGCCATCGCCCGGTGCCGTGTCGAGGTGGAATCGATGTCGGGTGAGTCGATGAGGACCGTGGACCCGAGCCGATGTTCGGAGACCGGGATGACGTGGCACGGGACACCGGCGATGGAGGCGAATCTCGATGCCAGTCTCTCGGGGGCGAGAACGACCGGCGATCTGGTGGTGGGGCGGAGCACGCCGGTGCGTGTCAGTTCCTCGCCGATGACCGAGTTGATGAGGGTCGACTTGCCCGACCCGGTGGGTCCGGCGAACACGATGGTGATGGGGACGTCGGGCTCGGTCGCCCTCGGGATGAGGTAGTTGCGGACCGTCCCCGCGATCCGGTCCCGCTCGGCGGCCAGGTCGGCGCCGTCAGGGCCGAACTCGAGAGCCTCCAGGGCGCCCGCCAACCGATCGAGGGCGTCGACCGCCTCCTTGTGACTTCTCAGGGCCACCACGTCACTGATTGTGGCACTTTCCGGTGATTCACACCGGTAGCCCCACTCCTTCTAGGCGGTCCAACCCGTCTCGGGCCGCTCGAACCAGACGTGAACCTGGCCGGTGCCGGTGGCGTTCTCGTAGTCGCTGAACAGCTCTCCCGGGGCGACGCAATCCGGTCCACCCACCGTCCCCAACATCATCAGATAGTGCCCGAAGTCGCCTTCGGGATGGTGGGGCATGTAGTCGTCCATCGTCTCCACTATCCGACGGTGATCGCCCTGTTGCATCCATTCGAGACGCTGCTCGTCTGCTGCCCGGGCCTCGGGAGTGAAGATGTGGATCGGATCCGACGCCTCGTGCTGGGGGAGTTGGGATAGCGGCCAGAAGGAGTGGCTCATCCCGCCCGAGGCCAGGACCACTGCCTTTCGGTCGAGCTGGCTCACCGCCTCGGCGATCGCCCGCCCCATGGTCAAGAAGTCGTCAGGCTCGCCGGTCTGCACGACCGACACCGACATCACCCGCTCTCGCATGTGGAGGTAGTGCACCAGGTTCACCGTGGCGTAGTAGACGGGCAGATAGTCGTCCTGGGAGGCGTGCGTGGGCGTGCCCATCTCTTCGCCGATCTTGGCGGCCAGCATGGCCAGCTCCGGGTCGCCCTCGTAGTCGTAGGGCACGGCCGCCATGCCGCGGGGCAGCTCGGAGGAGGTCATGTGGCCGGTGCGGTGGGCGTGTGCGGAGAGGACGTGCTCCACCGTGCTCACCCAGTGGGAGTCGATGATGACGATCGTGTCCGGCTGGATGCGGTCGAAGACCCCGCGCAGTCGGATCAGACCGGGCACCAGCGATATCTCCTTCCCTTCGTTCAGCTGACGACGGGTCGCCTCGTCGAACATGATCGTGGGTGCGTGGCTGATGAGCCCTACTCCGAGTATCTCGCCCATGGGTTTGACTTTATCCTCCCCAGGGAAGCCACCCTCGACCATGCCCTCACCACGCTCTGAAATCTCCGACGTCGCCGTTTCGCCCGATCACTACATCGGTGGGAAGCGGGTCGGCTCGGACTCCACCTTCGAGGTCCGCTCCCCGCTCGACTGGGAATGGAAGCTGGCCGATGTCGCCCGCGGCGACGCCCTGACCGCCGATCGGGCGGTAACCGCTGCCGTCGACGCCTTCCCGGCCTGGTCGGCGATGAGCGTCGCCGAGCGGGGCGAATACCTTCATCGGCTCGCCGACCTGATCGACCAGAGCATCGAGGACATCGCCATCGTCGAGTGCGTCGACGTGGCCATGCTGCTCGAGTCCCTCCAGGCCCGTGTCATCCACCGCGGCGCCGAGAACCTGCGCAACTACGCCGATCTGGCGGTCGAGTACCAGGGGCGGCAATGGTCCTCGAAGGGGACCGACAACTTCGTGGAGCGGATGCCGGCGGGCCCGGCAGTGATCATCACGCCCTGGAACGCACCCTGGCTGCTCGAGACCTGGAAGCTGGCGCCTGCGCTGGCGGCGGGCAACACGGTGGTTCTCAAGCCTGCAGAGTGGGCGCCGCTCTCGGCATCGCTGCTGGCCGACCTGGCGGACCGCGCCGGGCTCCCACCCGGCGTGCTCAACGTCGTGCAGGGTGTCGGCGAGGAGGTCGGGGCGGCACTGGTCAAGGATCGCCGGGTGCGCCGGATCTCGTTCACCGGGTCACCGGAGACCGGGCGCATCATCGGTGTCGAGGCCGCCCGCAACATCGTCCCGTTCACCGCCGAGCTGGGCGGGAAGGGACCGTTCCTGGTCTTCGCCGACTGCGACCTCGACGCCGCCGCCCGCAAGGCCGCCGGCCAGTACGACGACGCCGGCCAGGTGTGTCTGGCCGGGACCCGCCTGCTGGTGGAGGAGTCGATCTCCACCGAGTTCCTCGACCTCTTGTCCAGCCACACCGGGAAACACGTCCTGGGCGACAGCCGGAATCCCGCCACCACCATCTCCCCGCTGATCCACCCCGAGCACCTGGCCCGGGTGGAAGGGTTCGTCAATCGGGCCAGGGGCCACGGCGACCAGGTGCTCTGGGGCGGCGAGCGATGGAAGGACGACGGTCTCTGGTACGAGCCAACCCTCATCGAGCCCAGGGACAACTACTCGGAGATCGTGCAGCGAGAGGTGTTCGGCCCGGTGCTCACCTACCAGACCTTCGGCGACGAGGCGGAGGCCATCGCCTTGGCCAACTCCACCGAGTACGGGCTGTCCGGGATCGTCTACACCGGCTCGGAGGGGCGCGCCCACCGGGTCGGCTCGGCGGTTCGGGCCGGGACGGTCTGGGTGAACACGTTCCTGGTCCGCGATCTCACCGCCCCGTTCGGTGGCACCAAGATCTCGGGTATCGGCCGGGAGGGCGGCGACTTCGCCCTCGACTTCCACAGCGACCTGAAGACGGTCCAGATCAGCCAGGGGTCGGTGGATTAGCCACCAGAGTGGTGCCCGATCTCCAACTGACCCCGACCCGGTGGTAGTAGCCGCCGATGATCTCCCGCGGCTCCAACATGGCCAGCTCGTCACCGGGCGAGTCGAAGAGTCTCAGCTCGGCGGTACCAGCCCAGACGTCGGCCACCTCCCCGTCGTAGCCACGCATCGTCACCAGCTCGTCCATCGACGCCGAGCCGTCCGACTCGATCGACGGCCAATACCGGTTGTGCAGCATCGCATGGCCGTTGACGAACCCGGGCGAGCGGGCTGGCTCGGTCAGCTCGATCACTGCCTGGGCGAGCCGGCGGCCCGAGGCGCTGAGGGTGGCCCCGAACCTCCCGCCCGGCTCCAACCTGGGCCCGGCCTTGCCCACCGTGACCGGGCGGGTCATCCAGATCTCCCCCAGCTTCTTGGGGTAGCCCTGGTGATAGCCGCGCACCAGGGCGAAGTCCTTGTCCACCCAGATGAAGGGGCAGCGACTCCAGGTCTGGTCCTGCCACTGGCACCGGATCACGGCGAAGCACTCCTTGTACTGGCTGCGCACCGGGTCGACCAGCTCGGTGAAGTCGTCGCCACAGCTCTGCCAGTCGGCCCAGATGAGGGCGACCGCCCCGGGATCCTCGGCCGCGAGGCCCGCCCCCTCCGGCAGCAGGTCCGCCACCCGATCGGGGTCGGTGCGGTACTCGACGGTGAGCATCTCCCCCGAGTAGTGCCACGGTGGCGCCGGGATCAGCGACGAGCGGCCGCTTGGCGTCTTCGGGAACAGAAACGCCGACATCAGTGGAACGGGAGGTACTGGGTCATCTCCCAGTCCGTGGTCCACCGCTGGTAGCGATCCCACTCCGCCCGCTTCACCGTCACGAACCCGTCCACGTAGGCGGGACCGAACGCCTCCACGAAGTCGGTGTCGGCCTCCAGGGCGTCGAGGGCGTCGCTGAGCGAAGCCGGGGTCACGATTTCGGTCGATGCGTTCTCGAGACAGTCGAGCGTCTCCACCGCGGGTGGCTCGTAGCCCTTCTCGTAGCCGAGCAGCGCCGAGGTGAGGACGGCGGCGATCGCCTGATGGGGGTTGGTCGCGCCGTCTGCCACCCGGTGCTCGAGCCTGGTACCGGATCCCCGCGCCGGTGGCACCCGGACCGAGACCCCGCGATGGTCGTAGCCCCAGTTGGCCCAGTATCCACACAACGATCCGGGCTGCAGTCTCTTGTAGGCGTTGACCGTAGGGGCGAGCAGCGCGGTCATGCCCACGTGGTGCTGGAGCATCCCTGCGATCAGCGAGCGGCTGATCTCGCTCAGCCCGTCGTCGGAGTCTTCGTCGGCGAGGACGTTGCGTCCCGACTCGTCGGTGAACGACAGGTTGACGTGCAGGCCCGAGCCGCCTCGATCATTGATCGGCTTGCCCATGAACGTGAGCAGCATCCCCCGGCTGGCGGCGACTTCACGCGCCATCACCTTGAACAAGAAGGCGTCGTCGGCGGCTGTCAGCGCGTCGTCGTAGCGCAGGGTGAGCTCGAACTGGCCGTTGTCGTACTCGCTGTTGACCGACTCCATGGGAATCCCGGCCCGAACCGCGGTCGCCATGATCTCGTCGATGGTGCCGCTGGGGTCCACCGCCGGGCCGGTCCCGTACACGTATGCCCCGGGAGTGCTGATCGGGCGCCAGCCACCGTTTCCGTCCGGCTCGAAGAGGTAGGCCTCCAACTCGATGCCGACCATCGGCGTGAGACCATGATCGGCCCAGCGGCCGACGACGTCTTTGAGCAGATTGCGCGGCGAGAGTGGCACCGGGTGCCCTCCCCTGGTGATGTCGGGCACCACCACCGAGGTCCGCTCCTGCCAACCGGGACGGATCGAGTCGGGGTCGAAGGTGGCGTCGCAGTCGGGCAGCCCCTGGTAGTAGAGACCGCCCTCGTGGGGGATCATCACCCGGTCGTAGCCCAGGGTGAAGAGAGTGATGCAGTGGGCCGTACCCGAATCGGCCTTCTCCGGTGTCAGGTACTTCCCTCTGGCGAGCCCGAGGTGGTCCGGCCACAGCAGACGCAGCCGATCGAAGTCTTTGGCCATCGCTCGGGATCGTAGATACATCGACTACGCAGTGGACGGGAGCCGCTATTACCTTGTCTCTCGATGGCCCACGCACTGGAGCCGGACCGCGAGCTCCGCACCGAGCTGACCGAGACCGTCCTCGCCTACCTCAACGACTGGTACGACGCCGCCGAGCACATGGACGGCCAGGGAGTGGAGCTGGACGCGGAGACACTGGCGTCGTTCCGGGCCCCACCGGGAGAGACCGGGCGCCCCCTGGAGTCGATCCTCGCCGATCTGACCCTGGCGGGTCGTGACGGGCACATGCATCCCTCCGGCGGGCACATGTCCTACATCCCGAACTCGGGGATGTACACCGCCGCCCTCGCCGAGTTCCTCGCCGCCGGTCTCAACCGTTACACCGGTGTGGCCAGCGCCGCACCCGGCTTCTCGGCCATCGAGCACGGCGTGGTCGACTGGCTGCGCTCGATCTTCGATCTCGGCCCTGAGTCTTCAGGTCTGCTCCTGTCCGGTGGCTCGATGGCCAACTTCACCGGTGTGGTCACCGCGAGGAATGCCATGCTCGGGGACGACTTCTCCGACGGTGTCATGTATGTCACCCGGCACACCCACCACTCGGCGGCCAAGGCCGCCCGGCTCGCCGGATTCCGCTCCGACCAGGTGGTGACCGTCGATGTCGACGAGCGTTTGCGGATGTCACCCGAGGCTCTGCGGGAGCGGGTCGAATCGGACCGAGCCGCCGGCCGTAGCCCCTTCCTGGTGGTGGCTTCGGCGGGGACGACGGACACCGGGACCATCGACCCGCTCGACGCGGTGGCCGACGTCGCCGCATCCCGCGACCTCTGGCTTCACGTCGACGCCGCTTACGGGGGCTTCTTCGAATTGACGACGAGGGGTCACGCCGCGTTGACGGGCATCGGCGGGGCCGACTCCATCGCCCTCGACCCCCACAAGGGGCTTTCGATCCCCTTCGGCGTCGGCGCCCTCATCGCCCGCCGCGAGTCGGACCTGGTCGAGGCCCATTTGGGGCGCGGCGCATACTTGCGCGACGACGACTTCTACAACGGGATCCGCGACATCGCCTCTCTTGGTCCCGAGCTCAGCCGACCCTTCCGGGCTCTGTCGGTCTGGCTGCCCCTGCAACTCCATGGCGTCGCCCCCTTCCGGGAAGCCCTAGATGCCAGTCTCGACCTGGCCGAGTACGCCTACGACCGTCTGCAGGGTGTTCCCGGAATCGAGACCAGCTGGAAACCCGATCTCTCCATAGTGGCCTTCCGGTTCGAGGACGACGAGGCCGGCCGAGCCGCCTGGACGGCGGTGAACCAGGATCGAAAGGTCCATCTCAGCCCCACCATCATCGAGGGGCGTTTCGTGCTCCGGTTCGCGATCCTCAACCGCCGCAGCACCAAGGGTCACGTCGACCACGCGATCGAGATCATCGAGAAGACATTGGCCGGGTAGGTTCGCCCGCCATGGAGAACGTATTCGACACGGTCTGGGACGCTGGCGAGGACCATCCGGGGTACGAGTGGAACCGGATCCGACTCGCCCGGCGTCTCGGTGGCGAGATGCTCGGAGCCAGCATCTACGTGCTCGGTCCCGACCAGAAGACGTTTCCCTATCACTTCCACCATGCCAACGAGGAGATGCTCATCGTGCTGGAGGGGAACGTGACCGTGCGCACCCCCGAGGGCATGCAACCGGCAGGTCCCGGTGACGCCCTGATCTTCCGACGTGGGCCCGAGGGAGCACATCAGGTGATCAACACCTCTGACGGCGAAGCGCGGGTCCTCATGGTCTCGACGATGGTCGAGCCGGAGATCGCCGAGTACCCGGACTCGGGCAAGGTGGGTGTGTTCGCCGGCCGGGCGCCCGGTGCGGAAGGCGAGGCCCGTCTTTGGAAGTACCTGGACGTCAGCGCGGAACGGAGCTACTTCGAGGGGGAGTGATCAGCCTTCGGGCGGCGCACGCTTCCTGATGTAGGTGTGACCCAGCGGGCTGGTCCAGACGTGGTCGCCGTTGGGCTTCCGCAACAGCAACCAGTGAGCGTGGTGTTTGCCCATGTGATGGTGCCGGCACAGCGGCCCGACGTTGTCGTTGTGGGTGGGGCCACCCTGGGAGTGCGGTCTCCGGTGATCGAGGTCGCATTGGTAGGCGGGCATCCGGCAGCCGGGGAAGACACATGTCTCGTATTGGGCCCTGATCTGCCGTTTCTGGGACTCGGTCGGCCGTCTCGACAGAGTCCCGGTGGCGACCGGCCGACCCTGGTCGGTGACGGTGAACACCCACTCCCCGTCGATGTTCTCCCTGACGGTCTTGCGGGCGATCTCGGCAAAGACCGGTCCGTAGCCATCGAGATCACCGGGGAGGTCGGAGAGCCGGGCGAGGGTCTCGGCAGGAACGGTGATGTTGGTGCGGCCGCCGCCAGATCCGTCTTCGTGCAGGTGTCGCCCGGTGAGCAGGTCGAGGGCCACGTCGGCTCGAAGCTGGTCGAGGGTCCGGGGCTCGTCAGCGGTCTTCAGGCTTCGGGCCAGCGACTCGATGTAGTCCCGGGCCGCAGCGACCCGGTCCGGTTCTGCCGAGTAGATGCCGAGGTTGGCGGTGTGGTCCGGGTTGGAGAAGGTGACCACCTTCCGATCGTGGACACCTTCCTCGAATGCGGCGGCGGAGCCATCAGGGTCGTATTCCAGGACCAAACGCCAGAGCCGGGCCCGAAGTTGCCCGGTGGTCAGCTCGGTGGCATCGTCGAGGACCCGGTCCAAGATCGAATCGACGGTCTTCTCGGGCAGGTGGCCGAGGGCATGGTCGAAAACCCGGATCCGACCGGGATCCAGCAGACCGGAAGCGAAGCGATCCCAGACCCGGCGCAGTCGGGTGCGGAGTGACACCGCCCGGGACAGCTCCCTTTCCGAGCTTCGACGAGCAAGGCTCAACGCGGCGGCGATCTCCAAAGCGGCGTACTCGAGCTCCTCGGACACCCTGATCACACCGTCTGCTGGATCGGCCGGAGGACAGAAGGCGATCTCGGCCATGGCAGCCAGCTTCCCGGCCTCCTCATGAGAGGCGAGCCGGGCCCGCGCCTTCATCAGACGGACCAGGTCATGACCGCTCATTCGGGTGACATCCACTGTGGACACCACCGCAGCCAGGAAGGGGCCCACGGGAATCTGGTCCAGGTCGGGAAGTGTGTGCCGGCCGAGGTGGTCTGGGTCTCCGGCCAGCTGGCGACAGGTCGTCAGGTAGGCGAGTTCGTCTTCGTCGATCTCATCGTGACCCTCCCCGCTCCAGAGATACTCATCCGAGAGTCCGATCCCCGTTTCCGAAGACCAGAACATATGTTCGATGATACTGGAACGTCAACTGTTGTCAAGTACCTTCATCTGATTTTCTTCATCGAAACCCAACGATCGCCCAGCTACCCCGCCTTCACCGGGAGATGCTTGATCCCCCGGATGAAGTTGGAGCGCAGAAGATCGGGCTCACTCACCTCGAAACGATCGACGCGGTCGAGGAACTCTTCGAAGAACACCCTCACCTCCAGCTGAGCCAACGAGGCACCGAGGCACTTGTGACGACCGGTGCCAAACGTGAGGTGGTTGTTCGGCCGCCGGGAGAGGTCGAGGCGGTATGGGTCGGGGAACACCGAATCGTCGAAGTTGGCCGACGTGTACCAGAGCACGACGCGGTCTCCCCCACGCACCGGCACGCCGGCGATCTCGGTGTCGTCCACGACCGTGCGGCGGAAGTGCATGGTCACGCCGGAAGCCCGGAGGATCTCCTCGGTGGCGTCGCCCGACCTTCCCGACAGATCCTCTCTCCACCATTCGAGCTGGTCCGGGTTGTCAGCCAGGAAGATCAGGCCGTGGCTGATGGTGTGCCGGGTGGTCTCGTTGCCGGCCACCATCATCAGCGTGAAGAAGTTCCTGAACTCGAGATCGGTGAGCGGTTCCCCATCAGGTTCGGCGGTGAGGAGCGTCGTGATGATGTCGTCACGGGGCTCGGCCCGCCGTTTCAGGGCGATCTCCTCGGCGTACCGGAACACGTCGAGAGCCGCCGGTGATCGAAATGGGAGCAGCCGGTAGTCCTCGGTATCGACCTTGTCGATGATCACCGGCGTGTACTCGGGGTCGGCGTTCGAGATCATCTGGTCGCCCCAGGCCACCATCTGGCCGGCGTCTTCCTCGGGGACCCCGAGCAGCCGGCACAGCATCCTGATGGGCAACTCTCGGGCGATCTCGGTGACGAAGTCGAATTCGCCCAACGGCAGGACACGATCGAGGACCAGCCGGACCAGACGTCGGAAGGCGCCCTCGTACGTAGCGGTGACCTTGGGGGTGAAACCCGGCTGGACGAGACGACGCAGCCGGGTGTGCTCGGGTGGGTCGAGCTCCATCATCGATCTCCTCGCCTCGAGCTCGTCGACATCCATCACCTCGATCCGGATGCCCCGTGAAGCGGTGAACCGCCCGTAGTCCCGGCTTACTTCGACCACCGGCTCGTGGGTGGTCACGCTCCAGAACCCGGTCCCGTCGCCGTCGACGGTCCAGGAGACCGGCTCCTCGGCACGCAGCCGCTGGAAGGTCGCATGGGGGAACCCGGCGAGATAGGTGTCGTGGGAGGCAATATCGGCGAACGGGTCGCCAGAGCTCTGATTCAGGGCCGTCATCGGTTGGTGCGGAACATAATCGCGGGCAGAAACCAGACTGGGGGGCGGTACGTTTCCCGGCGATGGTCCTATCCGACGACACCGGTCCCGGTCCCGGCAAGGGAAGACGCTCCAGGGTCGGCCCTGGTCTGGTGGTCGTCGCCCTCATCGGCCTCTTGGCCGGCTTCTTGGCCCTCGGCGGTCTGACCAGGCCCGCACCGGAGGCATTGCAGCCTACGACCACCACGATCACACCGACCACGACCCTCGCCCCGACGACGACTACCCAGGTCGACCCGGAGACGTTCTCCGTCGAGGACATCGCCCCGGGAGAGCCATTCGACTGGGAGATGATCATGGCCATCGACGAGGGATACGCCACCGCCATGCTGGAGCATGATGACCGACTCTTTCTCTTCTCCACCACACCGGCCGTGGACCAGTGGGCTCTCGGTGGAGGGCTGACGGCCTGGAGCTCCGACGACGGCACCAACTGGACCTCGCTCGGTCAGGTCATCGGACCGGAACACCAGGTCTCGAGGGTGGTCTCGACGGATCGAGGTCTGGTCGCACTGGGGACCGGCGAGACAAAAGGCTCGTTCACACTCTGGCGGTCGGAGGACGGAGCCAGTTGGGATCGAGAGCAGGTGGAGGTCGAGGGCGTCGGCGCTGCCATGACTGTGTGGCCGTACGACTTGGTGACCACAGGCGATGTCTCGTTGATAGCACTCACGACCACTTTCGACGTGACCGACCGCCTGACCGAGACGTTGGGGACACCGATCGACATGGAGCACTTCACGTGGGATCCGCAGGTCCTTGGTGACGACATCACCTTCACGTTGACCGGGCCATTTGGCGTGCCGCTGGCGACACGATCCGCCGATGAGATCGGCCTCACCCCGACCGAGACCGAGATGGTCATCCGGAGCTACTCGGAGAGCACCGTCGAGATCCTCCGGTCCACGGACGGTGAATCGTGGGAGCCCATCGCCATCCCGGACACGGCTTGGATCGACGGGATATACGCGATTCCTGGTAAACGCCTGCTGGCCCATGGGTTCAGCTCCACCGGAAACCAGGTATGGACCAGCCCCGACGGTCTGGAGTGGGAGGCCCAACCCAGCTGGGAGTATCCGTACACCGTCGACACCTGGGGGGAGCTCTTGGTCGGCCCCTCCTATGACGGACGCGCCTCGGTGGTGGTGTCGGCGAACGGGAGCACCTGGCAGGACATGGGTCTCTCCCAGCAATTCCCCAAGCCCATCCAGTGGAGCATCGGTGAGGTGGGGTCGGGGGTCGGGGGCGTTGCCGCCCATGTGGTGGGCCAGGGCGAAGCCAGGGGCGTGCCCATGACCCCGGATCCCATGACGATCGCGGATGTCAACGGCACGGAGGTCACACTCGACTTCGGATCGGGGCTCATCGAGGTCGACACCGCCGAGGGCCCATACCGGTGGTCGATGTACTCGATGACCCCTGAAGGCTTCCAGGTGGATCTGAAGACCGGGATGGCGTCCCTGATCAATCGTCAGACCGGTGAGACACTGGCAACGCTCAGCCTCGAAGACCTCGAGGATGTGGAGGAGGACTACTGGGCCGACAACCCCGTCCCCTTGACGGATCGATTCGATGCGCTCGCCTTCACCGATGACGGCTCCAATTGGTCGATCCAGGACTTCGGCGCCCTGGCCACGGGCAGCTACTTCTCCGTGCTCGACGTCTCCGACACCCGGGTGACCGCGGTCCGTGTGTCCGAAGGCAACGGCGAGCCCTCGTTCCAGGGGTTCGAGCTCTGGTCGGCACTGATCCCCTAGCTAGCTTCTGAGCAGATGACCGAATACCGGCGGATCCTGCTCCACGGGCACCCGACCCAGGTGCATGTCGATTCCGGGGAGCTGGTGACCGCCGACGGAGAGCGGGTATCCATGGAAGCGGCCCATCATCTCCCCCCGGTCGAGCCGACCAAGATCATCGCCACCCACCTGACATACCGGAGCCGAGTCGAGGAGTTCATGACCACGCCCCCGGCCACCCCCACCTACTTCCAGAAGCCGACCAGCGCCCTCAACGCACACATGGGCGAGGTGGTCAGACCGCCCGGGTGCAAATACCTCAACTTCGAAGGCGAGATAGCCATCGTCATAGGCCAGACCGCCTTCGACATCGGCATCGAGGAGTCGGCCGACCACATCGCCGGCTACACCATCGCCAACGACTTCGGTCTCCACGACTTCCGGGACACCGACGCCGGCTCGATGCTCAGGGTGAAGGGCTCGGACACGCTGTGCCCCCTCGGCCCGGGTCTGGTCGACGACTGGGACTTCCACAATCGGGAGATCCGCACCATCGTCAACGGCGAGACCAAACAGAGTGGCAACACCTCGGAGATGATGTGGGACATGCACTATTTGGTCGCCGACTTGGCCAGAACCATCACCCTGCTTCCCGGCGATGTGATCCTGAGCGGGACCCCGGCCGGGTCGCGGCCGGTTGTGCCCGGCGACGTTGTTAGCGTCGAGGTCGATGGTCTCGGCCAGTTGACCAATGTGATCGTGGAAGGAAACGTGCACATCCGAACCCAGGTCGGCGCCCAACCGACCGAATCCGAAGAGGTGGTCTCCACCGCCCTGGGCGGTGACTGGGAGTTTCGCGGGATCAGGG
>DASSVE010000038.1:0-7317 GCA_035706345.1 Acidimicrobiia bacterium
AGGCCAACAGGGTGTGGTCGAAGCGCCGCTGCAACTCGTGCAGACCGGCAACGGTCGGACGGAGGTGGAAAGTGAGGAGATCGGCCTTGTGCCCGATCAACCAGTAGGTGACGCTGCGTCCCTCCCCGGCCTCATCCACCCTCTCCGCCTCTTCGAGCAGGACGATCGCCTCCGCCACGGCCTTGTCACGCTGGGACTGGTCGAGGGCGTTCCAATCCCGACGAACGAGACGTCTCATCTCGTGCAGGGCGAACCAGCCTTCGAGTGTCTCGGGTGCAGTCATCAGACCACCAACCTCCCCATCTCGACCTCTGAGCAGGCGGTCACCGCCTCCACCATCGCCGTCACGTTCTCGATAGGAGTGCCGGGAAGGATCCCGTGACCCAGATTGAAGATGTGGCCCGGTCGACCCTCGGAGTCGATCAACACCTTCTCGACTTCGGCTCGCACCGTGGACGGTGACGACATGAGGACGCCGGGATCGAGGTTGCCCTGGATGACCCGGTCCGTTCCGAGCCGTTCCCACGCGATGCGCAGCGGCAAACGCCAGTCCACTCCGTAGCCGACAGCGCCGACCTCGGGCATGACCTCGAGGAGGTGGGACCCGCCGGGGACGAAATAGATGGTCGGCACCGCGACCCCGGCGAGAGCGTGACGGGCCGCCGGGACCGCCAGGCGTTGGAATTCGTCCAGTGAGAGCAGACCGGCCCAGGAGTCGAACAGCTGCACGACGTCTGCCCCGGCCTCGACCTGTGCGCGCAGATAGAGCCGGGTCGACATCGAGAGGACGATGAGAGCCTCTTCGATCCTCTCGTGGTGGAGACCTGCGCGGAATCGCGGGTAGGTCGTCGAAGCGCCACCTTCGAGCAGGTAGGCGAGGAGGGTGATGGGTCCACCCGCAAAGCCGATCACACCCACATCGGGTGTCAGGGAGGACCTGACCCGTTGGATGGTCTCTGCGACGAAGCCGACCGTGACCGGGTCGAGCGGGTCGAGGTCGGCCACGCCGTCCACGGTCATCGGGTCCAGCTTGGGGCCCGGTTGGAATTCGATCGCGACACCCATCCCGATCAGCGGAGTCATGATGTCAGCGAAGACGATGGCGGCGTCGAGAGAGAATCGGCGCAAGGGCTGCAAGGTGATCTCGGTCGCGATCCCGGGGTTGGTCATCGACTCCTCGAACGTGTGGGTCTCCCGGATCTGTCGGTACTCGGGCAGATACCTGCCTGCCTGACGCATGAACCAGACAGGAGGGCGATCGAGCGGTTGTCTCTCCAGCGCCGCCAGCAGCCTCATGGGGCCACCTCGGCGATGGCCTCCTCCAAAGCCGACAAGGCGAGATCCAGCGTGCCATCGAGATGGGACTCCATCAGGAACCAGGCCTCGTACGGAGATGGCGGCAGCAGAACCCCACGTGACAGGGCCGCGTGGAAGAACCGGGCGAACAGACGCGCGTCGATGTCAGCGACGTCGTCCCAGCCCGTCACGTTCTCGACGCCGAGAAAGAGCCCGACCAGGCCACCGACATGATGGACCACCCCGGCCATGGAGACCGAAGCCAATGCGCCGGAGAGACGGCGCGCCAACAGGGCTCCAGCGTCGTCGAAACGGTCGTAGATGACAGGATCCTCGGCGAGGAGGCGCAAGGTGGTGAGCCCCGCCGCCGTCACCAACGGGTTGCCGGCGAGCGTCCCCGCCTGATAGACAGGGCCGTCGGGCGCCACCATCCGCATCAGCTCCTCCCGACCTCCGTATGCCGCCCCCGGTGTGCCCCCGGCGACCACCTTTCCCAGGGCGGTGAGATCCGGCGATACACCGAAGCGGGCTTGGGCGCCACCGAGGGCGACCCGGAACCCGGTCATGACCTCGTCGAAGATCAGCAAGGCCCCCGATTGATCACAGAGAGCTCGGAGACCCTCGAGAAACCCGGGCGCCGGCGGGATGCACCCCATGTTCCCCGCCACCGGCTCCACGATGACAGCGGCGACATCGTCGGCCAGGACCCTGGCGACGGAATCGAGATCGTTGAACCTCGCCACCCTCGTTCCCGCCGCTGTCGCCCTGGGCACCCCCGGGCTGGAGGGCTGGCCGTACGTCGCCAGACCCGAACCAGCGTCGACCAGGAACGAGTCGCTGTGCCCGTGATAGCAGCCCTGGAACTTGACGACGGTCTCGCGGCCCGTCGCCGCCCTGGCCAGACGGAGCAGCGAGGCCGTCGCCTCTGTCCCCGAGTTGACCAGTCGCACCACCTCCATGGAGGGCACCAGGTGGGAGATCAACTCGGCGAGCTCCACCTCGGCCGTGGTCGGCATCCCGAAGCTGCTCCCACCGGCGACGGCATCCTGGATGGCCTTCGTCACCTCGTCATGCGCATGACCGAATATCAAGGCACCCCACGAAGCCACCAGGTCGATCAAATCGTCACCGTCGACGGTCGTCGCCCGGGCGCCCTTTGCCGAGGCAATGAACGGCGCCATGCCTCCGACCGTGCGAAATGCCCGAACCGGCGAGTTCACCCCTCCAGGCATCACCTTCTCGGCGCGCTCCAGCCAGTCCGCCGATCGTGCGCGCGCAGGTGCCGGAACCGTCATGTCGAAGCCTCGATCATCTCGGCGGCCTCGATCGCGAAGTACGTGAGGATCACCTCCGCACCGGCCCGGGCGATCCCGGTCAGAGACTCGAGGATCACTCTCTCCCGGTCGATCCACCCATTGGCGGCCGCCGCCTCGATCATCGCCATCTCCCCGGAGACTTGATAGGCGGCCACCGGCACCTCACTGATCCGGGCTACGGCCTGGACGACATCGAGGTATGGGCCCGCCGGCTTCACCATGACCATGTCCGCCCCCTCCCCCATGTCGAGGCGGACCTCACGGAGGGCCTCGCGGGCGTTGGCCGGGTCCATCTGATGAGACCGGCGATCGCCGAACGCGGGACTCGAGGCGGCAGCGTCCCGGAACGGGCCGTAGTAGGCGGAGGCGTATTTTGCGGAGTAGGAGCAGATGACGGTCTCGGAATGACCGGTCTGCTCGAGGGCGGTCCGGATGAAGCCCACCCGGCCATCCATCATGTCGGAAGGCGCTACGACGTCGGCGCCGGCATCGGCATAGGCCACGGCCGTCTGGCTGAGCAGAGGCAGTGCCGCGTCGTTGTCGACCACTTCGCCTCGCAGCGGACCGCAGTGACCGTGGGATGTGTATTCGCAGAGACACACGTCCGCCCATCGGGCCAGTCCCGGAGCGGCGTTGGCCACGGCCTCGATCGCCCGAGGCACCGGCCCTGAGGGATCCCATGCCCCCGAACCGACCTCGTCCTTGTGGTCCGGGACGCCGAACAGGATGATCCCGCCGATTCGGAGACTCTCGGCCTGCTTGGCGAGGAGCGCCACCTGGTCGACCGACAGTTGATGATGGCCCGGCATGGACCTGATGGGCTCACGTACTCCCTCACCAGGCACAACGAAAACGGGAAGGACGAACATCGCCGGATGAAGTCGGGTCTCCGCCACAGTCCGACGGATGGTCTCCGTCGTCCTGAGGCGTCTCGGGCGAGTCACCGGGTAGGTCAAGTGTTCACCTCCATGAACGAAGCGATGGCTCTGGCCAGAGCGGCATGGGAGGGTCGCGTCGCCATCACGTGAACATCGCCGTGATGGGCCACGGCGGCGGCAGTGGTGGAGCCGATGGCTGCCACGATCAGGTCGTCGAACCCCCTCGACTGTGCCCAACCCTCCACCGCCGAAGGCGAGGCGAAGGCGACGGCATCGACCTGCTCAGGCCCAGGCGCCACCGGGACAGTTGTGTAGACCGGATGTTCCTCCAGCTGGGGCGCGATCCCACGCAACCGGCTCATCGCCACCGGATCGGAACCAGCGCCGTGGGCGATCATCACCGAGCGGCCATCGATGCGGCCAGCGATCAAATCGACCAGTCGGGCCAGACCAGCATCGCCGACCACGACCGGCCGTCCTCCGGCCCTCTCGACACTCCGTGCCGTCGAAGGACCGACTACCGCCAGTTCCGCGTCTGACAGACCGCCCGATGGCCAGAGCAAGGACACCACTCGGGGCGACGTGATGATCAGCAGGTCGTTGTGTCGAGCGCGCTCGCGGGCATAAGCGATCTGACCGGGCAACGCCGGCTTCACACGGACACACGGAAGCGGGACAGGCTCCAAGCCGGCGACGGCGTAGTCGGGAGCCACTGCGACGAATCGATCCGAGGTGACTCCGACCCGATTCACAGACCCAGCTCCTGACAGCTCACACCTACCAACTGTTCGATGGCCTCAGCCTCGACGGAGGCCGTACGCGGGCCTCTCTCGTCGCTGACGAACAGGTCCATGCGCAGACGCCCTCCGGAGAAGGACGCGTAGGCGCCCAGGGCCGATCGGCAGCCTGCTCGTGTCCGTTTCAGAAGCTCTCGTTCGGCGGTGAGCAACGTGCGCAGAGAGGGATCGTCGATCGTGGCCGCGACCGCCGCCGCCTCGGATCCCGCCATCGCCTCGACGGCCAGGGCGCCCTGACCTGGAGCCGGGACCATCTCTTCGATGGTGAGACGCTGCGCGATTCGGTCCGAGAGCCCAAGCCGGTCGAGGCCCGCTTCGGCGAGGATCGCGGCGTCGACCTCTCCCGCTTCGACCTTGCGAACCCTGGTGTCCACATTGCCGCGCAAGGCGGTGGTCTGGATGTCGGGACGCATCGCTTGGAGCTGCGCAGATCGCCTCGGGCTCCCACTGCCCACGGTCGACTCGGAGGTCAGATCGTCGAGCCTCAGACCAACCAGCACGTCGAAGGGTGCGGCTCGCTCTGGAAACGCGGCGAGCTCCAGCTTTCCATCGGCATAGACGACGGGGAGGTCTTTCAACGAGTGGACCGCAAGGTCGGCCCGCCCACCCAGAACCGCAGCCTGGACCGCGGTCACGAAGGCGCCGATCTCGGTGAGCTCGGTGATGTCGGATCCTGTGTCACGGTCCCCTTCGGTGACCACTTCCACGAAACGGATCGACATGTGGGGGTGACGGTCGGACAGGAGGTCGGCGACCCGCCTGGCCTGCGCCATCGCCAGGGCAGAGCCTCTCGTAGCGATGCGCAACTCATTCATGGTCCACTCCGAGCGCCCTGGCCAGGATGTCCAGCTCGGGTGTCGTCAGCGGTGCCGATCCCAGCAGCGAAACCGAAGGGTGGATGATGCGACGCGCCACCGTGTGGGCGAGTTGGCGGAGGACCCGGTCGGGCTCCTCCGCGGTGCGAAGCCGGCGAGCGAAACGACGAACCTCCTCGTCGACGGTCTGGTCCACGAGATTCACCACCGAGGTGATCATCGAGCTCGCGTCCCGAGAGACGGTCAGCCGCTCCCAGGCCTTCTCCGCCTCGATGGCCACGATCTCGTCTGCGTCGGTCTGCGGCGTCGGGGACAGAGAGGCGGCGACGTCGTCGACGCCGCGGTAGATCAACGTGGGGAGGTCAGGCGTGGGCACAGCCGGAGGCATCCCGAGATCGACCAGGAGGAGAGTCTCGCCCTCCGGGCGCCTCAGGTCCCACAACGCGGGCACGGGGCCAGGGACGGTGGACACCGCGGCAGCACACGAGCGCAAGGCGTCCCGGACCTCGGCCCATGGTCGACTGGGGACACCGCCCACGATCTTCGAGTTGCGGGTGTACACCCTGACGCTCGACTCTTTCAGGTGTCTGACGACTGCGCTCCCCATCGCGCCGCCTCCCAACACGACTACGTCCCGCATCGACTCGACCAGATGGGCGGCGGCCGACGCCAGGGAGCCGTTCCGGGAAGCGGTCAGGGACCTCCGGGCAATCCGGGCCACTCCGAGAGCCCGCTCCACCGCCGACACCAGAGGGCTTCGGGTTTGGCTCCGTTCGAGAAGCTCATCCGAGGCGTGACGGAACTGGGACAGCACTTCCACCTCACCGACCTGGGCCGATTCCAAACCGGCCGCCACCCGGGCCAGGTGGTGGAACGCATCGAAATCGGTCCGTGTCTCCGGCGAGGGCAGCCCTTCGGGGTCGAACAACTGCTCGAGCACATCGTCCGACAGATCGGGGCCCCCTGACCAGGCGACTTCGATACGCAGGCAGGTGGTCAGCACGAAGACCTCGTCTCCGAGCGCGCCCGTCCGCGGCTCGAGCATCCGGGCGCGATCCTTCGCCGGCACCTCTGGATAGGCAAACGAGAGACTCGTCAGACTCATCGAAGCCTGGGACGGAGCTCGGGCAACACGTCCCCGAGCTAAGACCCGGGCAACGCCGACAGCGAGTCGGCATCGATCCGACGTGGTGTCGCTAACCGGGGACCGTGGTCAGGGAGATCTCGTCAAAAGGCGTTGCTATAGCATCGGGGGGCGGATTCCACCACCTCTTGCTATAGCAACGCCGGGATAGCCGCCGGTGGGGTTGCTCAGATCACCAGCAGCAGGACCACCACTCCCAGGAAGATGCTCTGCATCGAGTGGATGGCGATACCCATCCAGGCGCTCCGGAAACGCTTCGTCGGGTAGGCCAGGGCCAGGGCATCGAGCAGGATCCTCGCTCATCGCCCGCGGGTTCTCGAACGCCGAGATCGGCAAAGAGCTGTACATCAGCGACACCACGGTGAAGACGCACATCACTCACATCCTTCAGAAACTGCAGCTGCGGGATCGGGTCCAGGCCGTGGTACTGGCCTATGAGGCTGCACTGCTGGACGACACGGAAGTGTGACATGCCGGGACGTTTCGCTCCGACCGCCGGAGGGCAAAGACCCCCACCTACCCAGGACCTCCCATCGAAGAGCATCCCAACGCCTCGCTGTACCGCCGGGTCTTCGAATCAGGCGATTACGCGCAAGCCCTGGCGGACGATGTCGAATGGTGGGACATCGGGTCGCCCCAACCGATCAGAGGGAGAGACGCTTTCATCGAACAGCGGCGGGCGACAGAGGGTCTCTGGGAGATCACCTCCCACCTGCACGATGTCGTCGCCAACGACACCCATGTGATCGGTCTGATCGAGGCGACGGTCGAGCGGGACGGCGAGACGCTCGACTATTGGGAGTCCGAGATCATGCACGTTCGGGACGGCGAGTTCACACACCGGTGGGCTCTGGGAGACGACACAGAAGCCATCGCCAGAATCTTCGCCACCTGAACATTCTCGGTAGCGTCTCGGTGTGACCCAGCGCCGAACCCCTTCCCCTCCCCCGGACATGGCCAGGCTTCGCCTCGTGGTGATAGTCCTCCTGGTCGCCTTCGCAGTGGTGTACTTCGTGTTGCGGGGAAGCGGCGGGGAATCCGACCCGACCGTGCCTCCAGGTGCCACCACCA
>DASSVE010000039.1:0-2780 GCA_035706345.1 Acidimicrobiia bacterium
GGCACGGCCACCCGACAACAGGTGGACCAACTCGTGAGTGCGGTGCGGGAACGACGGACCATCGTGGTCTCCGGTGGCACCGGGGCCGGCAAGACCACCCTGCTCAATCTGCTCGCCGGGGTCATCGATCCCAGCGAACGGGTCGTCACCATCGAGGATGCCGCCGAGTTGAGGCTCCCGGGGCATGTGGTGCGTCTCGAAGCCCGTCCGGCCAACGCCGAAGGTGTCGGCGCCATCACCATCAGGGCGTTGCTGCGCTCGGCTCTGCGACTGCGTCCCGATCGGATCATCGTCGGCGAGGTGCGCGGCGGCGAGGCCCTCGATCTGATTGCCGCGCTCAACACCGGTCACCGTGGATCGATGACGACGGTGCACGCCAACTCACCCGCTGAGGCTCTGCTTCGAATCGAGGCCCTCGCCTTGAGCGCCGGCGACACCTCGGAGGCGGCGGTGACCCGCCAGCTCCGGACCGCAGTCGACCTGGTGGTCCAGATCGAGCGCAGTGCCTCGGCCCGCAAGGTGGTCGCCATCGAAGAGCTCGAGGACGGTGAGGTGGTCCCGTGATCGTGGTCCTTGCCCTGTGTGTTGCGTATGCGCTGGGTGTCGACCCACGCCGCATCGCACTCGTCGCCGGGGCCGTCCATCTCCCGCTGGTGACCGCAGGCTTGATCCTCCTGCACTGGCTCCGGTCCAGGAAGACCGAGGACGTCCGCCCGATCCTCTTCTGCGAGAGCGTCGCCTCGGAACTGAGAGCGGGCGCAAGTCTGCGCGAAGCCCTGACGGTGTCGATGGCGGCCGTCGGTGACGTCGGGCCGGGCGTGGCGTATCTCTCGGTCTCCGAGCTGGCGGCACGGACCCGCGAAGAGTTCCCGGAGATCGGTCTGGAGCTCGAGCTGACCGTCCTGGCAGCGGCGCGAGCCGGCAGCGACGCCGCCGCCATATTCGACGAGATCGGGTCGCTGGCCATCGCCCGGGCCGAGATCCGTCATGAGATCCGGGTGGCGACAGCGCCGGGGCGGGCCACCGCTCTGGTTCTCGTGGGAGCACCGGTCGTCTACCTGCTCGGCCAACTCGGGACCGGCGGGCTCGACGTCTACGTGGGCTCGTCGCCACAGAGGCTGATGGCGGTCCTCGGGTTTGGCATCTTCCTCTTCGGGCTGATGATCGCGGTTCTGATCTTGTGGAGGTCGGGCCGATGATCTACGTGCTCGCCGGCTCCGCGGGTCTGACGCTTGGAGGGCTGCCCGGATCGATCGCAGCTGTGGCGACGGTGCGCTTCTGGCAATGGTGGCAGAGGCGGCCCGAGCCCGACCCGCCTCTGGCGCTGGTCCTCCTGCTCCTGTTGGTGCAACTCCGCTCCGGGCAGTCGGTGCTGGCCGCGCTCATCGAGGTCTCCCGCACGCTGCCGGACTACGTCAGTCTGCGCCAGGTGTCGCGTGTCGCCCGGGTCGCCGGGCTCACCTCGGCAATGGCTCACGCCGACACCTCGCTGCGCCCGGTCCTGGCCCATCTGGCGCGAGCGCAACGAACCGGCGCCTCCCTCACCGGCGCGGTGCGCCGGATGCTGGAGACCGAGCTCTCCGCCGAGAGAGCGCGCCGGACCAGCAAGGCCCGCACCCTCCCGGTGCGTCTCATGATCCCCATCACCCTCTTCATGCTTCCCGGGCTGATCCTCTTGCTCTACGCCCCGTCGCTGCTGGCCATGTTCGAGGACCTCACGGGAGTCCTGGGATGAGATCCGCACTTCCTCCCGCACCGGTCGGAAACCGGATTGGAAGGAGTGTCCATGACACGTATCTGGAACTGGGTCGCAGCCCGTCTCGACTCCGATCGCGGGCAGGCGACCGTCGAGTACTTCCTCGTGATCCTGGCGGCCACGGCCCTCGCCATCATCGCGCTGAAGTGGCTCCAGTCGGGCAGCGGTAGCGGTCTGCTCGGCCAGCTCTTCAGCAAGGTGATCTCGTGGGTGGCCGGCGCCTTCTGAGCGGCGAGCGTGGTTCGGTGACCATCGAGTTCTTCCTCGTGATCCCGTTGCTGATCCTGGTGTTGGCGGCGGGAATCCAGGTGATCTCGATGGCCCGTGCCCGGATCGAGCTGGTGGGGGCGGTCAGGGAGGGCGCCCGGGTCGCAGCCACCACCCCTGACCCGGCCAAGGCGGTGGAGGCGGTCCGTTCCGCCCTGGCGCCGGAGGACCGCGATCGGGTGCGGATCACCGTGAGCCGGCCGGGTGTGGTGGGGAGACCGGCGCGGGTCACCGCCTCGATGCGTCACCACTTCACGGTTCCGCTGCTCGACGGTCTGGGGGTCAACCTCTCCGCCACGGCTTCGATGTTGGTGGAGAGATGAGCTCGGACAACGGCACGATGACGGTGGTGATGACCGGGGTCATCGTCATCGTGGCCGTTGTCAGCACCGCGGTGGCCGCCCTCGGCATGCTCTACGCGGCGCGTGCCCAGGCGACCAACGCCGCTGACGCCGCCGCTCTCGCCGCGGCGGTGGCAACGTACCCCCCGATCGGCAGGAGCGACCCTCGAGGCGCCGCGGAAGACGCTGCCGGGGCCAACGGCGCTGCGGTCCTCGGCTGTGTGTGCTCTGTCGACTCGAGTCTGGGCCCTCGGACCGTGCAGGTCGTGACCGCCATCCGGGTGACGGTGCCCATCTTCGGCGAGGTGACGGTGCGAGGAGCCAGTCGGGCCGAGTTCGACCCGATGCGCTGGCTGGGTCTCCGCGCTTTCTCGACGGCGTAGATCCGGTATTTCGGATCCACAGCATTAGGAAAG
>DASSVE010000040.1:0-7025 GCA_035706345.1 Acidimicrobiia bacterium
CCGGAGTCATGTCGCCACCAGCCGAGAGCGAGGACTGCGAATCCTCCGAACACCATGGCCCAACCCAACGAGGCCGCGTCATGGACCAGTCGGAGCAGCACGACCGCGGCGAGGAGACGGGCCAACGACTCGATGATCAGCACCCACCCGACGTCGGCGAACCTGCGGACACCGGCCAGGACGCCCTTGCCGACGAAGAGCAGCGAGTAGCCCACCATCAGCAGAACGAGTTGCAGCACGTACACGGGATCGCCCACGAAGAGGTCGTCCAGGGTGAGCCAGACGAAGACACCCCCGACCAGGGACCCGATGCCGGCGAGGATCAGGGCCGGCTTCAGATCACCGGGAAGCGCCTTGCGCCCGCTGGCCACCTCCCTGGTCACGTACTGCTCGACCGGGACCAGGAGGATCGTGGCCAGGATGAAGAACGCGGTCCACAGGACACTGACCGGGGCGAAGGCGTCGGGATCGAGGTTGCGTGTTCCGAGAACCTGGAACAGATACGCACCGAGAGCCCCCAGCAGCCCACCGGTGACCATGAACGTGGTTCCCGGAGCGCGGAAACCCCGTTTGTCAGGAGTGATCACAGAGGTCGTCATCTAGCTCCGGCGCCGGTCAGCACCGTCCAGATGCTCTTCCAGAAGATCCGGACGTCCAGCACCGGGGACATGTGTTTGATGTAGTAGAGGTCATAGGTGAGCTTCTCGATCGTGTCCACCTCATCATCGGCGTATCCGTAGTTCACCTGAGCCCAACCGGTGATCCCGGGACGGACCAGGTGCCGATGGTCGTAGAAGGGGATCTCCCTGCTGAACTCGGCGACGAAAGGGACCTGCTCGGCGCGCGGCCCCACCAGGCTCATGTCACCTTTGAGGACGTTCCACATCTGGGGGATCTCGTCGAGACGGGACTTCCGTAGGAATCGTCCTCCCCTGATCAGGCGGGGATCGTCCTCCTCTGCGAACCGGGCCCCGTCCCGCTCGGCGTCCGCGTCCATGGTCCGGAACTTGTACATGGTGAACGGCCTGCCGTTGAGACCGACCCGCTCCTGGAGGAACAACACCTCGCCCCCATCGGCGATCTTCACATAGAGCGCCACCAGGAGACCGATCCCCACCCAAATGGGGGCGGTGATCACCGCCAGGATGACGTCGACCACCCTCTTGCCCGGGAGCCAGTGGGCCACCTCGAGCAGTGGGGCCGAGATCTCCCAGCCTTCGCTCAGGTGGACAAGGGGGATCCGGCCGGTGTGCTCCTCGTATGCCGAGGCGAACGGGCGGATCCGGTATCCGGCCACGTCGGCCGAGGACAGATACTGGGCCAGGGACTCGGAGAGGACGGCGCCGAGGTCGACGGCAATGGTCACGTCGCGATCCGGGAGCTCGTCAGGTGATTCGCCGTCGGGTGACATCACCCAGAGGATCTCTGCATGGTCGGAACTGTCCATCTCGTCGGCGAGTTGCTTCTCTCGGGTGATGACCCCGAACTTCTCGGTCCAGGGTCGCTGCCGCTGGACAAAGCGATGCAATGTGGCCGGCACCAGCCAGAAGGCCGAGGTGAGAGGGATGAACGACCGTGAGAAGTTGGCTCTGGTGAGCACGAGGAGCCCGGCGGTGAGGAACAGGGTCCCCAACAAGATCGCCAGCATCCGGCCGTAGGTGGGTCGGGGCACCCCCGGACCGGACATCCTCTCGGTGAGGAAGGACATCACCACCATGGAGAAACCCATGTACAGGAACATGCGGGTGTCGGCGCCCGGGGTGTTCGCCTGCCAGGGGAGCCAGGTGCCGAACAGGACATACGACGCCGCCATCATGGCGAGGGCCAGTGACACCAGGTCGGAGATGCCAACCGAGACCACGAAGCGGGTACGCACTTTGGGTCAGCCTACGTGAGTGCCCGGCCTGTCAGCCGTTTTCGCTCATGGAACGCGCCAGCTCGATGAGGGTCCTCACCCCCACTGCCGAGGCCCCCTTGACGAACTCGCCGGTGGTCTCTTCCGACCTTGCCGGCCCGGCGATGTCGAGATGAGCCCAGTCACCGTCGCCGGCGTATTCGGATAGGAAGACTGCCGCGACGATGGCACCGCCATAGCGACCTGCGGAGATGTTCTTGATGTCGGCAACGTTGGAATCGATCGACTTGCGGTAGCCCTTGAAGAGGGGCAACTCCCAGAACTCCTCACCGGCGCGGGAAGCAGCCCCGAGGATCCGCCCCGCCACGTCGGAGTCTGACCCGAACACCGCCGCCACCTGTTTGCCGAGGGCAACAGCCGCCGCCCCGGTGAGGGTGGCCACGTCGACCGTGAGGTCGGGCTGGTACCGCTTGGCCAGACCGAGACCGTCGGCGAGGATGAGACGACCCTCTGCGTCGGTGTTCAACACCTCGATGGTGGGGCCGTCCACGGGACGGAGGACATCACCCGGCCGGGTGGCGTCACCTCCCACGGCGTTGTCGGTGAGAGGCGCGATGGCCGTGATGTTCACCGGGAGGCCGAGACGGGCGGCTCCGATGGTGGCGGCGGTCACCACGGCAGCGCCCGACATGTCGTCTTTCATCTCCTCCATGAACTGGGCCGTCTTCAGCGAAAGCCCGCCGGTGTCGAAGATGATCCCCTTGCCGACCAGGGCAAGATGCTGCTGGGCCGCTTCCGGGCGGTATTGGAGGATGACCACCCTGGGATCGCGGTCCGACCCTGCTGCCACCCCGAGCAGACCACCCAGCCGCTCGCTTTCGATGCGGGGACGATCCCAGATCTCGACCGTGATCCCGGTGCCCTCGGTGGCGGTGTCGATGATCCCGGCCAGAGTCTCGGGGGCCTTGTCCTTCGCAGGGGTGTTGACCCAATCCCGTGCCATGTTGGTGACCTGACACGCCACCACCGCATCGGCGAGAGCGTGCTCGTCGGCGCCCACGACTTCGACCTCCGACACCTTGAGGGCGTCGTTGGACGTCTTGTAAGAGCGGAACTCATAGCCCCCCAAGAGGGTGCCTTCGACGACCGCCCTCGCGGCGTCCTCGATCCCGGCTTGGGCGAGAAGGCTGATCGCACGTGGGGTCTTCACCGCCCGGGTGGCGTTGCCTGCGGCAGCCCGCAGCGACTGAAAGGAGGTCTCTTCCCCGAGACCGACCAGGAGCAGCGCCTGTGCCTCTGAGTGAGGCACGGTGAGCGTTTGACCCGCCTTGCCCTCGAACCCTGCGGCCTCGAGGACGGCCGGATCGACTGCGTCGAGGGCCTCTTCGGACCCGGGAACGGCTTCGAGCCCTTGCATGACACCGGCGATCAGGGTCGCGCCGCCGAGAGCGACGTCGGCCGGAGCTGTCTTGACTTCCAACTTCCCTCCAATCACAGATCGAACGGCCCGAGACCGGCGGTCACGGCACGACCCACGAAGACGGCGCCCAGGGTGGTCAGCAAGGCGAGATAGGACAAACCGGTCGCAGCCATCACACCGCTGTAGGCCGGGTACCTGAGGGCGGCTATCACCGCAACCATGAGGACGACCGAGGTGACCATCAGCACCCAGAACCCGACCGCGCTTCCGGAGGCGCCGACCCCCGACCAGACCAGCATGGCAGTCTCCGCGCACAACCCGACGATCCCGGCGACAGCGAGCCCGCGGAGCACGCGACGGGGCAGCCGGGGGTCGATCAGGTACCAGTGGCCGAGCATCATCTCCCCGGTCACTCCGCCCAGGGCGATGGCGCCGGTCAGCGCCGGGATCCATCCACTGTCCAAGGCGCCCTCGACCAGGAAGGCGGCTCCACCAAGGAGGAGCACGACACCGGCGGGCTTCTTCTTCCGGGCGAGCGCGATCCCGATGACCACGAGGACGATCCCCGATCGCGCCCACCAGGCGTCGCCGGCGAACACACCGGGAAGACCGACCAGACCGGCCACGCCCGCGGTGAGCCATGTGAACCCGGGACCGACGACGTCGAGGATCGAGATGACGCCGGCGACCATTGCCAAACCCGCTGCCCAGGCCAGGAGGATGAGACGTGGGTCGGCGATTGACTGCAGCTCAGCGGGCACGGCGGGGCATCATATGGCGCTGTGCCCCCCAACTTGCCGACGGTCTCGGTGGTGATCCCGGCCCGAGACGCCGCGGAGACGCTGCCGCGAGCCATCGCCTCCATCCAGGCCCAGACCTATCCAAACATCGTCGATGTGGTGGTGGCGGCGTCGGACGATGCCAGCGCCAGCTCCGCAGACGGGGCCCGGGTGGTCCACAACCCCGATGGCTCGACCCCGGTCGGGCTCAATCTCGCCATCGCCAACAGCACCGGCGAGGTCATCGTGCGTTGTGACGCCCAGTCGGTCCTGCCTCCCGACTATGTCGCCCGGGCCGTGGAGACCCTGGAGCGGACGGGGGCGGCCAACGTAGGCGGGAGACAGGTCCCGGTTGGCGAGACTCCCTGGCAGCGGGCCATCGCCCGGGCAATGACCTCGCCGTTCGGCGCCGGAGACGCCAGATACCGGATTGGCGGCGAGGAGGGGCCGGTGGAGACCGTCTACCTGGGCGTCTTTCGCCGCGATGCCCTGGAACGTCTCGGGGGGTTCGACGAGGGCTTCAAGAGGAACCAGGACTACGAACTGAACCACCGTCTCATCGGGGCGGGCGAACAGGTGTGGTTCGACCCTCGACTGGAGGTGACCTACACGCCGCGCGGCTCTCTCGGGGAACTGGCCCGTCAGTACTTCCAGTACGGCCGGGCGAAACGTCAGTTCATACGGCGGCACCCGGGTGGTCTCAGGTGGCGTCAGATCGCCCCGCCCCTGCTGGTGGTGGATCTGATGCTCGCCCTGGTGGCTTCCCTGTGGATCCCGTGGTTTCTCCTGATCCCGGCTGCGTACCTGCTCGGTCTCTTGGCGGTGGGTCTCGGTGCGGGCCGGGATGCCTTGCGCATGGCCGCCGCCCTGGGGACCATGCACATCAGCTGGGGTCTGGGGTTCTTGTCCCCGGTCGGCGGCGAGCGATGATCGACGTAGCCATCGTGACCACCGCCCACTGGTCCGGCGATCCCCGTCTCAACCGCCATGTTCGATACCTGAAACAGGCAGGGCATCGAGCCCGGTTGATCTCGTTCGCGGGAACACCGCGGCTGATGGCAATGTGGAAAGCGCTCCGCGCCATCGCCACCTCGTCGTCGACACATGTCCTGCTGCCCGATCCCGACCTCTTCCTTCTCGGCAGCCTCACAGCCCGGATCACCGGCAAGAGACCCGTGATCGACATCCACGAGGACTACCCGAAAGCTGCTATGGCGCGCCCCTGGGTGCCGGACTGGGCCCGCACATTGGTCAAGATCGTTGCCTCATTCGCGGTCTCCGCAGGTCGGGCAGCCAGCTGGCGGGTTCTGGTGGCCGCGCCTGAGCTCGCCCGATCAGGCGATCGAGTGGCGCTCAACATCCCCGATCCGTCCTCGTTGCCGATGGCTGCTCACGACGGCTCCAATCGGATCGTCTACGTCGGAGATGTGACCGAGGCGCGCGGGGCGGTGACGATGGTCGAGACACTGGCCGAGCTCGACGAGTCCTTTCGCCTGTCTCTGATCGGCCGGGCCGGCGTCGAGACGAGAGGAGCCATCTCGTCGATGGCGGATCGTCTGGGTGTGGCCGACCGGATCGAGTTCACGGGTCAGCTCGAGCATGACAAGGCCTGGTCGGCGGCCCGGGCTGCTCTGGCGGGGCTCAATCTCCTCCAGCCCGTGCCGGCATACAGGGAGGCAGTGGCCACCAAGCTGTGGGAGTACATGGCCGTCGGTCTGCCGCCGGTCGTCTCGGACCTGCCCGGGCAGCGTCGCTTGGTCGAAGATCTCGACCCGCGCCTCGTGGTTCGCTCCCCCACCGAAGCCGCGGCGGTGCTGAGAGAACTGAGCCGTGACCCGGAGAGACGAGCGGCTCTGGCCGTAGAGGCTCGACGAATCGCAGAGCAGGCATGGGAAGAGAGTCGGCCCGATCTCGTGGTTCAGCAGGTCTTCACGTCATGAACCCCCACGGCCGTTAGGGCGGAAGCACCTCCACGAGTACCTGGAGCGCCTCTTTGGGATCGATCGGAAGAGGTTCTTCGACGATCCCATCGAGTCCCTCCACGAGAGCATCTGACAGAGCAGGTATCGAGGCCGAGTTCCATCGCTCCCAGTCGATGTCGTACACCACGGCCCAGTTGGGCAGATGCGCTTCGCTGGTCGCGAAGAGGGGCTGGCCGAGGTCGTACTCCTCGATGAGGTAGAGCAGTCCCATCCCGTTGAAGGCCGAGGCGGACGGTGTGGTACCGGTGACGATCAGGGGCGATTCGCCATCGCCTAGGGCATCACCAAAGAGAAGGCTCAGGATGCGGCGATTTCCCTGGATCACACGAACTTCCGATGACTGCGGGCAACCTTGCAGATCTCCAGCCCACCAGATCCGAGTACAGAAGTCACTGACCGCATAACTCCCCTCGTCCTGATGGGAGAAATACCAGTTGACGAGAGTTGGCGCCGGTAGCTCGCGGTTGAGGAAGTAGAGATACGTGGCGTAGATCGGTGTGGTGAGGACTTCCTCCGTCGGAGCATCTGCCAGCCACGACTCGAGCTCCATGACCGCCTCGTTGTCCCAGTTGCCGACATCAGACGGCTGCAGGGCGTCCAGGGTGCTGGTCGACCAGGCCGACAAACCCACGAATCCCAGAGTCACCGCGAGGGTGGCCAGCGTGGGCCCACGCCATCCTGCCGCAGACTCTTTCGTCGGGGAGAGCAAGGCGCCGATGACGAGGGCGAGACCGGTCACGGCACCGACCCCGTTCCTCGGAGAGAGCGCCGCAGCCCCGGAGTACCAGATCTGACCGAGACCCACGGCAATCAGACCCAGTCCGGCGAGCCAGACCAGACCCACCCGTCCGTCGAGATGGCGGCCGAGCACGATCGCGATCGCGAGAAGGGCCAACGCGGGAACCCAGGACCAACCGAAGAAGTGCCCGATTCTCTCTCTCGCCTCCCACAGGCCTTCGGACGCCGACACCACGGTGGGCTCACCGACC
>DASSVE010000041.1:0-3268 GCA_035706345.1 Acidimicrobiia bacterium
GACGAGACCACCCCGTTCGTCCGCTCGATCTGCCCGGTCCCGGAAGGCGACTTCTGCGAGCGGGGGCTCCGGTTCGGGGCCCACTGTCTCCATGAGAACAGGCCGGGCAGCTATCGCAGCGAGACTCTGATGTTCGTCACCTACTTCAACGCCGGGGTCCGGGTGTACGACATCTCCGATCCGGACGCCCCCCAGGAAGTGGCGTACTGGATCCCCGAGTGCCCGCCGAATCAGGCCGCCGCCCAGATCAACGACCTGTTCGTAGCCGCCGATCACACCGTGTACGCCACCGACCGGGTCAACGGTGGCGTCTACATACTCGAGCCCGACCTCGCCCTGTCGGCCCGCATGGGCCAGATGTCGATCTAGGCCAACACAGAGGGAGACGATGACCACCACCTACGACGTCCACGCACACTGCATCCCGACTGCCCTGATCGATCTCCTGCGCGCCGATGGCGCCAGGTTCGGCATCGAGATCGCCGATGACGGTCAGGACGAATACGCGGTGCTGGCCGGCCGGGTCCGGCTCGCCCCGTTCCGGCCCTTTCTCTCCGACATGGAGGCACGTCTGGCCAAGATGGACGAGACCGGGGTGGACGTCCAGCTCATCTCGAGCTGGATCGATCTCTCTGCCTATGCCCTCGAGGGGCAGGCCGGAGCCGAATACTCCCGTCGGTTCAACGAGATCCTCACCGAAGAGGCAGCCCGCCACCCGGACCGGTTGCTGGCCCTGGGCACGGTCCCTCTCCAAGCCCCGGAGCTGGCCGCTCGCGAGCTCGAGCACGCGGTCCGGGACCTTGGCATGGCAGGTGCCCAGATCGCCACCACGGTCGACGGCACCGATCTCGACCAGGCCGGTCTCGACCCGTTCTGGGAGGCCGCCCAGGATCTCCGGTGTCTGATCGTGCTCCATCCGTGCGACCCCTTGCCCGGGGTGGACCTCTCCCGCAACTTCCTCGACAACATGGTGGGCCGGCCCGCCGAGAGCAGCATCGCCGTGGGGCATCTGCTGTTCAGCGGGGCGTTGGAGCGCTACCCGGGCCTGATCATGTGCGTGGTGCATGGGGGTGGATTCGTCCCCTACCAGCTGGGCCGGATGCAGCGCGGGTTCGATGCGGTGCCCAAGCTGGCAGCGGGGAACCTGACCAGGCCACCGGCCGAGTTGGCCCGTCTCCTCTATTACGACACCGTCCTCCACGACCCCGCTCCGCTGGCGTTCCTGGTCTCCCACATGGGAGCAGACCACGTGGTGATGGGGACCGACTACCCGTTCCCCATGGGAGACCCCACCCCCGCCGACACCGTGAACGCCATCCCCGGGCTCAGTGACGATCAGCGCCAGATGATCCTGGGGAGCAACGTGGAGCGGCTCCTCGCCGGCATCAATCGGTAGCGGAGGCGACCGCCTCGTCCGAATAGGCCCAGAGCTGTGGCATCCAGCGGGCGATGGCGAGCGCCCCCACGATGCAGGCGAGGCCACCGGAGACAACTGAGAAACGCACCGACGTCAGGGTGGCGACAGCGCCCGCCTCCAGGTCCCCGAGACGGGGCCCGCCCCCGGCCAGGGCGGAGTGCACTGCCGAGAGACGGCCGCGGAGGGCGTCCGGCACGACCAACTGGAGGATCGTGTTGCGCATCACCGCCGAGATCACGTCGGCGGCCCCGGCGACGGCGAGCAGCACCAGCGCCAGCGGGAGCAGACTGATCAGTCCGAAGATGGCGATGGCGATCCCCCACACCACGACTGCCACCACCACGACGCGGCCTCTCCTCGACACCCCGCCCACCCAGCCAGATGTCAGTGCGCCCACCAGGGCGCCGACTCCGGGTGCCGCATAGAGAAGACCGACGGTGGTGGCGTCACCACCGAAGACGTCCGTGCCCAGGGCGGGGAAGAGAGCCGTTGGCATTCCAAAGATCATCGCGTTGAGGTCGATCAGGAACCCGGACTGAAGCAACGGCTGGCTCTTGAGATAGCGGAAGCCCTCCCGGATCGATGACAACCCGACGGCCCGGCCACCGCCCTCAGGGCGCAGTGGGCCCAGCCAGACCATGATCACCGCCGCCACGAGGAAGGCAACGGCCTCGATGGTGTAGGTGACCGAGAGGTCGTATTGGGCGATCAGCACGCCGGCCACGGCCGGTCCGACCGCAGCCGCCACCTCCTGCATCGTCGAATTGAGGGCGAACCCGGGTGCGATCAGCTCCCTCCGCACGAGCGCGGGGATCGCCGCCGCGCGGGCAGGGCTGTTGAAAGCGGTCAGCCCGGCGTTCAGCGAGCTGAGGGCGTACAAAGGCCACACCAGCGGTTGGGCCAGCGAGGCGTTGATCAACAGACCGACCGCGGTCATCCCCAGCAGCAGATGGCCCGCTACCAGCAGCTTGCGTCGGTCGAAGGCATCGGCCACGGCACCACCGACTATCGAGACCACGATGAGGGGGATGAACTGGGCCAGCCCGAGAGCGCCCACCGCCAGGGTCGAGCCGGTCAGGATGTACAGCTGGTAGGGGACCGCTACGACCGTTACCTGACGACCGATGCTGGCGAGGAATTGCCCGGCATAGAGCACCCGGAACCGGGGCGACTCCCGGAGCGGCGTGATGTCGACGATGAGACGACGCACCCTCATGCCAGGCTCACATCGGGCACAGGGCCCCGTCGGGTTGCGGTGTGAAAGACGATGGCGGCAGCAACGACGATGAGCGCGTTGACCGCGAAGGCGGCGCCGAAGCCGCCGACATCGGCGATCCAGCCCAGCAGCGGCGGGCCCACCAGGAGCCCCATGTCACCGGCGGTGCGGAACATGCCCAGGGAGAGCCCACGGATGTCTTCGTGGGCATTGTCGGCGGCAAAGGCCGCCGGGGCGGGTCCGGACATGGCGGCCGAGACCGCGAGGATGCCTGCGCCGACCAGGAACCAGGTGAGGTCGAACGCCACGGCCAGCACGGAGAGAGCGGCGGCGACACCGAGAAGACTCGGCGTGATGGCCTTGGTGCGGCCGCGACGGTCCGAGATGCTGGCCGCGGCGGGAAGCAGGGCCAGACCGATGACGGCGATCCCCGTCATGATCAGACCCATCTGCCCGAGGGTGAGCCCGTAGACCCCGACCCCCTGCAGCGGGAGCAGGGTGTTGCTGGATGAGGCCCTGGTGAAAAAGACCACGAAGTTGACCACGGCCACAGCCAGGAACCCTTGGCTGGCGATCACCCTCGTCCAACGTCGGGGTGACCCCGCCTGGACCGGAGCCGGCGGTCTATCCGGCTT
>DASSVE010000042.1:0-23000 GCA_035706345.1 Acidimicrobiia bacterium
TAACGACAGTTGGCCCCCAGATTGGGACTTACCAATTTTTGGTAAATCCGGATCATGTCGACGGCAATGGTGCGGGGACGGAATGACTCAGACACGGGAGTCCTCGAGAGCGCGCTCCAGCCATGACCTGATCTGGTCAAAACTGGCCTCGGCCACCTGTTTGCTGGCGATGATCACGTAATCGGTTCCTGGTTGCAGTTCGACTTGGCCGGCCGCTGAGCGCAGACGTCTCTTGATGCGGTTTCTGGTCACGGCATTGCCGCAACTCTTCGACACCAAGAGCCCGAGTCGTGGGGGTCCGGGCCGCCCCGGCGAGCTGACCACGACGATCCCGCCCTTGCGGCGACGTCTTCCGTCGGACAGGACTCTACGAAAGTCTCGAGAGTTGCGGAGCGTGTCGTACTCAGGCAGCGAGTCGCTTTCGGCCCTTGAGACGACGATTCTTGATCGTCGCCCGACCGGCGCGGGTGCGCATGCGGTGACGGAATCCGTGACGACGCTTTCGGCGGCGAACTTTGGGTTGATATGTCCTCTTCATGACGAATCGAAAGGGGTCGAGGGGGGAACCGGCACAGATTACGGAGGAACCAAATCCTGCGCAATACGAGGACAGCCCCCGAATCGGTACCTGGAGACACAACCCGCGAAGAAACGGGGTAACCCGCGAAAATTCACCGAAACGCTCTTGGTCGCCCGATGAACCATCCAGAGCGAACCATGATCTGGAAAATGCCCGTCAGAGCAGGGAAATCGTTGTGGATAGACGGGCGCAGGTTCTTCCACAACGGTGATTCTCGCGCTCTTGACGGGGCATTTGCGGAAACCAATACTCGCCCGACTCAACACCCGGGAGTGCCCCACTTCCCGTCGTCGTCGGATGACAGCGGCGCCTACCCGGGCCGGACAAGTGAGCAAGAAGCCGAGGATGTGCACAGACCTATCCACATGTGTGGATGGTTCTGTGGACAATTTCGGCGTCGGGGAGGAGTAGCGACGAGGTGACACAACCGGACAGAGCGAACGATCTGTGGGCGAGGTTTCGCACTGCTTTGAAATCCGGGGTCTCCGAATCGAACTGGGACACATGGCTCTCCCGTCTCGAGCCCGATACCGACGGGGGACGCATCGTCCTCGTGGCGCCGTCTGAGTTCCATCTCAGATGGGTTCAGGAGAAACACGGCGAGCTCGTGGAAAAGGCGTATCAGTCGGTCTTCGAGACCGACGTCGGCCCCGAGTACCGGGTCAGCGAGACCCCGATGGCCCAGACCCTCCCCCTGGAGGAGCACACACCGGACCCGGCGCCGGCGGAGATCCCCACCCATGTGAACCACAGCCGGGCCACCAATCTGATCAACCGCTATCGCTTCGAGAGCTTCGTGGTCGGGCAGTCCAACCGCTTCGCCTGGGCAGCCGCCATGGCGGTCGCCGAGCAACCGGGGGCTCACTACAACCCGCTCTTCATCTACGGAGGGGCCGGGTTGGGCAAGACCCATCTCCTCAACGCGGTGGGTCATCAAGCCCTGGAGATGTACCCCAGCCTCGTGGTGCGCTACGTGTCGTCGGAGAACTTCCTCAACGACTTCATCGAGTCGATCCGCCGCAAACGCCCCGACGACTTCAAGTCCAGATACCGGGGCGTGGACATCCTCCTCCTCGACGACGTCCAGTTCTTCGAGGGGAAGGAGCAGATCCTCGAGGAGTTCTTCCACACCTTCAACTCGTTGTACGAGTCGGGCAAACAGATGGTGATCAGCTCCGATCGCCACCCGAGGAACCTCTCGACGCTCGAGGACCGGCTCCGGAGCCGTTTCGAGTGGGGGCTGCTCACCGACATCCAACCACCGGACATGGAGACCCGCATCGCCATCCTGCGACGCAACGCCGAGTTCGCCCCACGCCCGGTTCCCGTCGAGGTGCTCGAGCACATCGCCGGGCTGGTGTCGGACAACATCCGCGAGCTCGAAGGAGCGCTGACCCGGGTCACCGCCTGGTCGGCCCTGAACCGGCGGGACATCGACCTCGAGACCGCGGAACGTGTGCTCAAGGACATCGTGACCTCGGACGAGCCGGTGCCGCTGGGGCCGGACACGATCATCCGGACCACAGCCACCGCCTACGGCTTCTCGGTCGAGGACGTGCTCAGCTCCAGTCGTCGCCAGCCCCTGGTCCTGTGTCGTCAGATCTCGATGTACTTGTGCCGGGAGCTGACCGACCTCTCCCTCCCCAAGATCGGGGAGCATTTCAACCGGGACCACACCACGGTCCTGCACTCGGTGGAGAAGGTGAAGCGCATCCTGAGATCGGATCGAGCGGTCTTCGACCGTGTCAACCAACTCACACAGGAGCTGAGGAAAGGTGGGCACATTTCCCCAAGGCCGGAAGTTGTCCACCGCGCGTCCTCAGATCGCCTCGAATCGTCCACACGGTCTTCAACAGGAGAAAACCCAGCAGCGATCTGATCAGAACCTGCTTTTCAACACTTCCACAACCCCCTACTACAACTAATACAGTTTCAATGAAGATCAGTAGCAACAGAAGAAGGGATGACACCCTGTGAGAATCCGCGCGCAGCGAGACGACCTCGCCGATGTGCTCGCTCGTGCCAATCGAGCCGTAGGGACCCGCACTGCGCTGCCAGTACTCCAGGGTCTGCTGTGCGAGGTATCCGGCCACACCCTGCGTGTGACCGGCACCGATCTCGACATGACAGTCCGGACCCAGGCCGAGGTCGAGGTGATGGAGGAGGGCCGGGCGGTCATCCCGGGCCGGCTCCTGTCGGAGGCAGTGCGCAAGATGCCACCGGGCCAGGTGACGATCGGGGTGTCCGAGAACGACATCGAGATCCAGGGCAACGGGCCCCGGTTCACACTTCGCCCGCTGGCGGTCGACGACTTCCCCACTCAGGAGGACGTCGTGGTCGAGGGGGTGGAGGTCGACGGCGAGGCCTTCGCCGAGGCCATCAACCAGGTGACCATCGCCGCCTCCACGGACGGCGCCCGGCCCATCCTGACCGGGGTGTTGTTCGAGACCTCGGAGGAGGGTCTGCGCATGGTGGCCACCGACTCGTACCGGCTGGCCAAGAGGGATCTCCCCGGCTTCGGGCTCGAGGGGAGTGGTCTGGTCCCGGCACGCGGCCTCCGTGAGCTGCCCAGGACGATCGGCGCTCCCAAGGTCACGGCTCAGCTGCGGGAGCGGGAGGCCGTGTTCTCCTCGGAGCGAGGAACTCTCCGTCTGCGTCTCATCGACGGGAACTTCCCCAAGTACCAGTCGCTCCTCCCGGACAGCTATCCCAACCAGGTGATCCTCGACAAGGAGGAGCTACTCGAGGCCCTGGGCCGGGTCACCCTGGTGGCAGAGGACCACATCCCGGTACGTCTCAAGCTCACCGAGGGCGGGGTCGAGGTCACGGTGAGCCGTCAGGACGTCGGTGGGGAAACCGAGCACCTCTCGGGGGAGTACTCGGGCAGCGACGAAGAGGTGGCGATTGCCTTCAACCCGAGGTACCTCCAGGACGGGGTGTCGGCCATCGTCGGCGACAAGGTGCGGATCCGGGTCATCGATGCCTTCAAGCCCGGCGTGATCGACTCGGGCGACAGCGGCGAGTTCCTGTACCTGTTGATGCCCGTGAGGGTCTAAACCCTCCCATGAGGGTTGACTGGGTCTCCCTGGTCGACTTCCGGTCCTATCACGAGCTGAGGTGGGAGCCCGACCCTGGCGTCAACCTGCTGATAGGCCCCAACGGCGCCGGTAAGACCAACATCCTGGAGTCGGTGGCCTATCTGGCCAGTCTCAAGTCCTTCCGCTCGGTGCCCGACGCCGGGCTCATCGCCGACGACGCCCAGAGCGCGGTCATCCGGGCGGGCGTGGCGGCCGAGGAGAGCGAGCACCTCGTCGAGGTGGAGATAGTCCGCCGCGGAGCGCGACGGGCCCAGGTGGACAAGAACAGGTTGCGGCGCAGCTCTGACCTGCTCGGGGTGCTCAGGGTCGTCGCCTTTCTCCCCGAGGACCTCGACCTGGTCAAACGCGGACCGGCCTACCGCCGTGAGCTTCTCGACGACATCGCCGTGCAGCTCTGGCCCACCGCCCATCTCGACCAGACCGAATACGAACGCGCCCTGCGACAACGAAACGCCTTTCTCCGACAAGGCGAGCGCGACGATCCGACCCTGTCTGTCTGGGACTCGCGTCTGGCCCAGGCGGGGGGACGGGTGCTGGCCCGGCGGGCCCGGGTCATCGAGACCATCGAGCCGCTGCTCGCCGAGACCTACACCGAGATCGCAGGTGCCACGACCGCCACCCGTTTGACCTACGAACCCTCATGGGATGGGGTGCTGGACCGTGCCTCGGCGGCCGAGCTGAGCGACCGTCTGGTCGTCTCCCTTGAAGCGGCCCGACGGGTCGACTACGAACGAAGGATGACCACCGTGGGACCACATCGGGACGAGCCCGGCTTCGCCATCGACGGTCACGAGGCGCGTACCCACGGCTCACAGGGAGAGCAGCGCACCATGGCCCTGGCGGTGAAGCTGGCGGCGCACCGGGCCGTGGCCCTGGTGATCGGCGAGCCACCTGTCCTCCTCCTCGACGACGTCTTCTCCGAACTGGACCCGAAACGGGGGACGGCGTTGGCCGGCGCCTTGCCGGCCGACACCCAAACCCTGATCACATCGGCCCGACCCGAGGACGTCCCCGTGTCGGGCACCGTCTGGGATGTGGGCGGGGGTCAGGTCAGATGAACCGGGACGGTGAGTTGGAGCACATCTCGGAGTCGGTGGACGACATGTTCACCAAGCTGGGTCTGCCCGACCCGGTGGTGATGGCCACGATCAGCTCGGAGTGGGATTCGCTGGCGGGCCCACCATGGCAGGGGAGGTCGAAGCCGCTCTATCTGAAAGGGACCACTTTGGTGGTCGAGGCGGTCAGCCCTTCGATGATCGCCTTCCTCCGCTACGGGGAGGCGGGGCTGGTCGAGAAGCTGGCCGATCGCCTCGGCCCGGGGGTGGTCGAAACGGTCGACATCAGGCCTCCAGGCACGGGTTGAGCAGGACAAACGTCCCCGAATGGATTGGGTTTTGTCACCCCGGAGGGGTAGAATGACATTCGTGAAAGTCGCCGAATGACCGGCACGTTCCCACCGCACCAGGTCCTCATTTCTTGCATTTAGGAGGGTCGTGACGACCACCCGCGACAGCTACCAGGCCAAAGACATCACCGTCCTCGAAGGGCTCGAGGCGGTTCGGAGACGACCGGGCATGTACATCGGGTCCACCGGTCCCCGTGGTCTGCACCATCTCGTCTGGGAGGTGGTCGACAACTCGGTCGACGAGGCGATGGCGGGGCACTGCACCAAGATCTCGGTCACCCTGCGCGCCGACGGCGGAGTCGAAGTGGTCGACGACGGCCGTGGCATCCCGGTCGATCGCATGGAGAAGACCAAGCAGTCCGCCCTGACCACGATCCTCACCACCCTGCACGCCGGCGGCAAGTTCGAGCAAGGCGCCTACACGGTCTCAGGTGGTCTCCACGGTGTCGGTGTCTCGGTGGTCAACGCCCTGTCATCCAAACTCGAGGCCGAGGTGCGCCGCGACGGGTACATGTACACCCAGACCTTCGCGGTCGGCCAGCCCAAGACGAAGGATCCGAAGAAGGACCGACCGGCCAAGAAGACCGGCACCACCATCCGGTTCTGGCCAGATCCCGACATCTTCACCGAGACCCTCGAGTTCGACTACGACATCGTGGCTTCCCGTCTCCGGGAGACCGCCTTCCTCAACCGCGGTCTGCAGATCACGCTCACGGACGAGCGGCCGGAGAAGCCGGTCACCGAGACCTTCCAGTACAAGGGTGGCCTGGTCGACTTCGTCAACCATTTGAACGCCAAGCGCGACCCGCTCCACGCCCACATCATCGACATCTCCGACTCGGCTGACGACGCCGAGGTCGAGGTGGCACTCCAGTGGACCACCTCCTACACAGAGTCGATCCTGTCATTCGCAAACAACATCAACACCCACGAGGGGGGCACGCACGAAGAGGGTTTCCGCAAGGCCCTGACCAAGGCGATCAACGACTTCGCCCGGTCGAAGAACCTGCTCAAGGAGAAGGACGCCAATCTCACCGGTGAGGACGTCAGGGAAGGTCTCACCGCGGTCGTGTCGGTCCGGGTCAAGGAGCCCCAGTTCGAGGGTCAGACCAAGACCAAGCTCGGCAACACCGAGGTCAGGTCATACGTGGAGAAGGCGCTCAACCGCAAGCTCCCGGAGTGGCTCGAGAAGTACTCGCCGGAGGCCCGCCGGATCGTCGACAAGTGCATCAACGCCGCCAAGGCCCGGGAGGCCGCCCGCAAGGCGCGCGAGCTGACCCGTCGCAAGTCGGGTCTGGAGTCCGGTGGTCTTCCTGACAAGCTGGCCGACTGCTCCAGCCGCGATCCAGGCGAGTCGGAGCTGTTCATCGTCGAGGGGAAGTCGGCGGCCGGGCCTGCCAAGTCGGCCCGGGACTCCGAGACCCAGGCCATCCTCCCCATCCGGGGCAAGATCCTCAACGTCGAGAAGGCCCGGCTGGCTAAGGCACTGCAGAACGCCGAGGTGCAGGACATCATCACCGCGATCGGTACGGGCATCGGTGACGACTTCGACCTGTCGAAGGCCCGCTATCACAAGATCGTGCTCCTGGCCGACGCCGACGTCGACGGTGCCCACATCCGGACCCTCTTGCTCACCCTGCTCTTCCGTCATCTCCGCCCGCTGATCGAGGCCGGATTCGTCTACGTGGCCCAGCCTCCGCTCTACCGCGTCAAGGTGGGGTCACAAGTGCACTATCTGAAGGACGACGCCGCCCTGGCCGCCTTCCAGAAGGAGCACCCGAAGGTGAGGCCGACCCGATTCAAGGGTCTGGGCGAGATGAACGCCCGCGAGTTGTGGGACACCACCATGAACCCGGAGACCCGGACCCTGCTCCAGGTGGAGATGGCCGACGCCGCTCGCGCCGAGGAGGTCTTCGAGACGCTCATGGGCGACGACGTGTCCAGCCGCAAGACCTTCATCCAGCAGAACGCCAACGACGTGCGTTTCCTCGACATCTAGGACCGACTACCGATGACTGACGAACAGAGAGCTCTGGGCAACGTGCCCGAGGTCGAGATCACCAACGAGATGGAGGCCAGCTTCATCGACTACGCCATGTCGGTGATCGTGTCCCGCGCCCTCCCCGACGTCCGGGACGGTCTCAAGCCGGTGCAACGCCGGATCATCTACTCGATGTTCGAGAACAACATCGGCCCGGGCTCGGCCCACCGGAAGTGCTCGAAGGTGGTGGGTGACGTCATGGGCAACTACCACCCTCATGGCGACCAGGCGATCTATGACGCCCTGGTGCGCATGGGGCAGGACTTCTCGATGCGGCATCTACTCATCGATCCCCAGGGGAACTTCGGCTCGATCGACGACCCTCCGGGCGCCTCCCGCTACACCGAGTGCCGTCTCACCAAACTGTCGATCCATCTGCTCGAGGGCATCAACGAGAACACGGTCGACTTCGTCGAGAACTACTCCGGCGAGCTCCAGCAGCCCTCGGTCCTCCCGGCGCGTTTCCCCAACCTGTTGGTCAACGGATCCCAGGGGATCGCCGTGGGCATGGCGACCAACATCCCGCCGCACAATCTCGGCGAGGTCATCGACGCCGCCCTCCACATGATCGACAACCCCGACGCCACGTCGGAGGACCTGCTCGAGTTCGTCAAGGGACCCGACTTCCCCACGGGAGGCTTCCTGGTGGGTACCTCAGGCATCCGGGAGGCACTGACCACCGGTAGGGGGTCGGTCAAGGTCCGTGCCGTGTGTGACGTCCAGGAGATCCGCAAGGGCCGCACCGCCATCGTTGTCACCGAACTGCCCTACCAGGTGTCGATCGAGCGTGTGATGGCCAAGATCAAGGATCTGGTCGAGTCGAAGAAGCTCTCCGGTGTCGCCGACACCCGCAACGAGTCGTCCGACCGGGTGGGAACCCGTCTGGTCATCGAGCTGAAGCAGGGCGCCGTTCCCCAGGTGGTCCTCAACCAGCTCTACAAGAACACACCGCTGCAGGACACCTTCGGCTACAACATGGTGTCCCTCGTCGACGAGGTCCCACGCACCCTCAACCTGGCCGAGATGCTGGGTTACTACCTCGACCACCAGATGGAGGTCATCGAGCGCCGGACCCAGTTCCGTCTCGACCAGGCGCAGGCCCGGGCCCACATCCTCGAGGGTCTGATCATCGCGGTCGACAACATCGACGAGGTGATCAGGATCATCCGCGGATCCGACGACACCGCGGACGCCCGCACCAACCTGATTGCGTCCTTCGAGCTCACCGAGATCCAGGCCAACGCCATCCTCGACATGCCGCTCCGCCGGCTCACCGCCCTCGAGGTCGACAAGCTGCGCACCGAGCTCGCCGAGCTGCAGGAGACCATCGCCGAGCTGGAGGCGATCCTCGCCGATCCCAAGCGGCGCTGGCAGATCATCCGTGAGGAGCTAACGGCCATCAAGGAGTCCTTCGCCGATGAGCGTCGCAGCCGTCTGGTTCCCGACGAAGGCGACCTCAGCCTCGAGGACCTGATCGCCGACGAAGAGCTGATCATCACCGTCTCGTCGACGGGCTATCTCAAGTCCGTCCCGGCCTCGACCTACCGCACCCAGGGCCGCGGCGGCCGGGGCATAAAGGCGGCTGAGGTGAGTGGTGACGACGTGGTGAAGCACCTGGTGCACACGACCGCCCACGCCTATCTCCTGTTCTTCACCAACAAGGGTCTGGTGCACCGGATCAAGGCCCACGCCATACCCCGCCAGTCCCGGACCGCGAAGGGAGTCATGGCCCAGTCGGTGCTGCCGATCGGGCCCGAGGAGACCATCCAGGCCATCATCGACACAAGGGACTACGAGACCCGCCGCTATCTGGTCATGGTCACCAAGAAGGGGATGGCGAAGAAGACCGAGTTCAAGGAGTACGACTCCCGGAACCAGACCCTCGTGGCGGTCAAGCTCGCCGAGGACGACGAGCTGGTAACGGTGCGGACCTCCAACGGATCCAACGACATCCTCATCTTCACCAAGAACGGGATGGGGATCCGGTTCAAGGAGTCCGATCTGCGCAGCATGGGCCGGGGGACACAGGGTGTGCGCGGCATCAAGCTGCGAGAGGGAGACGAGGTGGTCAGCGCAGTGTCCAACCTGGACGGCGACGAGGTGTTGCTCCTCACCGCCGGCGGGTACGGCAAGCGCACGGCTATGAGCGAGTTTCGCCACCAGACCCGGGGCGGGATCGGGGTCAAGGCCTTCAAGATCACCAAGGTCCGGGGAAACCTGGTCGACGCCCGGGCGGTGAGGAAGGACGATCAGGTCTTTCTGATCTCCACCGCGGGGGTGGGCACCCGGGTGGCGGTGTCCACGATCAGTCGCCAGAAGCGCGATTCGACCGGGGTCCGGGTGATCAACGTCGGCGAGGGCAACGAGCTCTCTGCGGCCGCCAAGATCTCCGAAGAGATCGCCGAGGAACTGTGAGCGGTCGGGGTGACGTTGGACTGTTTCGTTCTCCCCTTAGACTCCTAACCAACAACCAGGAGCCACCATGGCAACTGTTCGTCGCGTCAGACGCATAATCCGCAAGATCGACCCCTGGACCACGCTGAAGGTGTCAGCGGTGGTTTGGGCTGTCCTCGGGCTCGCCTTCGTCCTCGGGGCGGTCATCTTCTGGTCCGTTCTCGACCGTGCCGGCATCCCCGACAAGCTGGTCGACTTCATGGTCGAGATCACTTTGATCGAGGAGGGCACAAACCCCTTCGCCAACACCGAGCAGTTCCTGCGTTTCCTGGTGTTCTCCACCGTGGTCAACTGGGTGGTGCTCACGGGCACGACGGTGGCCATCGCCGTGATCTACAACCTGGTCTCGGACGTGGTCGGCGGTCTCGAGATCGTGGTCCTCGAAGAGACTCTCAATCCCGTGGTCCCGGCCCAGCAGGTCCTCCATCCCCCCGCCGACTATCGGGTCGGCAACGGGGCGGTGACCACCCCCGAGGAACACGCCGACCTCCCCACCGAAGAGGTGGAGAGGGCCCAACGCACCGGCTGACCCGTCATTTCCTCCTTTCTGTGCGGGTTAGATACGCGTGACGCGTACTAGATCCGCACAGAATGGTGGTCCCTAGTCGCTCTCGGCCATGACCAGACCCATCTCGGTGGTGGCCTCGAGATAGGGGAGCGCACGCTCCCAGACGGGTAGCGGGCCGTCGTCGGCGACGGCGATCCCACCCGCCAGGGCGATCCCTGCGAGAAATCCACCGTGATCCACCACGGTGACCCGTCGCTTGGCCCCTACGGCGAGACAGGCGGCGAACTCGTTGCGTGACCTGGCCAGAGCCACCGGTCGACCGCCGACAATTCCGTCTGAGACTCCGAGCCTGCCGACCGGGTCGGGAAAACGGGTGGTCCTGGTGGTGTCGGAGACCGGGATATCGGGATGGGCCACCGCCACCAACCTGGGATCAGACTCCCGATCGGCCAAGGCCACGGCGAACCCTGCTGGTGACGCCCCCCACACCACCACACCCTCCTCGGCGGCGTCCCCGTCCCAGATGAGACCGACTCCGTGCTTCCTGGCCAGATCGGGGGCACTCGGGCCGTGTCCCACCAGGTAGTCGCAGCCCTGGCCGCTGTCGACCACCTGGAAGCTCTTCGATGTGGCGGGCCCGACCACGACGACCTCGTCGACACCGGGATGTGCTTGCAGGGAGTGAGCGGCGCGCACCGAGACATCCCCGGTGACCAGCAGACCGACCCTCACGCCGGTCTGACCGGCTTCCACTGCTCGGGGTGGTCTTCCTCCGTCTTCTCGCCGCTGCGAAGCAGGGCGACCGCGGCAGCCACCGCGGCCAGGATCACGATAAGCGGAGAGAGACGCTTCACCAGGAGGAGTCTATGACCTCCTCGTCGCTCTACGGCACCGGGTGATTTGTCCATAGTCGCCGGAGAGCGCGACGATTGACCATGTGACCGAAGACAGGGCCCCGCAGCGTCATCGCCGACTGGTCCTCATCGCCCTGGCGGTCCTCATCGTGTCATGTGGCCGTGATGTCTCCTCCGGGGAGCTCCAGGGCGTTGTGGTGGACCCGCCCACCGAGAAGCCGTCCTTCACCCTGACAGACACCGACGGTGAGCCCTACCGGTTCGACACCGAGACCGACGGCCAGTTGTCCCTCCTCTACTTCGGATACCTCAATTGCCCGGACGTCTGCCCGGTCCATCTGGCACAGATCGCCGAGGTCTTCGACTCCATGCCCGATGTCGCACGGGAGACCGAGGTGGTCTTCGTCTCGGTCGACCCCCAACGTGACAGCCCCGAGGAGATCCGGGAGTTCCTCGACCGCTTCGACACCCGGTTCGTCGGTCTCACCGGGACCCCGGAGGAGTTGAAAGCCGCCCAGGAGGCCGCCGGGGTTCCCCCGGCGACGATCACGGGTGAGGGTGAGGACTACACGGTCGACCACGCCGGCTGGGTGCTCGCCTACTCCCCGGATGGCTTGAACCACGCCATCTACCCGTTTGGGACCCGACAGACCCAATGGAACAACGATCTGCCGATCCTGGCGGCGTTGGGGATCGATGGATGAGACGTCTGCTGCTTGCGGGGCTGATCGCCTCGAGTCTGCTGGTGGCCTGTTCCGGGGATGACGGGGCGCCTGAGATATCCGACGTGAGGATCGGTCAGCCCACAGGGCCCAACGCCGCCCTGTATCTGACCGCGACGAGCAACGGCGCCCCCGATCGTCTTCTCGGCGCCACGACGTCGGTGGCAGCGTCGGTGGAGTTGCACGAGACGACCATGGGAAGCGACGGGACCATGAGCATGGCGCGGATCGACCGGCTCGACCTTCCGGCAGACGGGTCCTTGGTCCTGGAGCCGGGTGGCTATCACCTGATGCTGGTCGACGCCGACCGTCTCGAGGTGGGCGAGACCGTGGAGGTGACCCTGATCTGGGAGACCGCCGGCGAGATGGCCGTCGAAGCCGAGGTGGTCGACCCCGGGGAGACACTCGGCGATGATCATTAGCCTCATCCCATGATCACCTGGTGGTGCACTGCTCTCGAAGAGCCCTGGCGGTGGCAGTTCATCGCCTATCCGGGGATCTGGGTGGCCAGCGCGATCCCGCTCATCCTCTATGTCCGTGCGGTGCGTCGTCACGAAGGCCCGGTCGACTGGAAGAAGGCGGCCCTGTTCGTCGCCGGGATCCTGGTGTGGTGGCTGGCCTCCGACTGGCCTCTCGGAACCTTGGGCGCCGGTTACCTGGCCTCGGCGCACATGGTCCAGTTCCTCCTCTACACCCTTGTTTCGGCGCCGTTGCTGCTCCTAGGGACGCCGGAGTGGATGGCCCGCCGGTTCGTCGCCAATCTCCATATCGAGGGTCTGGTCGTGTGGCTGGGCCGCAATCTGGTTGCCACCGCCGCCATCTACAACGTGCTCCTGCTCTCCACCCACGCCCCACCCACGGTCCAACTTCTCCGCACCAACCAGTTCGGCTCCTTCGCCATGGACGTGATCTGGCTGATCGCAGGTTTCCTCCTCTGGTTGCCTGTCATCGCCCCGCTACCTGAAGCCAAGGCCGCTTCCCCCTGGACGAAGATGATCTACCTGTTCCTGACCACGAGCGTCGTGGCGGTGATCCCGGCGAGCTTCCTCACCTTCACCAGGACCCCGATCTACGGCATCTATGAGCTGGCACCCCGGATCGGGACCCTCACCGCTTTGGAGGACCAGCAATTGGCGGGCATCATCATGAAGATCGCCACCATCCCGATCATCTGGTCCACGATCGCCGTGCTCTGGTTCCGCTGGTCGGCCCGGGAGACCCAAGCAGCATGATTCTCGCCCTTCTCGCGTCCATCCCCTCCCCACCTATCAACGATTTCCACGTCGGGCCGTTGCGTGTGACCTTCTACGGCATCTTCGTGATGACCGGGGTGGTGGTTGCCTGGCTGGTGACACGAAATCGGTGGGTGGCCCGTGGAGGAGACCCCGATGTGGCCGAGCGCATCGTCATTCGTGTCGTCCTCTTCGGATTCCTCGGCGCCCGGATCGCCTACGTCTCCACCCATCTGGACCGATTCCAGGGCGAGTGGTGGAAGGTGATCGCCATCTGGGAGGGGGGTATCGCCATCTACGGCGGTCTCACCGCCGGCGCCATCGTCATGTACCTGTACACGAAGAAGTGGGGGGTGAGCTTTCCCGACTTCCTCGACTCGGTGGCTCCCGCAGTCCCCTTCGCACAGGCGATCGGTCGCTGGGGCAACTACTTCAACCAGGAGCTCTTCGGTACTCCGACCGATCTCCCGTGGGGTCTGGAGATCGCCCCTGAGTTCCGGCCCCCCGAGTACGCCGAGTTCGAGACCTTCCATCCCACCTTCCTTTACGAGTCACTCCTCAACGCGGGTCTCGCCTTCTTCATCATCTGGGTGGGGAACCGCTTCCCCTCGATGCGTGGCCGGCTAGTCGGGGTCTACTTCCTCGGCTACGGACTCATCCGCTTCCTCATGGAGCTGATTCGCACCGACACCACGTTCCGCTTCATCGGGCTCTCCCGCAACGGCTGGGTCTCGGTCGGCGTGATGATCCTCGGCGCCATCATGATCTGGTGGAAGCGGATCCAAGTCGGAGAGAAGTCCTACTCGCTGGCGAGGAAGAAGGCCTCGACCGTCGGGTGAGAGAGCGGCTCTCAGCGGGCGGCGTACAGGTTGGCCACCTGCGTGTCGGTCAACGCCGTGTTGAAGACGGTGATCTCGTCGAGCTCGGCCTGGAAGGGACGGTTCTGCGGGGTGCCCGAGTCGGTCCCTGGGTCGTTGTTGCCGTTCCACTGATCGCCCCAGCCGGCCAGGTTTCCACAGCCGGCCCGCCACCAACCGTCCTGGGTCTCGGCGACGGTGTTTGAGTTGGAGTCCACCAACACGCCGTCGATGTAGAGCCGCATACCGGCCGAGCTCTGTGTGCCCACGGCCATATGCCAGCCGTTGTTGTTCAACCCTGTGCTCGAGCTCAGGGCGACGTGGGCGTTGTTGTAGACGCCAAACCAGATCCGCCCCTGGCCGTCCATGTAGATGTGACGGTCGTAAGCGCCGCCGCTCGGGGCGAGCACCCCGGTGCGGGGACGCTCGAAGCCGATCAGCTTGCCTCCGCTGGTGTAGGTCGAGGGGGCCTTGAACCAGGCGATGACGGTGAACACCTGTGGTGCTGAGATGGCGGTGTTGGAAGTGGTGTTGATGCAGGCATTGGCCGAGTTGAGACGAACCGCCCGGTTCGGGGTGTTGTTCACCAGGGCGCCCGGTCGGTTCTTGGTGAAGTTGGTGCTGCCACCGCCGGGTGTGTAGGACCCGGTGCGTCCGTTGCCGGAGGAGTCAGCCGCAGTGGCGCCACTCCCGGTCTCGTCCAGTTTCCAATACAGATAGGGGCTGTGCTGGATGATGGCCTCGGTGTAGGTGAGGTTGGCCAGTCTCCACACGTTGCCCTGTGATGCGGTGCTGGCGTTGAAAGCGGCCTCGGCGACTGTGGGCTTCATGGCGGGGAGGGCGAGACCGACGATCGTGATCAGGGCCATCAACCCGGAGAGGGAAGGGATGCGCCGGCTCGGTGTCTTTCTCTCGACCGGCTCGTAGTCCCGGACGACGGCGCCGAGGGACCCGACGAGCAGGGCTATGAAGACGAACAGCTTCAACCAGTCGCCCGTGCGGGCCCAGATCACGGGGAGACCGACGTACTGGACGAGGAGACGCCCGATGCCGGTGACCGCCTCGGGCCGGACCGGCGTGGTGTCAGGGGTGGGGTTGGCGTCGCCCTTTGTGGTCAAGGATCCGTCCCCCTCGACCGTGACCACACGATGGGTGAGGATGTGGTCCTCGATCGAGGGGTCCTCGAAGGTGATCACCAGACCGGTGAGGTCGTGGCCTTCGATCCCGGGAGAGGAGACCACTATGTCGCCGGCGCTGATGCCTGGCTCCATCGATCCGGTGGCGATGAGGTAGGAGTTCCAGCCGAAGAGTGAGGGGATGAGGCTGATGACCACCGACGCGGCGAGAAACCACAGCCAGGTCCGACCCAGGAGCCCGAGGACGAGACGGGTCTTGGAGTACGGCTCATTGACCTGGAGGTCGATTCGCTGTGGCTTCTCGGCGATTGCGGTCATGGTGGGTCTCTGTGTCAGGGCCTGAGCCCGGCCCCGGGAGGAGTCACCGGGGCCGGGCTGTCAGGTCCGAGTGAGCACTGAGGGTCAGCGGACCTCCCAGACCAGGTCGGCCTGAGTGGTCTCGTCCATCAGCGAGTTGCCGGCGTCCTGCACGGTCCAGCCGATGCGGTACGCAACCCGCTCGGTCCCACCGTCGAGAGCGACGCTGGTCCCTGCGGCGGCGACATAGCTGTCGTCCATTCCGTTGAGGGTCCCGTTGAACAGGGCCCCACCGGTGCCACCGGTGTACCCGGCGCAGTTGGCGGCCACGTTGGTGGCGGCGCTCACCTCGACGGCGTCGACGGTGATGGTGAGGATGTCGGCCAGAGCCGATCCGGTGACGGAGCCGCGGTAGATGCGGAGGTCACCCGACAGCGAGCCGGTGGACTCGACGGTGATGCACTTGGCGCCGGAGTTGCCGGGGCGAAGGTCGTTCTCGTCGAAGAGACCGTTGGTGCTGAGATCGAACACGGTGCCGCCACCGTTGTTCTCGAGCATCATGTTGCCGGTCTCCCAGGCATTGGCCGTGTTGTCGGTGCTGGCGCTGAATGCCGCGTTGCTTCCCTGCCAGACGAGGAGGGCAGCCACGAGGAGAGCGGCCAGTGGAGTGGCGGCACGGAAAGCCCGGCGCCGCCGCTGATCTGATGTGTCGATGACGTATGTCATGGTGCGTTTCCCTTTCTCTTGTCACATCGATCTGTTCATGCAAGAGATCGTCACTTGCATAACCCCTGGTAGAGAACCCTTTTTGCGGTGCACACCAATGACTAGTCACCGGTGGGTCGCCGGAATCAGGACCCGTCCGGCACGCGGGGAAATTGGACGCGTCGGTCTGTGTCGCTAGACCCAGAGAGGTCGCGCGCCCACTGACGCGCGGCCGAACAGAAGCGAGAACATGAAGGAAATTCGCGCGGATTGGGTATCTACGCTGGAATAGGCTTCCCCGAACGTGCGTTCGTCAATACGCACCAGGAATACCGTGAAAATGAGCAACGACAGCCGCAAGACCCTCACCACCGACCTCCTCAGCCAGTACCTGGCCGGGGTGGGTCATCACGACCTCCTCACAGCGGAGGACGAGGTCGCGCTCGCCCAGCAAATGGAGGCGGGCCGCGAGGCGCGTCGTCGTCTCCACGAGGGTGACTACGAGAGCCCGGCCGAGCGCCGGGAGCTCGAGCGCATTGCCCGGGAGGGTGACCGCGCTCGTTCCCGATTCATCGAGGCCAACCTCCGTCTCGTGGTCGCCAATGCCCGTCATTACGCCGGCGCCGGTGTCGACATGCTCGACCTGATCCAGGAGGGCAACGTCGGGCTGATCACGGCGGTCGAGAAGTTCGACTGGCGCAAGGGCTTCAAGTTCTCGACTTACGCCACATGGTGGATCCGTCAGGCCATGCAGCGCGCCCGGGCCTCCTTGACCGACACCGTGCAGATTCCCAGCCGTCTCTTCGACCTGGTGCCGGTGGTGCGTAGCGCATCTGAGAATCTGCAGGCCCAACTGGGCCGTGCGCCCACGATCGAGGAGATCTCCGAAGAGTCGGGGGTCGACCCCGACGACGTGCGCAAGGCCCTCGAAGTCGGCACCACCGTCGCTCTGGAGACCCCAGTCGGAGAAGAGGGCGCCCAACTCGGTGATTTCGTCGCCGACGACGAGCCCGGCCCCGAGGCCGAGGTCGAGCTGCTAATCGCCGGTGAGCGTCTGGAGCGCGCCTTGGAGGCGCTCTCACCGTTCCATCGAAAGGCCCTCGAGATTCGGTTCGGTCTTGGCGACGGTGCCCCCGGAACGCTGGCTGCGGTCGCCGAGGCACTCGACGTGCCCAAGCATCATGTCGGCCGGATCATCGAGGAGGCCCTGGCCGAACTAGCCGAGAGCCTCGCCGAGCACGAGGATCTCTTCGCCGCCTGACGGTCTATCGCTGGGACGGATCTGCTGGCCCTCCATCGCGGACTATGCAGCGGAAACCCAGATGGGACATCGAGGTCTCGATCATCTGCGGCTGTCTGGCCGCGGGCCGATAGCGCAGGCAGTAGTTCGGGGCGCAAAGGTGCGACCCGCCCTTGATGACACGCCGGGGGATGTGCTGGCCCGGTTGGCCGTAGTTGAAGCTGTCCTCCGGTGAGGTGACGCGGGGGTTGGAGGGCGCGCAGCAGGCGTCTTCCACCGCTTCGGGATGGGTGGGGCTGTACCAGTCCGAGGTCCACTCCCACACGTTGCCGGTCATGTCGTAGAGACCGTATCCGTTGGGCGGGAAGCTGCCCACGGGGGAAGTCCCGGCGAAACCGTCCAGCTCGAGGTTCTGCCACGGGAACTCGCCCTGCCAGCTGTTGGCCATCGCCTTCCCATCCGGGAAGTGCTCGTTTCCCCAGGCGAACGTGGCGCCTTCCAGACCACCACGCGCCGCGAACTCCCATTCCGCTTCCGTCGGAAGCTCCTTGCCCGCCCAATGCGCGTAGGCCTCGGCGTCCTCCCAGGCGATGTGGACCACCGGGTGATCACGACGCCCCCTGGTGTTGGACCCCGGTCCCTGTGGCCTACGCCACTGGGCGCCCGGGACATAGCTCCACCAGTTGCGATAGTCGTCGAGGCTCACCGGGCCGTTCGTCATGTGGAAGACGAGGGAGCCGGGGACGAGGAGATCAGGGTCGGCTTCGGGGTAGTCGTCTGCATCGAGCGGGCGTTCGGCCACGGTCACATACCCGGTCTGGGCGACGAACTCCTTGAACTGGTTGACCGTCACCGGGTGCTTGTCCATCCAGAGCCCGTCGACCGTGACCGGGTGAACCGGCTTCTCGTTGTCGTAGAAGTCCTCGGATCCCATGAGGAAGCGTCCTCCCGGGATCCAGGCCATGTCCGCGGTCGGGACGGGTGCTCTGGATGTGGTCATGGTCGTCTCTAGCCCGACACCGAGTAGAGCTGGCGTCGACCCAATCCCTTCAGGTCGAAGCCGCCACGATCCTCGAAACTGAGCCGATCGTCTCCGGCACCTGCCAGCAGGTGCGTGGTCTCCGACACCAGCACCTCCCCACCGCCTGCCGACGCGGCGATACGGGCCGCCTCATGCACGGTCACGCCGGTCACGTCGTCGGTGCCCACCTGCACCTCGCCGGAGTGGACACCGGCGCGGATCTCAAGACCGGTTTGCTCCGCCTTGTCGCGGATCGCCAATGCCGCACGTATCGCCCGGCCTGCCCCGTCGAAGCTGGCGAGGATCCCGTCCCCGGTGGTCTTGATCTGACGCCCCCGGTAGCGGTCGAGGATGCTGCGCACGTCTTGGTAATGGCGGGCCAGCATGTCCCGCCACGTGGCGTCCCCCAACTCGAGGGCACGTTTCGTGGAGTCGACTATGTCGGTGACCAGCAGGGTGAGCAAGACCCGTTCCCCGTCTCGTTCCGCCAGCCATGTCCGGTATCCCGCCCAACCCAGGGCCACGAATGGACGGTCTCCCACCGCCCATCCATCGTGTCCCGGTGGGATGTCGAACACCTCGTTGGGCCCGACGTCGAGCACGGAGCCATCCAGCATCTCCACATGGAGCATCCCATCGACTGCGTACCCGGAGTGATGCGCGTCACAGGTCGGGAGCCCGTCGTAGCTGATCCGGGAGCAATGGGTTCCCGGCTGAAACACGCTTCTGCTGACGGTCGTGTCGCCGATCTCGATCGCCTCGGCGGTGATGCCGGGCAGGTCTATGCGTTCGTCGGGGGTGTTGAAACTCCTCTTGGATGCCCCAGGCACAGCGTGAGCCTACGGAAATCCGCGGCGCCGCGGGATGCCGTTGCACGGAATCGCCCCGGACGTCTTCCTGTTACGGAACATGTATGAAGATCGACGTGTGGTCCGATGTCGCCTGCCCCTGGTGCTACATCGGCAAGCGCAATCTGGAGAAGGCCCTGGAGATGTTCCGGGACCGGGAGGACGCCCCTGTGGTCGAGGTCGAGTACCACAGCTTCGAATTGTCCCCGGACACGCCGGTCGAATTCGAGGGGAGCGAAGTCGACTTCCTCATGGCCCACCGCGGGGTGACCCGGGAGCAGGCGCAGGCCATGATCGACCGGGTCACCCGGATCGCGGCCGATGCCGGCCTCGCATACGACTACGACTCCCTTCAGCACACCAACACCCTTCTCGCCCACCAACTGCTCCATTTCGCCAAGGCAAGGGGTCTCCAACGGGAGATGAAGGAGCGTCTGCTGAGCGCCTACTTCGTGGAGGGACGTCACATTGGGAGGATCGAGGAGTTGGCCGATCTGGCCGCCGAGGTAGGGCTCGATCGTGAGGAGGTCATCCGATCACTGGAGTCGGGCGAGTACCTGCCAGACGTGATGGCCGACAAGCGACAGGCCATGGCCTACGGCATACACGGGGTCCCGTTCTTCGTGTTCGAACACAAGTACGCAGTCTCCGGCGCACAGCCACCCGAGGTCTTCCTGGAAGTGCTGGAGCAGGTCGCCGCCGAGTTCGACAAGACGGGGGCGGGGTAGCCTGGGCTCATGTTCAGGGTGATCCTGAACCTGATCTGGCTGGTTTTCGCCGGCATCGAGCTCGCCGTCGGCTACGCCCTCGGGGGCGTCTTCATGATGATCACCATCGTGGGCGTCCCCTTCGGGATCCAGGCCTTCAAGCTGGCCGGTTTCGCCCTATGGCCCTTCGGCAGGGCTGCCATCCCCACATCCGACAGGTCGGCGGTCCTGTCCGGGATCGGCAATGTCCTGTGGGTGATCCTGGTGGGTTGGTGGCTGGCGCTCGCCCACATCATCTTCGGGATCATCCTCTGTCTCACCATCATCGGGATCCCGATGGGCATTGCCTCGTTCAATATGACCGGTCTGGCGCTGTGGCCGTTCGGGCGCACGATCGTGGATCGGTCCTCCCTCGAACACCTCCCCGAGGGCACGCTCACCGTTGGCTCCTAGCCTCTAGTGGGTCACCTCTACCCCACCGAAGAGGGCGGTGGCATTCACGATCAGGGTGGGAGCACCCTCCGGCAGAGAGTCCTTGGTGGTGGCGTTGTCGAAGCCGCCAAAGATGGGGAGGCCCTTGATGTTGACGTTCCACCCTGGAGGCACCTTGATCTCGACCCCGCCGAAGGCGGCGAAGACGTCGAGCATGGCTCCCGGGGCAGGAACGGCCTCGGTGAGATCGAGTTCTGCACCACCGAAGAGCACCGAGATGCTGCCACCCCGGAACGCCTTTGACCGGGAGGCGGTCTCCGACCCGGAGAAGACGTGGAAGATGTTCACCTCATCGCCGCTCTCCACGGTCTTTCCGCCGAACCCTCGGCCCGCCAGGATGATGATGCCCACCACGATCAGGACCATTGGCCAAATCAGGTCACTGAGATCGAGCACGTCCATCGTGGTCAGCAGCATGGCCACCCCCACCGCCGTGAGGAGCAGGGCGAACGGCCAGTGCCGCGGATTGGACGCAAAGGTCAGGACGCCGGCAAGGATCACCAGCAACGGCCACCACGTGCCGATCACCTCCCCGGCGTTCAGCACGTCGAGATTGTCCAGCAGCAGGACGGTGCCTACGGCTATGACCACTAATCCCAGGAAGAGCCGTCCCCAATTCATGCCTACAAGCGTACGGATCAGATCGAGGTCGTGCCGGGGCGGGTCGTTTCCGGACCCAGCTGCCGGTTGGCGGTCTCGGCGGCGGCTCCGGAGACGCTGCCCCAGCCCGACAGAATGACCGAGGATTTCCAGGTGATCCCGATCGTGCCGCCCGGGGTGACCCGTATGGTCCGGCTCCCGTTGCTCTCGGGATTGCCAGGCGACGCCGGTTCGGCGCCGCCCTCGCTCGTCGAGACTTCTGGGAGCTCTGTTCGGTCCAGACCGGACAGCTCGATGACGATGGGATCGGCGGTCTGGTCCGGCACCGTGAACGACACGGTGTCGTCGACGATCGTCACGTCTTCGAGCGGGTACGGGCTCACGATGACAAAGCCACCCTCAGGCACGGCCAACTCGTGGGATGGCGGGTCGGATCGACCTCGCCCGGAGCTGCGGGCGTGCAGTACCTGCTGGAGGGCGTGGTTGGCTGCCGCGCTGCGAATCTCATCCGGGCCCCCTTCGATGGACAGGGAGAGCGACTGTGTCGACCCGTCGACCGAGACGCCCACGAAGACGGTGCCGACCGGTTGCCCCTCCTCGGTGTCGGGACCGGCCACCCCGGTGGTGGCAACCCCGATGTCCGCCTCGAGCAGTTCCCGGGCACCCTCAGCCATCTCCATGGCGGCACCACGGTTTATGACCTCTTCCGAAGTGACGCCGAGCAGGTGATGCTTGACCTCGGCGTCATACGCCACCAGCCCGCCCTTGAACCACTCACCGCTTCCCGGTGTCTCGACGATGCGGGTCGCCAGCAGCCCACCAGTGCACGACTCGGCCACGGCCACGGTCAGCCCGGAATGCTGTTGGGGTTCGTCGATCACACGCCGCCGGTACCCCCGCATCCGGGTGGTCAAACGGGTGGCAGAAGACGGTCGAGCGTGGCGAAGAACAGGTCTCCCGACTGTTCCCACGTGGGGAGGGCGGATCCACGAATCGAGGCCTTCGACGCCATCTCGGAGCGGAGCGCTCCGTCGCCTGCCAGACGTCTTATGGAGTCCCGCAAGCGCTCCAGGTCTCCTCTCGGAAGGAGGATGCCCTCCTCGCCGTCGGTGAGCAGGTTGGGGATGTTCCCGACGCTCCAGGCGAGGACAGGGAGCCCCGCCCTCAGCGCCTCGGCGACCACAGTGGCGTAGCCCTCGTCGTGGCTGGTCAGCACCAGGGAGTCCGCTCCTGCATACAGACCACCCATCTCCTCCGGGGTGACCACACCGTGCACCATCACCTTCCCGCTGAGAGCGGGACTCCGCAGACGATCCTGAACCGCCGCCGCGTAATGGGGGTCGGCCGCCAGCGAACCGACCAGGTGGAGGACCACCTCCTCCGAGGGAATGGGCTCGATGGCATCGAGGAGCTCGAGGATGCCCTTGTTGGGCAGCCAGTTGGCCACGTTGACAAGCGCGAGTCTTCTGCCAAGACGCATGTCGCCGGCGGAAGTCTCCGAGATCTGGAGGTCGCATCCCGGGACCACCACGACCACCCGATCCTCTGCGATTCCTGCCTTCACCAGCGCCTCTCCGAGGTAGGGACTGGCCGCGATCACCAGGTCACATCGCTGGTAGAGAGCCAGGTCGGCGCTCCTGCGCGCGCGCCGGGACTCTCGGGAACCGTCGACACCGCCTGGGACCTGGTGCACCAGGGCAGCGAGTCGGCCCAAGTTGCTCCGGAGAGACGTCGGCATCGCCGACGCCACCAGGCTGTCCACGACGATCAGGCCCTGGGCACGGGCCAGATCGCCGATCGGGATCAGCTCCAGCCGGACCCGGTGCCGTGGTGCCTGGTCGGACATGTGGCGGTTGTACAGATGGCCACCGGTGACCGAGTCGTCCACGGTGGTGACCAGCGAGACCAGACGCTCGGTCACAGCAGGTCGCGAAAGCCCCCGAACGCCACATCAGACTCCCAGACCCGGACTCCGAGCCACTCGGCGGCGGTCGGTGCGAGGGCGTGGGCGAGGAATCCATGCGCCCACTGCGCGAACACCTCCACCGTCACCGAGTCGACCTCTGGGGGCCGGATGACTTCGAGGTTCTTGCCCTCGACCTCACCACGGAGATGTTCGAGAGCGTCGGCAAGCAGATCGAGATCACAGACCATCCCGAGGTCGTCCAATTCGGCACGGCCTACCACCGCTTCCACCTCGTAG
>DASSVE010000043.1:0-5467 GCA_035706345.1 Acidimicrobiia bacterium
CCTCACCCGCCCCCGTCGGGGCGGGCAGCGTCGGCGTGGTGAACTCGGGGAGGAGGGAACTATCAGTCAGCTCCAAGTCCCGAATCCCTTCGAAGACCTCGGTCACAGACGCGTAGACGGCGTCCTGGATGTTGGTGTCGACGTAATAGGGCGGCTCCACTGCGTCGCGTGCTTCCTGTTGGGCCCGCTCGGTGGCGTCGACATCCTCGACTGTCGTGCTGATCTCGGCGGCGTAGGTCTGGTCAGCGATGGCACCCGGCACGAGCTGCTCGTTGGCGGCGGAACCGGTGCCCAGCGATAGGACGGCCCATGAGGCCACCACGGTGGCCAGGAAGATGGAGCCGCGGACCAGCGTGGAGCGCTGCATCACGATTCTCCTTGGGCCTCGAATCGGGCGTAGGCCTCGACGATGGAGGCGACGATTCGGTGACGGACCACGTCCCGGGAGCTCAGCTCCATGAAGGCCACCCCGGGGATGTCCCGGAGGATCTCACGCACCACGAGAAGACCGGAGCGTCGGCCGGTGGGCAGGTCGGTCTGGGAGATGTCTCCCGTGATGATCATCTTGGAATTGAACCCGAGCCGGGTGAGGAACATCTTCATTTGCTCGGGCGTCGTGTTCTGGGCCTCGTCGAGGATGACGCATGCATCGTTGAGAGTCCTTCCTCGCATATAAGCGAGCGGGGCGATCTCGATAGTTCCCCGATCGATCAGCGAGGCGGTCTCCTCGGGGCCGAGCATGTCCCAGAGGGCGTCGTACAACGGACGGAGGTAGGGGTCGACCTTGGCGGTCAGATCACCGGGAAGGAACCCGAGCCGCTCCCCCGCCTCGACGGCCGGTCTGGTGAGGACGATGCGCCGCACCGAGCCGCTGATCAGGCTGTCCACGGCTGCGGCCATCGCCAGGTAGGTCTTCCCGGTGCCGGCCGGCCCGATGCCGAAGGTGAGGGTGTTCTCCCTGATGGCCTCCATGTACTTCTGCTGACCGTGCGTCTTGGGGCGGATGATCCGGCCCCGGCCGACAGGTATGCCGTCGCTGAGCACGCCGGCGGGCTCGGGTACCTGGTCGGTGACCATCTTGACCAGCTCGGTGACCCGTCCCTCGTCCAAGGTTTGGCCCTCCTGGACCAGGATCAACATCTCGTCGAGCACGGTCCGGGCCCGCTCCACATCCGCGGGCTCGCCGTTCATCACGATCTCGTCGCCACGCGCGACGAAACGGACCTCGGGGATGAGGTCCTCTACCTGTCGGAGGTGCCTGTCGGACTCGCCGATCAGGTCCAGCAACAGGTGATGGCTGGGAACGCGTAAACGCGATTCGATGGGGTCAGGGGGCACGGTGGACGCCTCAGTCGGGCGACGGGAGACATTGTACCTGGCTGTGGGATATCAGCCAGAGAACTCCCCGCATCGCCGGATCCTCGGTAGGACGGACCTATTTGTGATTGGGTGACTTGACCGTCTGCAGCAGGGAGCTGATCAGGGCCCGGTCCGAATCCCGGACTTCGTCGACGCCAGGCGTCTTCCGCATCATCTGGATCGCAGCCATGTAGCGGTCGACGAGGTCGCCGTCGGCGTTGGCGAGAGCCTCGATGTCGATGACCATCTCGGGGTCGGATCCCAGGGGGAGCAACTCGGAGGGGGCGGAGCCGTAGGTCTGTGCGAGCGCGACGAAACGCTGTACGGAGATGGCTCGCTCTCCACGCTCGTAGGCGCCGACGACGGATGCCTTGAACTCACCGTCGGTCTGGGCTTCGACGTCGCCGAGAGACCACCCTCTCTGCCGGCGTGCCGCGCGAAGACGCTGCCCGAGCGCGTAATTGAAGTCTTCTACCAAGAATTCCACTCCCGATCCGTACCGGACATCCTATCTGCCCGAAAGGGCGGATGCACTCTTTCAAACGGTGGCTCGCGCCGCCGCCACCAGGGCTGCTGTCTCCACGCGGAGCAGGGTCGGGCCCAGGTCCCATCGCCGCATCGAATCTGGGATCTCCTCGTCTTCGAACCCCCCTTCGGGGCCGATTGCGATGACGTCGGCCTTCCCGGGCTGACGGTCGCCGCCGGGATGGCAGACCACGACGTCGCCTTCGAGATCGGTGAGCCGATAGAGACGCGACGAGGTCTCCATCAGGTAGGCGCCGCGTGACTGCTCCACGCCCGAGAGAACCCAGGAGAACACCTTGGTCGGGCTGGCCAGCCGCACCGTGGTCCGACTGGTCTCGAGCCAGAGCAGACGGGCCACGCTCAGCTCTGCGAGCTTCTCCACGAGGAAACGCTGGCGGTCCTTGTTCGTGGGAGGTGCGCTGGCGATGGTCAGGTTGTTGGGTCGCTCCACCGTGCGCTCCTCACCCCGCTCGATGGTCTGGTGACCGAGCACCCCCGTCCCGATCCTGCCGAGACCGTCGGTGTAGCTCACCTCGCTGCCCGCCTTGAGACGAAGCACCTTGGTCACGTGACGCCATTGGAGGACAGAGAGACCGATCTCGTTGTCGCGCCACGGAGCCCCCACCACCAGGTGGGGCACATGCTTCATCAGGTAGGAGCGGGTCGGTCGGTCCGCTCCCCGCGCAGCTCGGCCCAGCGGCGCAGGAGATCTTCTTCCTCGGGATCCAGGTCGCGGGGCACCTCGACGTCAACCACGACGACCAGGTCACCGCGGCCCCTCCGTCCGAGGATGGTCATGCCGCGACCGGGCACCGTCATGACAGTCCCGGGCTGGGTCCCCCTCGGGATGTCGATCTCGACGGGCTCATCCTCGATGGTCGGAACCTCGATCCGGGTGCCCAGAGCAGCCTCGGCGATACCGATCGATGTCCGATGCACCAGATCGTGGCCACGTCGCTCGAATCGTGGATCAGGATCGACGATCACCTCCACGAAGAGGTCACCTGAATTGGCCCCGCGGCCACCGTGCTCACCCCGACCGTTGAGACGAAGCCGGGTCCCACTGTCGACACCTGCAGGCACTTCGACCTTCACCTCGACCGTCTGCCGGATGGCGCCGGTTCCCCCGCACTCGCGGCACGGATCCCGGATGACGACCCCCTCACCGCGGCAGGTGGGGCAGGTGGTCACCGACATCATCGTGCCGAACAAGGAACGTTGCGCGGTGCGAACTTGACCGGCACCGCCGCAATCGGGGCATGTGATCGGCCGGCTCTCCGGAGCTGAGCCGGTTCCGGAGCAAACCGGACAGGAGACGTCGGCCACGTACTCGACCACCGATTCGGTGCCGAAGGCCGCCTCCTCCAGGCTGATCCTGGTCCTGACCAGCACATCGCGGCCTCGCCGCGGGCGATAGGAGCGACTCCCGAAGAACCCGGAGTCGCCGAACACCGATCGAATCAGGTCGTCGAGACCTCCGACCCCGCTGAACAGGTCGGAGAGGTCGATGGTGTCGCCGCGGTCGTAGCTCCGCCGTCTGTCCGGATCGGAAAGGACCTCGTAGGCCTCGGCAGCCAGCTTGAAACGCGCCTCAGCCTCGGGATCGTCGGGGTTGGCGTCGGGATGAGTCTCCCGCGCCACCTTGCGGAATGCCTTCTTGATCTCCTCGGTCGTGGCGTTGCGGTCAACCCCGAGGATCGCGTAGTAGTTCTTCGCCATCCCTACCCAGTCCTGGCGGAAATCTGCTCCTCGAGCTCTCGGGTCACTTCCTCGACCGCCGAGATGGCCCGCTTGTAGTTCATCCTCATCGGCCCGATCACCCCGACGGTGCCCGCGTCACCGTGACTCTCGTAAGCCTTGGAGACGACAGCCAGGTCGAGACCCTCACCCAGCTGGATGGAGGTGTCCGACGCAGTTGCCAGCAGAGCCATGACCTCGGCTTCCCGCTCCATGATCTCGAGGATTCGCTGGACGGTGGAGAGGTCGTGCCACACCTGGGTCATGCGCTGCGTCCCACCGAGGAACATCTCGGATCCGGCTGTGCCGGCGAGGTGCAGCGAGTCGGTGATGGTGAGCATGGCTTCGCGGACCGGATCGGAGACCTGGAGCTCGGAATCGTCCACGGAGAGTCCGGCACCCAGCTCCTTCCCGATCACCTCCTCGGCCACGAGACGCTGGGCCTCCTCGATCTCGAGTGGGGTGACCGGCACCCGGATCCTCCCACGCTGCTGGACCACCCGGCCACCCTCGGTGACCGCGATTACCAGCACCTGGTCGTTGGAGACCTGGACCGTGTGCAGGGCACGCACGGTCTCCCGGGCGAAGCCGGGCGCGACCACAACCGAAGGCAGATCGGTGATCTCGGCCAGGAGGTCGGAGGTGGCCTTGAGCAGCTTGGAGAGCTCGACGTGGACATCGCCGAACAGAGAGTCGATCTTGACCTGGGCGGCCTGACGCAGCCGCCCAGGGCCGAGATGATCGACGTAGTAGCGATAACCGGCGACGGTGGGCACTCTTCCTGCCGAGGTGTGGGGCTGCTGGACGTATCCGTCCTGCTCAAGGACCGCCAGGTCGTTGCGGATGGTGGCTGCCGAGACGTTTAGCCGGGAACGCTCCAGGATGGCGCGCGAGCTGACCGGCTCCCCGGTCTTGATGTGCTCTTCGATCAGGGCGCGGAGCACCTCGGAGCGACGGTCCTCAAGCATCTTCATCAGGTAGGACGATAGAGCTCAACTGACCTAGAACAGAGCGGTGAACCGCGTCGGTCAGCAGGGGTTTGGAGACCATGAGACGGCCATTCTCCTCCGTGATCACCCCGGCGTCGACCAGCAATCGACCTTCGTCAGAATCGAGGAGGGAAGCGGTGGCCGGCCCCGTCGACACTCCGACCCGTCGCCGCAGCCCGACGAAGAGTCGATCGATCTCGGCCTCCCAGCCATCCACCAAGTCGTGACCGGCACGAGGGGATCGGTCGGTCTCCACGAAATCGATGTAGGCGTCGATCCGGCGGTGGTTGCGGTACCGGACCCCGTTCCGGAATCCATGGGCGCCGTTCCCGTATCCCTCGTACTCGCCCTGAGCCCAGACCAGCATGTTGTACCGGCACTCCTGGCCGGGTCGGCACCAGTTGGACACTTCGTAGCGCTCCAACCCGGCCTCTCCGAGCACCGCATCTGCACTCTCGAATCGGTCGGCCTGGACGTCCGGATCGGGAGCGGGCGCCCCCGAGGCCACCGATCGACCGAGTGGGGTACCTGGTTCGACTGTCAGGGCGTAGCAGGAGACGTGATCTGGCTCCAAGGCCACGGCGTGCTCGAGTGTCCGCACCCAGGACGCGTCGGTCTCGCCAGGTGTCCCGTAGATGAGATCCAGGGACAGGTTCTCGAAGCCGGCCACCCGTGCCGCAGCGACGCTGGTCGCGATATCGCCGGCCTCATGACGTCTTCCCAGATCGACCAGGACGACACCGTCGAAGCTCTGGGCCCCGAACGAGACCCGGTTGAACCCCACGGAACGCAGACGGCTGGCCCGTTCCACCGAGAAGTCCTCAGGATTTGCCTCCAGGCTGATCTCGGCCTCGGAG
>DASSVE010000044.1:0-13506 GCA_035706345.1 Acidimicrobiia bacterium
GTGCTGCTCGACCGCGTCCATCTCCGGCCCGTGATGGTGGCCACCGACCTGATCCGCGCCTCGGCGTTCTTCTACCTGGCCGCCACGGCCGACACCATCGGGGTCGGAACCGTGTTCGCCATGGCGTTCATCGTCGGCTCGATGACCACTCTCTTCGACGCCTCGCTTTACGCCATGATCCCCGCCCTGGTCCCCAAGGATCGCTACTCCGACGCCAACTCCTTCGTCACGGCGTCTGTGCAGGCCAATTTCGCCCTCGGTCCGCTGATCGGGGGGATCATCGCCTTCGTCTTCGCCACCCCCGCGGTCGGGCTGTTCATCAACGGGCTCACCTTCGTGATCTCGGCGTTCTCACTGAAGTGGGTGGGACGCGTCGCCCACCATGCCGACCTCGACGTCCGGCGCGGGTCTTACCTCCAGGACTTCATGGCCGGGATCCGTCGCATCTGGGAGGAGCCGAGGCTGCGGATCTCCACGATCTCGGCCGCCGTACCCAACTTCGTCATGGGGTTCATGGAGGGCACTTTCATCGTCCTCTTCACCGTGGTGATCGGGGCCGAGAACGAGTCCCAGATGGGCATCCTTCTCTTCTTCATGGGGGTGGGTGGTCTCATCGGCGCTCTGGCCGCTCCCTCGGTGACCCGTCTGATCGGTCTGGGCCGTTCCATGACCGGGGGCCTCACACTGGCCGGGGTGGCATTGATGGCCTTCATGTTCAGCAGTTACGGACCTACCGCCTGGCTGCTCTTGTTGGCGTTCATGTTCGGTGTGTCGGTGATCAACATCCCCCTGGCCACGATCCGCCAGGTGTATGCCGGTGACGACATGCTGGGTCGTGTGATCAGCGCCGCTCGGGCCATCGGATGGGCAACGCTTCCGATCGGCGCATTGGTCGGTGGCTGGCTCGGCAACACCGAGAGCACCTATCCGTGGGTGGCCCGTATCTTCCCGCTGATCCTGCTCGGGTGCGCCCTGTGGTTGTTCACCACGGTGATCTGGAGCGACACGTTCGGTCCCGAGTTCCGAAGGACCAGTCCCGGCCCCGCGGAGCAGGGCTCATCCGGGATTCCCATGGAGGGAACCTCGGATGAGCCCGTGACCCGGGGTCCGGCTCCTCAGGACGAGTCACCGGTTTAGCAACATGAACCTGGCGAGGAGCATGGCGTGCCATGTTCCCTCGTCGGGAAGTTGCAGCTTGGGCTGCTCACGCCGACGCCGGTTGGCACGGGCGTAATCCCTGGCCAAGCGCTCTCTCCTGCGCTCGACCTCCAGGTCCGCGAGTCTCATATCGACGAACATCTCAGTCTCCTTCTTGGCTGTTGGCTCGTTTCCAATGCCGTGAAGGTATGGCAGATCCGCCCGGGCGGCATCGGTGACCGCCACCCAATTCGGATATAGGCATTGCCTAGGTCGTGTCGACCGGTGCCTAGAGGCTGCCTACACCGTTGCCAGGACTTCGCGGGCTCTTTCGGCGGCCTCGGAGCGGTTGGCGGCGCCCAGCTTGACCAGGATGGCGGACACGTGGTGATCGACGGTTCGCGTCGAGATGAACAGCCGGTCGGCGATCTCGGCGTTGGTCAGGTCCTCGGTGAGCAGCATCAGCACGTCGGCCTGACGGGCGGTGAGCCCCAACGGGTTGTCCCGGGTCGCCCGTTGCGGGCCGCGCGGCACTCCCTTCACGCCTTCTGCTTGAAGCTCGGCACGGAGACGGCTGGCGAAGGGAACGGCATCGAGTCGATCCAGAATCCCGAGCGCTTCGAGTCGGGCATCCACGTCACCGAAGCTGAGGGCTACGGCCAACTCGTGCGGAATCTGCCTGGCCCGCCACATCTCGGCCGCTTCCCGCCAGTTGCCCTCCGCCAGGAGCTTGTATGGCTCGGGAGCGCTGTCGACCACGTTGTCCACGAGCCCGGCGATACGGAGCCACTGCCCCAATTCGGCGCCGAGCCAATGGCTGCCGAGCTCGTAGCAGAGATCCCTTATCTCGACGGCGCGTTCCAGCTGCCGCTGGCTGACGTTGCCGCCCAGCCAGTGGTACTCGACCATGACCGCGGCGGCCGGGCCGAGACGTTGGATCTCCTCGGCGCGCTCAGCCCGCGCCATGGCCTCCAGAACCCAAGCCTCCGCATCACTCTCCCCACGTCGGACCAGGGTCTTGGCCAGAGTCATCGCTGCGGTGGCGAGTGAAGTCGCAATGACGGCGGTGCGGTCGAGCACGTCCCGGCTGATGCTCTCCGCGAGGTCCCACTCCCCCCGCAGCTCGTGCCACATCGCCTTCTCCATGATGGCGTAGGACTCGAAAGCCGGCATCTCGGCCTCGCCCATGATCTCCAGCCCGCGCTCGATCCAATGGAGCGCGTTGTCGAGGTCCCTCACCGTCAGGTAGTTCCATGCGAGGTTGACGCAGGCCCGGGCCTGATCGTGACTGAGCCCTAGCTTGGCCGACATCCGGTAGCTCTGCTCCACCTCGGAGATGCCCTGGGGAAAGTGGTTGTTCATGGTGATCGTGCCGATGTTGTTGAGGGCGTGGGCCTTGGCCTGGGAGTCGCCCTCGCCGACTATGGCCAGTGCCTTCTCCCCGTAGGCAAGGGTCTTCTCCTCCTCGTTGGCCAGCATCGCCAACTGCGAGACGGACGAGTACGCCATCGCCAGACGCTCCCCGCCCACCGGGGTCAGCACTTCCACTGCCTCTTCGGCGTGGGCGACGGCGCGGTCCCGGTGACTGAGAACCCAGGCGATGCGGCTGGCGGTGAGCAAGGTCTCCCCCAGCGCAGCCGGATCTCCCAGGGACCTTCTGATCTCGATCGCCCTGTCGATGAGACGCAGATCGGTCTCGGTCAACAGGTACTCCTCGTACGCCCAGAGGTCGTAGTGGTCGGCGAGTTGCTCGGGGGTGAGCAAATGCAGGTATGGCTCGAGGGCACGAAGGTTGGCCACCGCCTCGGTGTGGCTCTCCACGTCCGCCGCCCGTCGGGCAGCTTCCGGGAGGATGCGCACGATCGCCTGCGCGTCACCCGCCTCCCGGGCGTGGTGAGCGAGACGGGCGAGGTCGAATCCGAGACGCTCGGCGGCGGCCAGACAAACCATGTTGAGACGTCTGCGCTCGATCTCGGCCAGCTCGCCCTCGACCGCCCGTCGTGCCAGCTCGTGACGGAAGGAGAGTGCGTCGCCCCTCACCTCGAGGATGCCTGCCTCCTCGCACTCGGCGATGGCCGCGGACACGTCACCCATGATCTCCGTGACGAGGCTGATCTCGATGCGTCTCGGCGCCACCGACGCCAACTCGACGACCGCACGGGCCGACTCGCTCAACCGCTGGACCCTGGCGCTCACCGCGTCCCTGATCGAGTTGGGCACGTCCTTGCCGCCGGCCTCGATGATCTCCGACACGAAGAAGGGGTTGCCCCTGGTCAGCTCCCACAGGATGACCCCGTCTATGCGGTCGCCGGCCATCTCGATAACGCCCTCCATGGACAAAGGCTGCAACGGGATCCGCTCGACGACACCGTACGGGAGATCACCCAGTGCCACGCGAAGGGGGTGGTCGCCGAGGATCTCTCCGTCCCGGTAGCTGAGGATGAGCAGCCCGTGGGTGCGGTCGGCACGACGACCCACGTACTTGATCAGGTCCAACGTGGCGTCGTCGGCCCAGTGCACGTCCTCGATGACCATGACAGTGGGTCGCATGGAACGGCTCATCAGATCGAGGACCGTCTTGAAGATGAGCTGACGGTCGTCCTCTCGCAGAGCCGTCTCCAGACTGGGCTCGTCGAAGGCCATGTCCCAGACCGGGCCGAGTGGCCGGGCGGTCAGCAGGTCGTCACAACCACCCCACAGGGCGTTGACCCCTTCCAGACCCTCGACGAAGTGACGGATCAGCGAGGTCTTGCCGATGCCTGCCTCGCCACGCACCAGGGCGACGCTTCCCGACCCACTGCGCGCGGTCTCCAGGAGACCGGCGAGCACGGCTAGCGGCTCTTCACGCTCGACGAGGATCATGACGGGACGATAAACACCATTCGCCCCACCGACATTTCGCCCGAATCACTCCTCCATGGCCCGGACCGGGCTCAGCTCGCCCAGCGACTCGGCCACCACGACCAGGTCGTCGCCTTCGGCCAGTGTGAAGTCGGAACCGACGTTGTTGATCGTCTGCCCGTTGCGGTTCACCGCAAGCAGCGTTGCCCCGTGCTGCTTGCGCAGGATCGACGAGACATCGTCTATCCCGAAACCGATCACATCCTCGGGTGGCTCGACCCGGTACAGCTCCGAGCCCTCGCCACCGGACACCAGATCGGTCACCAGCTCGGTGAGACCCGGGTAGAGCGCCGATCGCGCCAAGAGGTGCGAGGCGAGCTTGGAAGTCACCATCACCTCGTCGACCTCGGCGCGTCGGAAGTGGGGCACGTGATCGGGGTTGTTGACCTCGACCACCGTCCTCACGCCCGGTGCGATCGTCTCGATGGCGAGAACGGTGAGTATCGACTGCATGTCAGCCTGGTCGGATCCGTCCGCCGGGCAGACGATCGCGGTCATGGCGCTGTCGATCCCGGCCCTGAGCAGATCGCCCTCGTTCGTGGTGTTGCCACGCACGAAGTAGACGTCGTAGTTCGGCGCCGGGTTGCGCTCCAGATCACAGAGCAGAACCACCTTCGGCTCGTAGTCGTCGGTGCTCAACTCGGCGATCAGGTCACGGGCGGTGGAGTTCCACCCGCAGACGATGATGTGGTTTCGGTAGCCGGAAGCTCCCATTCCTTGCCCTTCTTTCAACAGGAAATCGATGACGAAACCGACGAGGGCGCCGGTTATCGCCGCAACGATGGCGACCCCGAACACACCCAGCAGCCATCCCAGCGCCCATCCCACAGGGGTGGAGACGTAGGAGGCGTCTCCCTGACCGAAGACGGTCGTGACCGACCAGTGGACGGCGGCGCCGAGATCGGTCCAGGTGTGCTCGGTCTCCACCAGCCAAACGAGAACGGCGGTAACCGCCAGAACGACGACCAGACCAGTCAGCAGCGAGCGGAAGAAGCGACGGTCCATCTTCTCGGTGATTCGCTTCACGTGCCAGCTGACGCGCCGTAGGAACGGTGACTCGAAGAAATCCCTCAGCTTCCCCATCACGCGCAAATTAATCGCCATCCTTAAGGTGCGAGGTGCAGATGGGCACACGAAGCGACGTCGAGGAGTTCATCGCCTCGGTGGAGAATCCGAAGCGAAGAGCCGATGCGGAGGCGCTTCTCGAGCTGATGAAACGGGTGACTGGCGAAGAACCCGAGCTCTGGGGGTCCATCATCGGCTTCGGTCGCTACCACTACAAGTACGAGAGTGGTCGTGAGGGAGACGCCCCCAAGGTCGGATTCTCACCCCGGAAACCGGCGATCACGCTATACGTGATGCCGGGTCTGGCGGGGTACGAGGATCTCCTCTCCCGGCTCGGGCCACACACCACCGGGAAGTCGTGTGTCTACATCAAGGATCTCGAAGCCATCGATCCCGAGGTCGTCGAGGAGCTGATCACCCGGGCCGTGGCCCACATAGACGAGCTGTACGGAGGCTGAGCCTTCAGCGACGATCGAGGATTGTCTCCCAGACCGGGTCGATGCCCGAGAAGTAGTCGGTTGAGCTGAGGAGCACTTCGATGTCAGGCTCGACGGTGACCCTCATGTCGTCGGGCCCGCTCCGCTGCACCAGGTAGCGGCCGACCCGGAACAACAGACCTGAGTGATCCAACTCGATGGGGATCGGGTCGCCGTATTGATTCGGGCTCGTCCCTGAGTCCTCCCCGATGAGGACCGCTTCTGTGTCGCGCTCGATCTCGGTGACCAGGTTCCCCGCGGCCGAGAACGTGGCCCGGCCGAAAGCGACATAGGCACCATCTGGGAGCTCGAGGGCCGAGTCCTGCACGAGGCGAAGCAAAGGGTCGTAGAGGTTGTTGCTGCCGCCCGGGTTGTGACGCAGGTCGACGACGAGTCGATCGACACCGCCGTCCTCGATTGCCCGCCGGACCTCCCCCACCAGCGGCTCGATGGCTCCTGTGGTCACGTTGTAGGCCACATATGCGGTCCGGCTCGCCGTGTCGAGGTCCCACCAGGCTTCGGTGGCGATGTCGGTCAGCCAGAGGGGGCCGTCCGGGTCCGCAGGTGGGCTGTGGGTGTGATGTCCCCCGATCTCCGACTCGAATCGCGCCATCGGCACGGTGGCCACCTCTGTGGAGAGCGGCTCGCCACCCTGGTCGAACGTCATCTGGATCGGAACGGTCGGATCGTCGATGTACCCCAACCCGTGCAGGATCTCTGCCACGACTATCAGACGCGGGGAATGGGTGAGGATCTGCATGTGATTGTCCCGGGGCACCAGCGGCTCGACCGCGGCGAGGATGTCGTCGATCGGGTGGCCATTGATCTCCTCCAGCCTCAGGCCGATGAGGGACTGGTACGGGGGCAGTGCGTCGACCACGAAGAGACCGTCGCTGAACCAGTAGAGACGCAGCGGGTACATGTTGGTGCCGAAGGTCCCCTCCCCCCACGGGTAGATGCCCCCGTGCCCGTCGCGGCCGGCCCACGTCGGCATCGCCGCCAGTCGGGTGATCTCGACCAGCAACTGGTCGTCTGAGAGCTCGTCGATTCGGGAGATCACGTCCTCGACCGCCACCACGTACTCCTCGCGGTCGATCCCATGCCAGGGGTCGGGATGGAGTCTCTCCCTCACCTCGATCAGCTGTAGCAGGTCGGCCCCCCACCCCACCGGCTCCGACTCACTCGTGGATGTCGTGGAGGGAATGGTCGACGAGATGGTGGTGCTCGAAGACGGCTCCTCGGTGCTCGTGGGCACCTCGATGGCCTGGGCCTGGCACGCCGCCAGTAAGACAGGCAGGGCCACGGTGGAGAGCAGCCGTCGCACCGGAACACTTTGGTCGGTTCTCACCGGTTTGTGGGCGGAAACGCGGGCGCGTTCGGTTGGTTTGGGTCGAGGCGAGCCAGGGAACCCTGCGCCCATGGGATTGGCTGATTCGATGGAGCTGGCGGCCAGCGCCGGGCTCAACTACGCCGAGAACGGTGCTCCGGGCTACCGGAGGATCAGACGCGGGCGCGGATTCTCGTACCTCGACCCTCGGGGCAACCCGGTCAACGGGAGGAAGCGGGAGTCTTTCGCCGCACTGGCGATCCCGCCTGCCTGGACCGACGTCTGGATCTCCGCCGACCCTTCCAGCCACATCCAGGCCACCGGGTACGACGACGCCGGTCGTAAGCAGTACATCTATCACCCGGATTGGGAGGCGGCGCGAGACGAGGTCAAGTTCGAGCGGATGGGGGATTTCGGCGCCCATATCGGTCGGTTGCGCAGACGGGTGGAGGCCGATTTGAGACAGCCCGGTATGCCCCGTCGCAAAGTGATCGCCCTCGCCGTCGCCTTGCTCGACCAGACCCTGATCAGAGTGGGGAACCGGAAATATGCCGACGAGAACGAGGCGTACGGTCTCACAACTCTCACTTGCGATCACGTGACGGTGCGCGGGAGCCGGGTTCAGCTCGACTTCTCAGGGAAAGGCGGCGCCGACCATCAACTCGTCGTGGAGGACGCCCGGCTGGCCAGGCTGGTGGCGAAGTGTCGTGGGCTCGGCGGTGACACGCTTCTCAGCTATCAGAACGGAGTCGGCTTGGGTGTCACCTCGTCGACGGACGTCAACGACTACCTGGCCGAGACGATGGGCGGTCCCTTCACCGCCAAGGACTTCAGGACCTGGGGCGCCAGCACAGCGGTCACCGAATTCCTCGCCGGCGAAGCCCGGTCCGAGATCGAGTCGGAGATCCTGGCCGCCATCGACGCCACCGCCGAGAAGCTGGGAAACACCCGGGAGGTGTGCCGGGACTCCTACGTCCACCCGTCGATACCCGATGCCTACCGCGAGGGCTCGTTGCGCGAGGCGTGGGTGCGCTCCCGCAGCGGACGCTGGCTGACGAGACCCGAGTCGACGGTGAACCGTCTGCTGCGCGGCACCTGAGTTTGCCCACGCAGTTCGAGGGGGTACCTGCCGGCCATGACCAAACATGGACTGACTCTCTCCAGCGAAGAACATCCCCCCGAGCGGCTGGTCGAGCAGGCCGTCGCCGCCGAGGAGGCCGGCTTCGATTTCGTGTCCATCTCGGACCACTTCCACCCCTGGATCAGCGAACAGGGCCACAGCCCCTTCGTCTGGTCGGTGCTGGGCGCGTTGGCCACCGCCACCGATGAGATCGAGGTGGGTGTCGGAGTCACCTGCCCCACCGTCCGAATCCACCCGGCGATCCTGGCTCAGGCGACGGCGACGACAGCACGTCTCTTCGAAGGACGCTTCACCTGGGGCGTGGGCAGTGGTGAAGCACTCAACGAGCACATCCTCGGCGACCGCTGGCCTCCCGGCGATGTTCGGCTCGACATGCTCCGTGAAGCGATCGAGGTGATCCGTCTACTTTGGAGTGGCGAGAGCGTGACCCATCGCGGAACCCACTACACGGTGGAGGACGCCCGGATCTTCGATCTCCCCAACGAGCCTCCGCCCATAGTGGTGTCGGCGTTCGGCGAGGAGGCCCTGAAGCTGGCGGCGGATGTGGGAGACGGGCTGTGGATGACCGGGACGGCCGCCGATTCAGTCGAGACCTACCAGTCGGAGGGCGGCAAGGGACCGGTGTGGACCCAGATCACCCTTTGCTGGGATCCGGACCGGGACACTGCGGTGGAGCGGGCGCATCGTCTGTGGCCCAACACGGCGCTGACCGGACAGCTACCCCAAGACCTGCGCACGGTGGCTCATTTCGAAGAGGCGGTGCAGATGGTCCGCCCGGAGGACATCGCCGAGGAGGTGCCGTGCGGACCGGACGCCGGGCCCATCCTGGAGAAGGTGCAGGAAGCCGTGGATGCTGGCGCCGACTACGTCTACCTGCACCAGGTCGGTGACCCGCTGGATGGGTTCATCGAGTTCTGGAAGAAGGAGCTTTCCCCGGAGTTGGCCCGCTCAGCCTGAGGAAACCGTCCTCACACACGAGGGCGCCGGGGCCCTCAGCTGGCCACGCGCGACGTGGCGGCGCCGACATAGTCGGCCAGGTGCTGACCGGTGAGCGTGGATCGCGCTGCTACCAGATCGGCCGGGGTGCCTTCGAAGACGATGGTGCCCCCGTCATGGCCGGCGCCAGGCCCGAGGTCGATGATCCAGTCGGCGTGGGCCATAACCGCCTGATGATGCTCGATGACGATCACCGACTTCCCCGAGTCGACCAGACGATCCAGAAGACCGAGTAGTTGCTCGACATCGGCGAGATGAAGACCGGTGGTCGGCTCGTCGAGAACGTAGATCTCCCCGGTCTCGGCCATCTGGGCGGCCAGCTTCAGCCGCTGGCGCTCGCCACCGGACAGGGTGGTCAGGGGCTGCCCCACGCTCACATAAGCGAGACCCACATCGGAGAGACGCTGGAGGATCTTCTCAGCCGCCGGCACCTTGGCTTCCTCTTCGGCGAAGAACTCCAGCGCCTCGCTGACCGGCATGGCCAGGACCTCGCTGATGTCCTTGCCGCCCAGCTTGTACTCGAGGACCTCGGCCTGGAATCGCTTCCCGCCGCACTCCTCACACGTGGTGGCCATCCCGGCCATCATCGCCAGGTCGGTGTAGACCACACCCGCTCCGTTGCAGCCCGGGCAGGCCCCCTGGGAGTTGGGGCTGAAAAGAGCCGGCTTGACGCCGTTTGCCCTGGCAAAGGCCTTGCGGACCGGCTCGAGGAGAGCGGTGTACGTAGCCGGGTTGCTGCGGCGCGAGCCGCGGATCACCCCCTGGTCGATCCAGACCACACCGGCGTCCGCCGGCACCGAATCGTGCATCAACGAGCTCTTACCCGATCCGGCCACGCCGGTGACCACCACCAGCACGCCCAGAGGCACGTCGACATCGACATCACGAAGGTTGTTCGCCGAGGCGCCTCGAATCTCGAGTTTGCCGGACGGCGTTCGGACCGGGTCCTTGAGCTGGGCGCGGTCGTCGAGATGCCGGCCGGTGAGCGTGCCGCTCTTGCGTAGCCCGTCGACCGTTCCCTCGAACACCACCTCCCCGCCGGCGGTGCCGGCGTCGGGCCCGAGGTCGACGACGTGATCGGCGATGGCGATGGTCTCCGGCTCGTGCTCGACAACCAACACCGTGTTGCCCTTGTCCCGGAGCTGGAGGAGCAGGTCGTTCATCCTCTGGACGTCGTGAGGATGAAGCCCGACCGTCGGCTCGTCGAAGACGTAAGTGACGTCGGTGAGCGAGGAGCCCAGATGACGGATCATCTTGGTCCGCTGGGCCTCGCCGCCCGAGAGTGTCCCGGACGGCCGATCCAGGGAGAGATATCCGAGCCCGATCTCGACGAAGGAGTCGAGCACGTGGCGCAGAGTCGCCAGCAACGGCGCCACCGACGGCTCTTCCAGGTCCCGGATCCACTCGGCGAGATCGCTGATCTGCATGGCGCACAGGTCGGCGATGTTCTTGCCTTTGATCTTGGAGGATCGAGCCGCCTCGTTGAGGCGGGTGCCGTCGCAGTCGGGACAGGGCATGAAGGTGACCGCCCGGTCGACGAACGCCCCGATGTGAGGCTGCATGGCGTCGCGGTCCTTGGAAAGGAACGACTTCTGGATTCGTGGGATCAGACCCTCGTAGGTCATGTTCGCCCCGGCCACCTTGACCTTCACCGGCTCCTTGTACAGGAAGTCGCCGAGCTCGCTCTTGGTGTACTCGCGGATCGGTTTGTCGGGGTCGAAGAAGCCGGACTCGATGAAGATCCGGACGTACCAGCCCTCGGCGTTGTACCCCGGGATGGTGAATGGTCCCTCGTTGAGCGACTTGGAGTCGTCGTAGAGCTGGGTAACGTCGATCTCGGAGACACGGCCCATGCCCTCGCACCGGGGGCACATGCCACCCAGAGTGACCAGGTCCTGGACCACATGCGTCTCCCCCTTCCCCTTGTCGGCGGTGACCGCGCCGCTGGCCCTCCGTGTGGGGACGTTGAACGAGAAGGCCGTCGACGGCCCGATGTGCGGTTCGCCGAGTCTGCTGAAGAGGATGCGCAGCAGGGCGTGGGCGTCGGTGGCGGTGCCGACCGTGGAGCGGACGTTGGCGCCCATCCGCTCCTGATCGACGATGATCGCCGTGGTCAGCCCTTCGAGCAGATCGACGTCCGGGCGGGCCAGGTTGGGCATGAATCCCTGGATGAAGGCACTGTACGTCTCATTGATGAGACGCTGGGACTCGGCAGCGATGGTGTCGAAGACCAGCGAGCTCTTCCCCGACCCCGAGACCCCCGTGAAAACCGTCAGTCGACGTTTCGGGATCTCGACGTTGACCTCTTTCAGGTTGTTCTCCCGGGCTCCGGTGACCCGGATGAGGTCGTGACTGTCCGCAACGTGCATGGTTTTCACCGTACCGATCACCCCGCAGTTTCCCCAACGGTTAAGCCGCCCCAAAGAGGCGTTCGTATGGTCGCCGTGATGTCCGAGCTCACCGTCATCATCCGTCTCCAGGGGGATGCCTCCGACGAACTCAAAGGCACCCTGGAGCAGCCAGGTGGGTCGCCCGAGGTCTTCCGTGACTCAGCCGAGCTGATGGAGCGGCTGATCGCCTGGCAGAAGTCGAAGGAGAGCGACGAGTGATCCCGCGCGGATGACGGCCAAACCGGTGGCTAATCGATCTGGTCGAGCAGACCGGTGTCCACGTCGTACAAAAAGGTGCCGACTGCCACATCTCCGGGGATGAGCGGGTGAACGCGAACCCGCTGCAGATCCTGTTCCAGGGTCCTCAACTGATCATCAATGGCGCCGAAGTCGTACCAGTTGGCGTCCTGTCCTGCCGAGACTCCAACCCGGGCCCTCAGCTCCTCCTCACTCGACGACGTCATCGTGCATCTCGTGTGGGGCACGATCAAGATCCGGTCCACCTTGAGGAGGTGACAACCCAATATGAGCGCTCCGAGAGCCTGGTCCGTGATCCGCCCGCCTGGGTTACGGAAGATCTTCGCGTCCCCGGGCTGCAGGCCAATCATGCGCAGCGGATCGATCCGGGAATCGATGCAGGTGACCACGGCGACACCCGCGTGGGCCACGCCATCGAACCCGGCCATCGTGAAAGTCTCGGCGTATGTACGGTTTGCAGCGAGAAGGTCGTCGAAGGAACCCGGCATCGACGTGAGCATAGAAAGGCGGCGGAGGAGCACCCTCCCTGAGTTGGGACCTGCCCGGCAATGCGGGACCCGGTGCAGGGGTAGCGTCGGGGTATCGCGATCCCAACCACCGAGTCGTCATGAAACCCCGGGTCCTCCTCACCGATGTCGCAGGTGAGGGTTTTCCCCTCGTCCTGATCCCGGGCGGTGTGACCGGCTGGCTGTCCTGGATCCCCCACCAGGAGTCCCTCAAGCAGGACTTCCGGGTGATCCGGGTGCAGCCGATCCACAACGAGCTGGGGTCGGCGGGCATGGTGGGTGATCCCACGTACAGCCACGAGGTGGCGGTGGAGAGCCTGCGTCTCACCATGGAGGACTTCGGGATCGAGACAGCCCACTTCGCCGGCTGGTCGGCGGGGGGCAAGGGTCTGCTCGACTTCGCCCTGACCTATCCCGATGCTCCCCTTTCCCTCACCCTCGTCGAGCCGGCGGCTCGATGGGTCGTCGAGCAGGCCGGGATGATGAAGGACTCCTGGTCCGAGGAGAACGACTTCCTGGCCGCGATCTCGGGCCAGGAAGTCACCGACGACGACTTCGCCAGATTCCTCACCCTGGCCGGATTCGTCAGCGAGGCGGCTCAGGCGCGAGCGGACCCGTACTGGGATCGGGGCTGGCCGCACCGGATGACCTTGTCCTGGCTGTGGGCGGCAGTGATGGGCTCGGACCACGACCTGGCCGACCTCGCCGCTCTGGAGTGCCCGGTCCTGCTGACCAAGGGGACCCGGTCGGCGGAGGTGGACCGGACCATTGTCGACGTCCTCGGCGCACACCTGCGCAACTCGACTCTCGCCGAGTTCGAAGGCACACACGCCCACCACCTCGAGGACATGGACTCTTGGCTCGCCGCCCTGCGGCAGAATCTGAGCCGGGCCTAGCCGCCAGCCTTCCGCTGGAACGTGAGGTGGGTAACGCCACTGGGTGAGGACACCGCCTCGATGTCGTAGTCGTCCTCGAGCGCCTCCAGACCATCCCAGATGCGCACGCCGCGGCCGAGAACGATCGGGACCTGGACGAGATGCATGTGGTCGACGAGCCCGGCGGTGAGGAACTCTCGCACCACGGTGGCACCGCCTCCGATCCGCACGTCCTGACCGTCGGCTGCCTCGCGGGCGATCTCCAGAGCCTCGGCGGGGGTGGCGTTGATGAAATGGAACGTGGTGCCGCCCTCCATCTCCATCGGGGGAAGGGAATGGTGAGTGAGCACGAACGTCGGAGTGTGGAAGGGCGGGTTCGGGCCCCACCAGCCCTTCCAGTCGGGGTCGTCCTGCCAGCCGGGTGGTCCGAACTT
>DASSVE010000045.1:0-23351 GCA_035706345.1 Acidimicrobiia bacterium
CAACTGCTGGCCAGGACAGGCGCCGGGATCGTGAGTCATGTCGTGTCCATCGGGTCGGTGGTTTCCAAGGCCGCCGTCCCCGACCTGGATGACGCCGACCGCATCGACGCCGACCCGGTCCGCTGTCTCGATCCACAGGCCTCCCAACAGATGGTCGAGGCCATCGACCAGGCGATGGAGTCGAAGGACACCCTGGGCGGGGTCTTCGAGGTCGTGGCTCACGGCGTCCCGGTGGGTATCGGTTCCCACGTCCACTACGACCGGCGTCTCGACGGGCTGCTCGCCGGCGCCGTGATGTCGATCCCGGCGATCAAGGGCGTGGAGATCGGGGACGGGTTCGAGGGCGCCGCCACGCCCGGGTCACGCGCCCACGACGAGATCGTCAGATCCGGTTCGGAGCTCACGAGGGAGACCAATAGAGCCGGCGGCATCGAAGGCGGCATGAGCAACGGGCAACCGGTGCGGGTCCGAGGGGCGATGAAGCCGATCTCGACGTTGATGCAGCCCCTGCGCACCGTCGACATGGCGACCGGAGAGCCCGATCAGGCGGTGCGGGAGCGATCCGACGTCTGCGCGGTCCCGGCGGCCTCCGTGGTGGCCGAGCAGATGGTGGCCTTCGTCCTCGCCGGCGAGTACATCCGAAAGTTCGGCGGCGACACAGTGGATGACCTGATGGCGTCCCTGGATCACTACCGGGAACGGGTGGCTGCCCGTAGCAGGAGCTGAGATGTCCGCCGGGGATGTGCCATCGGCCAGTCTGAAGGTGGCAGGGATCACCGAGGTGGTCATCTCTTCAGGTCTGCCCGACCCGATCCTCCCGGTGCGGGAGAACAGAAGCCGGGCCGTCATCCTGACCCAACCAGCCGCCACCGACCTGGCTCTCGACATCTCGCGGAGACTGACCGCCTCAGGGCTCTCCTGCGAGGTCTTCGGTCTCCCCGACCGCGAGGAGGCGAAGACCCTCGGTGTGGCCTCCTCCATCTACGAGGCCCTGGTCAGGTTTGGGCTCAGCCGATACGACACGGTCGTCGGCGTTGGGGGAGGGTCGGTGACCGACCTGGCCGGTTACGTGGCGGGGACCTGGATGCGCGGTGTGGAGTCTGTGTACATACCCACGACTCTGCTGGGAGCGGTGGACGCCTCGATCGGCGGCAAGACCGGCGTCAACATCGGTGGCAAGAACCTGGTGGGCGTGTTCTGGCACCCGACCCGGGTGGTGATCGACGTGGAGCGTCTCGGACGGCTACCAACGTACCTGCTCCGGGAAGGCATGGCGGAGGCCTACAAGGCTGGCTTGCTCGGTGACCGGGCTCTGGCTGCGCTCATCGCCGAGAAGGGGGCCAGGGCCCCGCTGGCCGACGTCGTGACCAGGGCGATACGGGTCAAGGCAGACATCGTGGAGCGCGACCCGCACGAGCAGGGCGATCGGGCGTTCCTCAATCTCGGGCACACCATCGGCCACGCCATCGAGTACGCCTCCTCTCTCTCACACGGCGAGAGCGTCTCGCTCGGGTTGGTGGCTGCGATGCGTATCTCCGAGAAGCTCCTCGGGTTCCCCCGTGCCCAGGAAGTGGCCGCCACCCTGGAGGCGATCGGTCTTCCGATCGAGGTCCGCGGTCTGGAGCTGGCACGTGTGCTCGACCTGCTCGGGCATGACAAGAAGCGGGACTCCGGGGGCGCCCGGATGGTGCTGCTGGCGGACATCGAGGAGCCCGTCCTCACCCACGTCGACCCGGCAGACATCGAACTGGGGTTGGCTGCCATAGGCTTCTAGCCACGGGTACCGTCCCGTCGGCAACTGACCTAGGAACAGGATGATCAGCACCAACGACGTACGCCCGGGCATGGCCCTCCACCTGGAGGACGGCCTGTTCTCGATCGTCGAGTACCAGCACGTGAAGCCGGGCAAGGGCAGGGCGTTCGTGAAGATGAAGCTCAAGAAGCTCGAGACCGGTCAGGTCATGGAGCGGACATTTCGCGCCGACGAGGACGTGACTCAGGCCATCATCGACCGCTCCGAGCATCAGTTCCTCTACAGCGACGACCTGGGATTCCACTTCATGAACCTCACCGACTTCGGACAGATCGTCCTCAGCCGCGAGGATGTCGGGAATGCGGCCGGCTACCTGGTGGACGGGATGACCGTGATCCTGCCCATGTACCAGGGCACTCCCATCGGTGTCGAGCTGCCGGCGTCTGTGGAGCTGGAAGTGACCTACGCCGAGCCAGGGGTCAAAGGCGACACCCGGACCGGCGCCACCAAGGGAGTCAAAGTGGAGACCGGGATCGAGGTCCAGGTCCCGTTGTTCGTGGAGCAGGGCGACCGCATCAAGGTCGACACCCGAACCGGTGAGTACCTGACCCGGGTATGACCGACCCGGGGTCGGTGACCATCATCCCAGCCCGGATCACAGCCCGAGACCTCGCCACCGTCCTGGAACGCCCCCTGGAAGAGGTACAGGCGGTGCTCAGAGCGCGTGATGAGCCGGATGCCCCTGACGAAGTCCTGGGGGCCGAGCTGGCCATCGCGGTGGCGTCGACCATAGGGGTGAATGTGACCGTCGAGCCCCGGGACCTGGCCCTGGAGCGTCTCTACGAGTTCGAGACCAGGGGCGAGCTCGCCTCCGACATCGGGGGGCGGGCCGGGGCGATCGTGGAGGGCGTAGTCAGCAATCTCGACGAGCTCGACGAGATGATCGAGTCCGTGGCGGAGCACTGGAGTGTGGCCCGCATGCCGGTGATAGACAGGAACATCATCCGCATCGGGCTCTACGAGCTGCTCAGCGACCCGATGACTCCCACCGCGGTGGTGATCTCGGAGGCCGTGCGTCTGGCGCAGACCTATTCGACCGAGAGATCCTCCTCATTCGTCAACGGCGTGCTGGCCACGCTGGCACGGACGATCCGGGAGAGCTAGCAACAACGCCGTCGGCCGGTTATGGTCATGTCGCGCCTTTAAACGCGGTCCAGCGAGGCCGGAAAGGAAGACCTTGCCACAGGTAATGACGGGTGACGACATCGGACGCGTCATCCGACGCATCTCCCACGAGATCATCGAGAAGCACCGTGGCGCTCACGACGTGGTCCTGGTCGGGATCCACACCCGCGGCGCGATCCTGGCCCGCATGATCGGGGAGACCATCGGAACCTTCGAGGGCCACGACGTGGGAGTGGGCTCTCTGGACATCGGCCTCTACCGCGACGATCGCGACCTTCGTGACGACATCCCCTCGAGGGAGACCCACATCCCCGTGTCGATCGACGACCGCGAGGTGATCATCGTCGACGACGTGCTGTACACCGGTCGCACGGTGCGGGCCGGGCTCGATGCCCTCTCAGACCTGGGCCGTACCCGGAGCACCGAATTGGCCGTCCTCATCGACCGTGGTCACAGGGAGCTGCCGATACGGGCCGACTACATCGGCAAGAACCTGCCCACGTCGCGTGAGGAGCGGGTGCAGGTGATGCTGATGGAGAGCGACGGGAGCGAAGGGGTCTTCATCGTCAAGTCACAGGTGCCGGTCACATGAAGAACCTCCTCGGTGTCAGGTCGATGGGCAGAGCCGATCTGGAGGCATTGATCGAGACCTCGGCGTCCATCCGGGCCACGCTCGACGAGGGCAACCAGGTTCCGCCCTCACTCCAGGGCCTCTGTGTCACCAACATGTTCTTCGAGCCATCGACCCGCACCCGTCTCTCCTTCGATCTCGCCGCCCAGCGTCTGGGAGCAAACGTCGTCACCTTCTTCCCGGAGACCTCGTCGTCCGCCAAGGGGGAGAGTCTCCGCGACACGCTGCTCACGGTCTCCGCCATCGGCGCAGACATCCTCGTAGTCCGCCACTCACGCGAAGGCGTGCCGCAGATGGCAGCAGAGTGGACCGGGCTGGCGACGATCAACGCCGGTGACGGAGTCAACGAGCACCCGACGCAGGCGCTGCTGGACGCGGTCACCCTGTACCGCCACTTCGGGCGGGTCGAGGGTCTCAGAGTCGCCGTGGTCGGCGACATCGTCCACTCCCGGGTCGCAGGCAGTCTCACAGGGTTGTTGCCTGCCCTGGGCGCCGAGGTGACCCTGGTCGGGCCCGAGGACTGGATGATCGTGGACACGACGCTGGCGACCACGTCCGACCTCGACGCACTGCTCGCCGATGTCGACGTCGTCTACCTGTTGCGGGTGCAGACCGAGCGTGGTGGGGTCATCGACGACGGCTTCATCACCCGTTTCGGCATCGACGCCCGGCGCGCCTCCCGTCTCCACCCAGAAGCGGTCATCATGCACCCGGGCCCGCTCAACCGTGGTGTCGAGTTGGCCGAGGAGGTGGCCGACTCGCCCCGCTCCCTGATCCTCGAGCAGGTCCGCAACGGGGTGCCGACCCGGATGGCCGTGCTCAGTGCTCTCGGCGGGGTGAGCGGATGATCGTCCTCAAAGGCGGCGAGGTCCTCACTCCGGCGGGTTGGGAGATCCTCGACGTCGCCATGGTGGGCAACAGGGTCTCAGCCCTCGGCACCGGGCTGTCCGGAGACTCCGAGATCGAGGCCACGGGCTGTCTGGTCGGCCCCGGCTTCGTCGACATGCACACGCATTTGAGGGACCCGGGACAGACCTGGAAAGAGGACATCGTCACCGGAACGCGGGCGGCAGCCGCCGGGGGTTTCACTGCAATCACCGCGATGCCCAACACCGACCCGGCACTGGACCGCGTCGAAGTGGTGCGATCGACGATGTCCAGAGCGGCCGAAGTCGGCCTGGTGCGAGTCGTCCCCTCCGCCGCCCTGACCGTGGACCGGGCCGGAAGGCAGCCGACCAATCTGGAGGCTCTCTACGAACTGGGGGTCAGGTTGTTCACCGATGACGGGGACTCGGTGGCCGACTCCGTCGTCCTCGAGGAGATCATGGGCCGAATCGCCTCGCTGCCGGGCGCATTCGTGGCGCAACACGCCGAAGACAACACGCTCACCAGGGGCGGTCAAATGCACGACGGCCCGATGTCGCGACAGCTCGGGGTCGCCGGTCTCCCCACCCGAGCCGAGACCGACGTGGTGGCCCGAGACCTGGAGCTGGTGTCGAGAACAGGCGCCCGGTACCACTGCCAGCACGTGTCGTCCGCTGAGACCGTGGTCCTTCTCGAGGAGGCAAGGAGGGCCGGGTTGCCGGTGACCTCCGAAGTGACACCGCATCATCTCAGCTTCGACCAGACCCGGCTCGGCGACCTCGATCCGAACTTCAAGATGTACCCCCCATTGCGGGAGACATCGGACCGGGTGGCGCTGGTCGAGGCACTGCGAACCGGGATCATCGACGTCGTGGCCACCGACCACGCCCCGCATCGGGCCGACGAGAAGGAAGTCGGGTTCGAGGCGGCGCCCCGCGGTGTCATCGGTCTCGAGACCGCCGCCGCAGCCACCTGGATGGCGCTGAGCGACCGCGACCGGTTGTTCTCAGCCCTGTCCACCGAACCGGCCCGCCTGCTCGGCCTCGCCGACCACGGCCGGCCCGTCGAGACCGGTGTCATGGCCAACCTGGTCGTCTTCGACCCCCAGGCTCCATGGGTCGTCGACTCGTTCTCGTCCAAGTCGGCCAACAGCCCGTATCTCGGGCAGGAGATGACCGGCCGCGTCCGGGCCACGGTCTTCGAGGGGATGGTCGTCCACTCTCGGGAGAAGGAGCCGGTGTGAGTGTTAGACCAGCCCTCCTGATCACCGCCGATGGCGAGGTGTTCACCGGCAAGTCGGTGGGTGTCGACGGGGTCACCACCGGCGAGGCGGTGTTCAACACCTCGATGACCGGCTACCAGGAGATCCTGACCGACCCCTCCTATGCCGGGCAGGTGGTGGTGATGACCTCGCCGCACATCGGCAACTACGGGATCAACGTCGCCGACGAGCAGTCGGCGCGGCCGGCGGTGTCCGGGTTCGTGATGAGGTCCCTGAGCCGCCGGCACTCGAATTGGAGATCGGAGGGCAGCCTCGCCGAGTACTTCCGGCATCACGAACTGGTGGCGGTGGCCGACATCGACACCAGGAGGCTCACCCGTCACATCCGGGATCGGGGGGCGATGCCTGTCGCCATGGGGTCGGGGGTGTCGGAGACCGAGTTGAGGGCCATCGCCGCCGGGGCGCCCACGATGGAAGGACGCGATCTGGCAACCCAGGTGACGACTCCGGAGCCCTACCGCCTCGAGGCGACGGGGGAGGAGCAGAAGGGTCTGGTGGTGGCGATCGATCTCGGGATGAAGCGGGACATCCTGTCCAACCTGACCCGACGCGGTTTCGACGTCCAGGTGCTCCCTGCATCGGCTTCGGCCGACGACGTGCTGTCACACGACCCTGTCGGGGTGTTCGTGTCCAACGGGCCGGGCGACCCCGAGCCACTGCACACGGCCACGCAGACATTGCGCGACCTGATCGGGCAACGACCGTTGTTCGGCATCTGCCTGGGTCATCAAGTGCTGGGGCTGGCAGTGGGCGCCCGGACCTTCAAGCTCCCCTTCGGGCACCACGGCGGCAACCACCCGGTGCGTCGTCTCGCCGACGGTCAGGTCGAGATCACAGCCCAGAACCACGGGTTTGCCGTCGACCTGTGGGCCCTCACAGACCGGGAGCCCCCGGTCAGGGAGGGTTTGGCCGGGCCCGACCTACTGCCCGAGAAGGTCGAGACGCCATTCGGCTCGGTGCGACCCACCCATCAGAACCTCAATGACGGAACCCTCGAGGGCATGGTCCTCGAGGAGCACCCGGTGTTCTCGGTGCAGTACCACCCCGAGGCCGCCCCCGGTCCGCGTGACGCCGCTCCGCTCTTCGACCGTTTCACCGCCCTGATCGAGGAGAGCCGCTGATGCCAGGACGCCGCGACATCCGCTCGATCCTCCTCATCGGGTCGGGCCCGATCGTGATCGGCCAGGCCTGCGAGTTCGACTACTCGGGAACACAGGCCGCCAAGGTGCTCCGCTCCGAGGGATACCGGGTGATCCTGGTCAACTCGAACCCGGCCACCATCATGACCGACCCCGAGTTCGCCGACGCCACCTACATCGAGCCGATCACCCCGGAGATGGTGGAGGAGATCATCGCCCGGGAGCGACCGGATGCCCTGCTCCCCACCCTCGGTGGCCAAACCGCCCTGAACGTGGCCTCGCAACTGGCCAGACGCGGGGTCCTGGAGCGTCATGGGGTCGAGATGATCGGCGCCGGCCTGGACGCCATCGAGCGGGCCGAGGACCGGGGTCTGTTCAAGGAGACGATGGAGGCGATCGGGCTGGAGGTGCCCCGTGCCGGCTATGCCCGCTCAATGAACGAGGCGATCAAGATCGCCACCGAGATCGGTTACCCGGTGATGGTCCGGCCTTCCTTCATCCTCGGAGGGGGCGGAACGGGGATCGCCTACGACGAAGAGGAGTTCCTCGCCGTCGCCAGCCATGGTCTGGACACCTCCCCGGTGAACGAGATCCTCGTCGAGGAGTCGGTGCTCGGCTGGAAGGAGTACGAGCTCGAGGTCATGCGGGACCGGCTCGGCAATGCCGTCATCGTGTGCTCCATCGAGAACCTGGACCCGATGGGTGTCCACACCGGCGATTCGATCACGGTGGCGCCGATCCAGACCCTGAGCGACCGTGAGTACCAGGAGATGCGTGACGACGGCATCGCCATACTGGCGGCGATCGGAGTCGAGACCGGCGGATCCAACGTCCAATTCGCCGTCGACCCGGCCACGGGGCGACGGCTGGTGATCGAGATGAATCCGAGGGTGAGCCGATCCTCGGCCCTGGCTTCCAAGGCGACCGGGTTCCCCATCGCCAAGATCGCGGCCTTGCTGGCCGTGGGATTCACCCTCGACGAGATCGCCAACGACATCACCAAGGCGACACCGGCTTCGTTCGAGCCCGCCCTCGACTACGTCGTGGTCAAGGTGCCCCGTTTCGACTTCGCCAAGTTCCCCTCGGCGTCCACCAAGCTCGGGACGTCGATGCGCAGTGTCGGCGAGGCGATGGCCATCGGGAGGACGTTCCCCGAAGCGCTGCAAAAGGCGCTGCGCAGCCTGGAGAACGGCCGCGGTGGTCTCAACGCCGACCCGGCCGAGACCGGTTTGGTGGCCATGGCCGACGAAGAGTTGGAGGGAGCCGCGGCCATCCCCACACCCGACCGGATCTACGCAATCGGGGAGGCGCTCCGCCGCGGCTGGGACGTCGACAGGGTGGCGACGCTTTCCATGGTCGACCCCTGGTTCGTCGACCAGATGGCTGAGATCGTGGAGGTCCGACACGACCTCGAGCTCCGACAGGACGACGACCTGCTCCGCGAGGCGAAGCGGATCGGGTTCTCCGACCGCCAGATCGGGTTCCTCTGGGGGCTCCCGGAGTCTGAAGTGCGGGCCCGACGGCTGCGGGCCGGGATCACTCGCACCTACAAGACCGTCGACACCTGCGCTGCCGAGTTCCAGGCCAACACGCCATACATGTACGGGACCTTCGAGGACGAAGACGAGGTGCTGCCGGCCGAGAAGCCGCGGGTGGTCGTCCTCGGCTCCGGGCCCAACCGCATCGGGCAGGGCATCGAGTTCGACTACTGCTGTGTTCACGCCAGCTTCGCCTTGCGCGACGCCGGGTTCGAGACGGTCATGATCAACTGCAACCCCGAGACGGTCTCGACCGACTACGACACCTCCGACCGGCTCTACTTCGAACCACTGACGGTGGAGGACGTCCTCGGAGTCATCGATGCCGAGAAGCCGGTGGCCGTGGTCGTCCAGCTCGGCGGTCAGACACCGCTCAACCTGGCGGAAGCACTGGAGAGGGAGGGGGTTCTGATCGCCGGGACTTCGCCCTCCTCGATCGCCATGGCCGAGAACCGTGAGCAGTTCGCCGAGATCTGCCGCAACCTGGGTCTGATGCAGCCGGCGGCGGGTAGCGCCTCGTCGGCCGCCGACGCCCAGGAGGTGGTCGACCACATCGGTCTGCCGGTGATGGTGCGCCCTTCGTATGTCCTCGGCGGGCGGAAGATGAAGGTGGTCTACAGCCTCGAGGAGCTGGGCAGCTACGTCCGGGAGATCTACGGGGAAGGCGACCCCGAGGTGACCTCCAACCCGATCCTCATCGACCGGTTCCTCGAGTCGGCCGTGGAGGTCGACGTGGACGCGGTGTTCGACGGCTCCGAGCTGCTGATCGGCGGCATCATGGAACACGTCGAGGAGGCCGGGGTGCACTCCGGCGACTCGGGGTGTGTCACCCCTCCTCCCACCATCTCCGACGAGGCCCTCAAGGAGATCATGCGGGGGACCAACGAGCTGGCTCGTGCCCTCGACGTGCGGGGTCTGATCAACATCCAGTTCGCGGTCAAGGGCGACGAGGTCTACGTCCTCGAGGCCAACCCACGGGGCAGCAGAACCGTGCCCTTCATCTCGAAGGCAAAAGCCATGCCACTGGCCCGGATCGCCGCCCGGGTGATGATGGGATCGACCATCTCCTCGCTTCGAGAGCAGGGTCTGGTCCCCGAAGAGCCCAAGGAGAGCTTCGTCGCCGTGAAGGACGCCGTGCTCCCCTGGGACCGGTTCCCCGAGGAGGACAACATCCTCGGTCCGGAGATGAAGGCGACGGGCGAGGTCATGGGCATCGGCCCCGACGTCGGAGTGGCATACGGCAAGGCTCTCCTCGCTGCCGGGAACGTCCTGGCCGACAGAGGGCGGGTCTTCCTCTCCTTCGCCGACCGGGACAAGCCGGTCGGGCTGGCCGTGGCCCAAGCCTTCACCATGCTCGGTTTCGAACTGATCGCCACCTCGGGAACTGCCCGCTACCTGCGACACCACGCCATCGAGGCCGAGGTGGTCAACAAGGTCGGTGAGGGCCCGCGGGACATCGGGGAGAGACTCGCCAACGGCGAGGTGCATCTCGTGGTGAACACACCCCGTGGTGGGCGGGCCCGCCACGACGGGATCACCATCCGGCAGGCCGCCCGTCGTCTCCACATACCGTGCGTGACCACCGTGCAGGGCGGTCTGGCCGTGGCCCGGAGCCTCCGGGCCGGCCCGGGTGCCATCAACAAGCCGAGGAGCCTCCAGGAATGGCATCGCACGACCTGACCACCCAACTGGGCCCCATCAGGCTGAGGAGCCTTCTGGTGGCAGCCTCGGGCACCGTGGGCTCGGTATGGGAGTGGGCGGAGACGGCCGACACGTCGGTTTACGGGGCCGCGGTGGCCAAGTCGGTGGCGCCCGAGCCATGGGAGGGCCGGCCGGCGCCGAGACTGGCCCCGATCCCGGTCGGGATGCTGAACGGCATCGGGATTCAGAACCCCGGGATCGAGGCATGGTCCGAGACGATGGAGAAGAAGATCGCCGGGTCGGAAGTCCCGGTCTGGGGGTCGGCAGTGGCACATGAGCCCGAGGGTTTCGCCATGGTGGCCAAGGGGCTCGAGGCGACCGGTGTCGCCGCCGTCGAGGTCAACCTGTCCTGTCCCAACCTCGAGGACGGAGAGATGTTCTCCTTCGATCCCGGACGGAGCCGGGAGGTGGTGGAGGCGGTCACCTCGGCCACCGGTCTCCCCGTGGGGGCCAAGCTCTCGCCCAACACCCCGAAGATCGTGGAAGTGGCGGCGGCGTGCCAGCGGGCCGGCGCCGTCTTCGTGGTGCTCACCAACACGGCTTTCGGGTTTGGGATCTCGCTCGACGATCGGCGACCTCTGCTGAGCGGCGGGGTGGGCGGATATTCGGGACCGGGTCTCAAGCCGATCTCGCTGCGTTGCGTCTACGAGGTGGCCCAGTCCCTGCCCGATCTGCCCATCGTCGGGTGTGGCGGCATCAGCACCGGACGTGACGTTGTCGAGTACCTGATGGCGGGTGCCCGGGCGGTCGAGGCAGGGACGATCCACTTCGCCGAGCCAAGGGCCGGGGCCCGGATCATCAAAGAGCTCCGGGTGGAGATGACCCGTCTCGGTGTCGACGAGGTCGACGAAGTCGTGGGATCGGTGCGGCCATGGTGAACCCGATCATCGTCGCCCTGGACTTCCCCACCCTGGCCGAAGCGGAAGCCATGGCCGGCCGGCTCGCCGACGAGGTCGGAGGATTCAAAGTGGGGATGGAGCTCTTGATGGCGGCAGGCCCGACCGCGATCGAGACCATCGCCGCGCTGGGCCGGCCCGTGTTCGCCGACGCCAAGCTGCACGACATCCCGAACACCGTGGAGAGGTCGGCACGGCGCATCAAGGACGCTGGGGCCCGCTGGGTGACCATCCACGCCGCCGGCGGTGTCGAGATGGCAGAGGCGGCAGCACGCGGGATGGAAGGGGAGGGAGTGCTGGCGGTGACGCTTTTGACGTCCCTGTCCGCCCAGGACCTGCCCGCGATCGGGGTGACGACCGAATTGGGGGAGTACGTGTCGAGGTTGGCAGCCATCGGTCAGGAGGCCGGTGTCGAGGGTCTGGTGTGCTCTCCAAGCGAGATCGGGCTGGTCAAGAGGGTGCAACCGGGTTTGAAGGTGTTCACCCCGGGGGTACGTCCCCAGGAATCGACCACAGACGATCAGAAACGAGTGGCCACGCCAGAGCGCGCCGTCGCCGACGGTGCCGACTATCTCGTCATCGGGCGACCCATAACACGCGCTCCGGATCCCGTTGCCGCCACCCGCGAAATCGTTGCCTCCATCGCCACAAATGTGAGCTGAGCGGGGGCTATGGTCGACGTGTCGGCATCCCCACCTAGGAGGAGGAATGGCGCAACCACCGAAGTTGACCGAGGAACAGAGGAAAGCGGCGCTGGAGAAGGCTGCCGAAGCGCGCCGGGTTCGCGCCGAGGTCAAGGAGCTGCTCAAGACCGGCTCGCTCAGGCTCTCTGACCTGTTCAAGCGGGCCGAGAGCGAGGAGCTTCTCGGAGGTCTCAAGGTCGAGTCTTTGATCGCAGCGATGCCAGGGACGGGAAAGATCAAGGCCAAGCGTCTGATGGAGTCCCTGGGCATTGCCGAAAATCGTCGCATTCGCGGTCTCGGTGAGAAGCAAAAGGAAGCATTGATCCAAGAGTTCTCCTGAGTGATCATCACCATCTCGGGCCGGCCGGGGTCCGGCAAGAGTGTGGTGGCCTCCCGGGTGGCCGAAGAGCTGGGGCTCGATCATGTCTCGGCTGGCGACTTCATGCGAGAGATGGCCGCCGAGCGTGGAATCTCGATCCTGGAGCTGTCACGGGCCGCTGAGCAGCGCCAGGACATCGACCGGGAGATCGACGCCCGGACGATGCGTCTGGCCCGGGAGCGCGACAACTTCGTCATGGACGCCCGGCTCGGATGGCACTTCATCCCCGACTCGATCAAGGTCTTTCTCGAAGTCGACCCTGCGGTGGCGGCGCGCCGGATCTACGAAGCGCAAAGAGGCAGCGAGCACGAGAACGTGACCCTCGAGGACACCGAGCGCGCCATCGCCGCGCGAACGGAGTCAGAGCGCAAGCGCTATCTGGAGTACTACGGCCTGGACTACACCGACCACGGTCACTACGACCTGGTGGTGGACACTTCCAACGCCACCATCGACGAGGTGGTGGAACGCATCGTCGACTATGTACGCGCCCGATCTGGAATGAGCGACCCCATGAGGTAACCTGATGTCTCCGGTCACCCCAAAGGAAACCATGAAGATCGAAGACGTCATCGACCAGATCGGCAACCGTTTCGCCACCGTTGTCGTCGCCTCGCGCCGAGCCCGACAGATCAACAGCTACTTCCATCAGCTCGGTGTCGGCTACGGCGAGTTCGTGCCCCCACAGGTGCACTCGCTGTCCCGCAAGCCACTGACCATCGCCATGGAGGAGATCGCCCAGGGCAAGGTGGCGGTGGAGACTGTCGAGGAATAGATGCTCGGCGGTCGGCGGGTCCTGCTCGCCGTCACCGGGGGTGTAGCCGCATACAAGACCGCCTATCTGGCGCGTCGGCTGGTCGAGCTCGATGCCGACGTCAGGGTGATACTGACGGAGTCGGCTCACGAGTTCGTGGGGCCACAGACCTTTGCCGCCATCACCGGCTACCAGCCCCACACGACCCTTTTCGGTGACGAGTCGGTATCGCCGCACACCGAGCTGGCCCGTTGGGCTGAATTGATCGTGGTGGCGCCGGCGACCGCGGCCACCATCGCCCGCATCGCCAACGGCCTCTCCGTCGACCTGGTGTCGGCGACGATCCTCGCCTACACCGGTCCGGTCCTCGTGGCGCCCGCCATGCACACCGAGATGTGGGAGCACGCGGCGACACGTCGCAACATCGAGACGCTGCACGGCTTCGGTTACCACATGATCGGTCCCGAGACCGGGTCGCTCGCCGGCGGCGACACCGGCGTGGGCCGGGTTGCCGAGCCAGACGACATCTTGGAGGCGATCGAGCGGTTGCTGGTTCCCTCGGGCATGTCCAGATCGATCCTGGTCACCGCAGGTGGGACCCGGGAGCCGGTCGACCCTGTGCGTTTCCTGGGCAACCGCTCGAGTGGGAAGATGGGTCACGCCATCGCCAACGAGGCGGCCCGGAGGGGCATGTCGGTGACCCTGGTCACCACCTCGGACCTGACCGTTCTCCCTTCGGTCAAGGTGGTCCCGGTGGAGACGGCCCAGGAGATGCTGGATGCGGTTTCCGGTGTCGATGCCGAGATCGCAGTCATGGCCGCGGCGGTCGCCGACTTCCGCCCGGCCTCGCCGGCCACGACCAAGCTGGCAAGGTCAGAAGGCCTCGATTCGATCCAGCTCGAGCCGAATCCCGACATTCTCGCCTCCCTCGCCGCACGCGAGCCCCGTCCCTATCTGGTCGGGTTCGCCGCCGAGACCGGGGGCGTCGACCGGGCGATCGAGAAGGCGAAGACGAAAGGAGTCGACCTCCTCGTCTACAACGACGTGACCGAGCCCGGCTCCGGGTTCGGCACCGACACCAACCGGGTGGTCGTGATCGACCCCACCGGCCAGACCGACCCGTGGCCCGTCCTCAGCAAGGAACAAGTCGCTGCCCGGCTGCTCGACCGCATCGTGGATGAACTCGAGGCGAAGGGTTAACCTCGCCACCGGATGCGCACCTACTACTTCACCTCCGAGTCCGTAACCGAAGGACATCCCGACAAGGTCGCCGACGCCATCTCCGATTCCGTCCTCGACGCGGCCCTGAGACTCAACCCGAATTCCCGGGTCGCCTGTGAGACCTTCGTGACCACTCGGCTCGCCGTCGTGGGCGGGGAGGTCCGAATCGGCCACGAGTTGGACATCGAGAGCATCGTCCGAGAGACCATCGAGCGCATCGGGTACGACGGCTTCGATGCCGATTTCGCGGCGTCGACTGTCGAGGTGCTGGATTACGTCCACGAGCAGAGCCCGGACATCGCCCAGGGCGTCGATGGTGGCGCCGATGGAGGCGAGCTCGGCGCCGGGGATCAGGGTCTGATGTTCGGATTCGCCGTCGAGGACACCGACTCCTACATGCCGGTGCCCATCCAGCTGGCTCATCGTCTCGCCGAGCGACTGGCCGAAGTGCGTAAGAAGAAGGTTGTCGACTATCTGCGTCCCGACGGCAAGACCCAGGTGATGGTGAAGTACGAGGACGACACCGCGGTCGCGGTGGAGAAGGTGTTGATCTCGACACATCACGCGCCCGGTCAGTCACAGGCGGCGATGAAGGACGACATCTTCGAGCTGGTCGTCAAACACGTCCTACCCGAGGAGTTTCTGTCCCACCGTCTCGACTTCATATTCAACCCGAGCGGCAACTTCGAAGTCGGCGGGCCAGTGGCGGACACCGGGCTCACGGGGCGCAAGATCATCGTCGACACGTACGGCGGTTTTGCCCGTCACGGTGGCGGCGCCTTCTCCGGCAAGGACTCGACCAAGGTGGATCGCTCCGCTGCCTATGCCGCGAGGTGGGCTGCCAAGAACCTGGTAGCCGCCGGTGTGGCCAGACGTCTCGAGATCCAGTTGGCATACGCCATCGGCCAGCCCGAGCCCTTCTCGATCCACGTCGAGACCTTCGGCACGGAGCAAATGGACCCGATCCAGATCGAGGCGATCGTCGAGAAGGTGTTCGACTTCCGGCCCGCGTCGATCATCCGCCAGTTGGGGCTGACCCAGCCGGTGTTCGCGGCCACCTCCGCCTACGGGCACTTCGGTCGTCCTGAGTTCAGCTGGGAGCAACTCGACAAGGTCGACGAGATCAAAGCCGAAGCCGGGGTGTGAACCGGACGGCGCGAGTCGTCCCCGACGTTGCCACGTTCGCGGTCGACGATGGCTTCTGGTACACGGTCCCGGAGCATCTGAGCCCGGACCTCGCCATCGGCTCGATCGTCCGGGTTCCCCTGTCAGGGCGCCGCGTGCGCGGATGGGTGGTCGAGATCGCCGGCGAGCGCGAGGGCAACCTCAAAGAGATCGCAGGCATCTCAGGCGCCAAGCCGGTCTTCGACCAGCCGTTGCTGGAGGGACTGCTGTGGACGGCCCGTCACTACGTCGCCCCCGTCTCCACGGTGCTGGCGAGAAGCACTCCTCCCAACCTCCCTCGCACCATCCCCGACCCGATCGACCCTCCCTCGATCGCGCCACGGGACCATCCGATCAGCACGATCGCCTCCAGGTCCGCCACGGGAACCAGGGCACCGATGGTCGCGCTGGTTGGCAACTGGAGGACGCTCGACTGGTTGGAAGCGATCGGGCCGGTGCTGGCGTCGGGGCGCTCGGTCCTGGTGATCGCCGCCTCGGCTGCCGAGGTGAGTCTGATCGGAGACGCCGCCACCCAGATCTGGGGCAGGATCGCGGCCGCGGCCACCGGTGACGCTGACAGGTCGGACACGAAGGCGTGGGAGATGGCCCAATCCCCACCCCGTCTCGTCGTGGGCACACCGAAGACGGCCACCTGGATGGTGGAGGGGTTGGGGATGGCTGTCGTGCTCGAGGAGGGCCGGAGGGCGATGAAGGACCGGCAGACACCCACGATCCACGTCCGGGAGGTGCTCAGGACGAGGAGCCGTCTAGAAGGGTTCAACGTGGTGTTCTTCGGGCCCACACCCAGCGTGGAGCTGCTCTCCGCCGGAGCCGAGGTGGTACGGGTGGGCAACCGTGCCTGGCCGCTCGTGGAGGTGGTCGACCGATCCCAGGACCAGCCCGGCTCCGGGTTCCTCTCCGACCGGTCGGTGGCAGCCATCGCCGCCACCGCCAAGAGGGGCGGGCGGGTGTTCGTTTACACCCATCGCAGAGTGGGGTTCGGATCGATGCGCTGCACCAATTGCCGGGCGCTCCGCACCTGCTCACGGTGTGGCACCCGGCTCGCCCGTGTCGAGGTCTGCCCCCGCTGCGGTCATCCCGCCGCCGCGTGCCGCAAGTGCGGTGGGTCGGAGTTCGAGGAGATGGGGACCATCCCGGAGCGTTTGGTCAGCGAGCTCGATCGCCGGATCGGCCCCGGTACGGCCGCCGTCCATCCCGCCGACGGGAAACCCGTCACCATCGGCACCGAGCGTGATCTCGCCGGTCTGCCCCGAGTCGACCTGGCTGTTGCCGCCGATGTCGACGGCATGCTGATCGGTACCGGCTATCGGACGACCGAGGACGCCCTCCGGCAGCTGGCCCGTCTCGCCCTGGCGGTCGACGACCGGCCGGGGTCACGTCTCATGCTGCAGACGTCCCACCCCGACTCGGACCTGGTCACGACCATGAGGCGAGGTGACCCGATCCCGTATCTGGAACGGATCCTGGTGGCCCGTGCCCGTGAGGGGGCGCCGCCGGCGTCGGAGATGATCGTGGTGGAGCTCCGTGGGCATGTTCCCGAGACCGCTGGCGCAGACCTCGCGGGACTGACCGACGCTCTGGCGATGGGGCCGGTTCGGGTCGACGAAGGGATGCGTTGGCTTCTGACCGGGAAGCTGGGGAAGGCCCGTCTCGAGCTGCGGGACCTGGTCCATCGATGGCGGGACACCGGGGTGACCGTGCGGGTGGACGTCGACCCGATCGACGTGTGAGGGGTCGTTGAGTCGTCGTTAGCGTGAATACGCGGGCTGGGATCTAGCCTGTCGTGCCCAAATGGCCATCTACCCGATCCGAACATTCGGTGACCCGGTGCTCCGGCTGGAGACCAAACCCATCGAGGAGATCGACGACGCCGTGCGCACACTCGCCAGGGACATGATCGAGACTATGTACGCCGCCCCCGGCGTCGGGCTCGCCGCCAACCAGATCGGCATCTCCCGCCGGATCGCGGTCTTCGACGCCAACGACGACCTGGGCCCGAGGGTGATGATCAACCCGGTGATCGTGGAGCTGGCCGGTGAGGTCGAGATGGAAGAGGGGTGTCTCTCGGTGCCCGGGTACTGGTGGGAGATCACCCGCCCCGCCTTCGCCCGGGTGCGGGCGCTCGACCTGGAGGGGGACGAGGTCGAGTACGCCGGGGACGGTCTCATGGGCCGGGTCCTGCAGCATGAAGTAGCCCATCTCGAGGGTGGCCTGCTCATCGACGTCCTCCCGAAGAGGGTCAGGAAGAAGGCGCTCAAGGAGCTGCGCGACAAGGCACTGGGACTGGACTGATGGCCCGTGTCGTCTTCCTGGGGACACCCGAGGAAGCTGTCCCCACCCTGACGGCACTGCACCAAACCCAGGAGATCGGTCTCGTGGTCACCCAGCCGGATCGGCCCAAGGGGCGATCCAGGCGACCCGTGCCGCCTCCGGTGAAGAATGCCGCGCTCGAGCTCGGGCTCACCGTCGCCCAGCCGGAGAGCCGCGCCGAACTGGCCGAGGGGATCGCGGAGCACGGACCTTTCGACGTCGGTGTGGTGGTGGCCTACGGGAGGATCCTTCGCCCCGAGGTACTCGAGCAGCCGGCCCACGGCTTCGTCAACGTCCACTTCAGCTTGCTGCCCAGATGGCGGGGGGCGGCACCGGTGGCCCGGGCCCTGATGGCCGGCGACCCGATGACCGGAGTGAGCATCATCGTCCTGGAGGAGGGCCTCGACACCGGGCCGGTCCTCACCGCCCAGGCGATCGACATCCTTCCCGATGACAACGCCGGGACCCTGACGGACCGTCTCGCCACGGTCGGGGCCCGGCTACTGGCCGAAGTTCTCCCCGACTACCTCACCGGTGAGCTGAGGCCGGTTCCCCAGACCGACGCGGGCGCCACCTACGCCGAGAAGATCGAGCCGGAGGATCGGGTCATCGACCCCAGCGCGGACGTCGACACCGTCGTGGCACAGGTGCGGGGCCTGGCGCCCGTCCCGGGGGCCACGCTCGTGATCGACGGGACGCCTCACAAGATCCTCGCCGTCCGTCCGGCTTCACACGAAATGGCTGCCGGCTCCTGGGTGGCGGTCGGGGACCGTCCGATCGTGGGACTCGGTGACGGGGCCATCGAGGTGGTCACGATCCAGCCGCCGGGACGCAATCCGATGAGCGGGGAGGACTGGTTGAGGGGCCTGCATCGCAAAGGTGGCAACGTCTCGTGACGTCATAGACTCCCCACGTGCCCGTCAAGATCGCCCCGTCACTGCTGGCTGCCGATTTCGCCCGTCTCGCCGACGAAGTGGGCCGGGTGGCGCCGAAGATCGACTGGCTGCACCTGGACGTCATGGACGGTCATTTCGTCCCCAACATCTCCTTCGGCATCCCGGTGATCGAGTCTCTGCGTGGGGTGACAGACGTGTTCTTCGACTGTCACATCATGACCACCAACCCCGATGCGTATTTCCCCGAACTGGCCAAAGCAGGCATCAATCAGGCCACCGTGCACATCGAGGCGGTGCCCGACCCGACCCGGGCAATGCAGCGTGCCAGGGACAACTCCCTGGCTTTCGGCCTGGTGATCAACCCGGGCACACCGGTGCCGGCGGTCACGCCTTACCTGGAGGAATGTGACGTCCTCCTGATCATGTCGGTCGAGCCTGGATACGGGGGGCAGAGGTTCATCCCCGAGGTCCTGCCCAAGATCGGCGAGGCGAGAGAATTCGTTGAGTCACACGGATTGAGGGCCGATATTCAGGTCGACGGTGGTATCACACCGGAGAATGCCGGACAGGTCGTGTCAGCAGGTGCAACCGTGCTCGTGGCCGGGACGGCAGTCTTCCGTGCCGATGACCCGCCGGCAGCTGTAGACGCATTGAGAAGGGCTGCAGAGACAGATGAGTGAAAGAGTTCTGGTCGCCGACGACGATCCGGACATTCTCACTGTGGTCAAAGTGAACCTCGAGCTGGACGGGTTCGAGGTGGAGACTGCAGTCGATGGTGAGGATGCGTTGCAGAAGGCGACATCGAATCCGCCCAACGTCATCATCCTCGACATCATGATGCCCCGCATGGACGGTCTCACCGCCCTGCACCGGCTGCGCAGCCAGGCGGCCACCGCCAGCATCCCCATCATCCTCCTCACCGCCCGCGGTCTCCCCGAGGACCGGGTGCGGGGTCTCGAGCTGGGCGCTGACGACTACATCACCAAGCCCTTCGACATCACCGAGCTGGCCGCCCGCGTGCGCGCCGTGCTGAGACGCACCCAGGCTGCCAGGGACCTGTCGCCTCTCACCGGCCTCCCGGGCAACTTCAAGATCACCGCCGAGATCGAGTCGTGCATCCAGGACGGCCGGCCGTTCGCCCTCGTCCACGGCGACCTCGACAACTTCAAGGCCTTCAACGACCACTACGGGTTCATGAGAGGCGATGAGGTGATCCGGTTCTGCGGTAGCTGTTTCACCGACGCCGCCATCAGCCTGGGCATGGACGGCGCCTTCGTGGGCCACATCGGCGGCGACGACTTCGTGGCGATGATCCCCCCATCCATGGCCGAGTCGTTCTGCAAGGAGGTCATCGAGCGGTTCGACGACGGGATCCTCGATCTCTACGACACCGCCGACGCACTGCGCGGCTACATCGAAGTCATCGACCGGCGTGGCGAGCGCTACGCATTCCCCGTGGTATCGCTCTCGCTCGGAGTGGCGTCGACAGACGTGCGCGAGATCGGCACCCAGTGGGAGGCCTCGGCGATCGCGGTGGAGATGAAGGAGTTCGCCAAGAAGCAGCCCGGCTCCACCTACCGGATCGACCGGCGCACTGCATAAGCTGACCGGGTGGTCGACGACCCCCACATGCAAAGGGCCATCGCGCTGGCCCACCGTCATCCCCACACCCATCCCAACCCGCGGGTGGGCGCGGTCGTGGTCGATCGGGGCGGCGAGGTGCTCGGCGAGGGTTTTCACAGAGGTCCGGGCACGCCACACGCCGAGATCGCAGCGCTGGAACAGGCAGGCGAGAAGGCCCGGGGGGCGATCATGTACGTCACGCTTGAGCCCTGCGCCCACCATCACCGCACCCCACCTTGCGCCGACGCCCTCATCGAGGCCGGGATCGCCCGGGTTGTGGTCGGCGCCATAGATCCCGATTCCAGAGTCTCAGGAGCCGGCATCGATCGGCTTCGCAACGCCGGTGTCGACGTGACGGTCGAGGAGGATCAGGGGCCGGCCCGGGCAGTCGATCCCGCCTACTTCCGCCACCGGAAGACCGGTCTGCCACTGGTCACCTTGAAGTGGGCCATGACCCTCGACGGGTCCGTGGCGGCGCAGGACGGAAGCTCTCGATGGATCACATCGGAGGAGGCCCGCGCCCACGCTCATCGTCTCAGGTCGACCGTGGACGCGGTGGTGGTGGGTGCGGGGACTCTGCGTCGTGACGACCCCTCCCTGGATGTCCGCATCGATGGATACGACGGCCCCCAGCCGCGGCCGGTGGTAATCGCAGGCAGGTCGCCGCTCCCAACCGAGAGAAGGATCTGGAGCCGGGATCCGGTGGTGGTGTCCTCGTCCGAGCCCGACATCCCGTCAGGGGAGCTGCTCACCGTCCCGGGTCAGGAGTTCCCCGATCCGGTGGAGACGGCCCGCGCCCTGGCCGACCTCGGCTACCTGCACCTCCTCCTCGAAGGCGGGCCGACACTGGCGGGTGCCTGGTGGCGGGCGGGCCTCGCCGACCGGGGAGTGGTGTATGTCGGCGCCCGCATGGGAGGTGGAAACGGCCGGGCCCCATTGGACGGGTTCTTCGCCTCCATCGACGACGCCGTCGAACTGGAATTCGTCCATTTGGAAAGTGTTGGAAGGGACGTCGTGATCGAGTTCGAGAAGAAGCCCTGATGTTCACGGGGATCGTGGAGGCTCTTGGCGAGGTCACCGCCATGGCCGAAACCGAGACCGGGCGGCGTCTCGTGCTGTCCGGACCCGGTCTGGGCGATCTTCCGGTGGGCGCCTCGCTCGCAGTGAACGGGGTCTGTCTGACCGCGGTCTCGGTGAGCGACGACACCGTGACCCTCGACATCGTCCCTGAGACCCTGCAACGAACCAACCTCGGTGAGCTGGAGGTGGGGGGACAGGTCAATCTGGAGCGCCCCATGCCCGCCGGCGGCCGTTTCGACGGCCACATCGTCCAGGGCCACGTCGACGGGGTGGGAACGGTCACCGAGGTGGCCACTGACCCCGATGGCGGGGTGGGCATGACCGTCCAGGTCCCCGAGGCGCTGCTGCGTTACCTGGTCGAGAAGGGATCGGTGACGATCGACGGAGTCAGTCTCACGGTCGCCGCTCTGACCGCCGAGGGGTTCACCGTGGCCCTGATCCCGCATACTCTTGAGGTGACGACGCTGGGGTCGCGAAAAGCGGGAGATAGGGTGAACCTGGAGATGGACGTCCTGGCCAAGTACGTGGAGAGACTGCTGAGGGTGGATGGTTGACGCCGCCCTCTCTCCGGAAGGGACTCTGACCGAGTGAGATTCGCCTCTATCGAAGACATCATCGCCGCCATCCAGCGCGGCGAGATGGTGATCATGGTCGACGACGCCGACCGTGAGAACGAGGGCGATCTGATCATCGCCGCCGAGGATGCCACCCCCGACAACATCGGGTTCATGCTCCGCTACACGAGCGGGATCATCTGTCTCCCCATCATCGGGGAGCGCCTCGACGAGCTCGAGCTGCCCATGATGGTGGCCAACAACACAGACGTTCGACGCACCGCTTTCACCGTTGCCATCGACGCGGCAGAGGGAACCACCACGGGCATCTCGGCCGCCGACCGTTGCCGGACCATTCACACCGTCCTCGACAAGTCGACCAAGCCGAGCGACCTGGCCCGGCCCGGCCACATGTACCCGCTCCGCTACGCCCCCGGCGGAGTCCTCAAACGCGCCGGGCACACGGAGGCCGCCGTCGATCTCGCCCAACTGGCGGGCAAGTACCCGGCGGCGGTGCTGGCCGAGGTGATGAACGACGACGGGACCGTGGCCCGGTTGCCGGAGCTGGAGCGGTTCGCAGCGGAGCACGGCCTGCTGATCGGGACGATCGCCGACCTGATCGAGTATCGCCGCAAGTCGGAGAAGTTGGTCGAGAAGGTGGTCGAGGCCCGCATTCCGACGAGGCACGGTGAGTTCAAGGCGGTCGGGTACCGGTCGCTCGTCGACGATCGCCAGCACATCGCCCTCGTCATGGGTGACATCGGTGACGGCGAAGGGGTCCTCACCAGAGTCCATTCCGAGTGTCTCACCGGAGACGTGTTCGGAAGCCTGCGCTGCGATTGCGGGGAGCAGTTGGACTACGCACTCGCCATGGTGGCCGAGGAGGGACGTGGCGTCGTCCTCTACATCCGGGGCCACGAGGGACGGGGCATCGGATTGCTGCACAAGCTGGCGGCATACCGTCTCCAGGACGAGGGCTTCGACACGGTCGACGCCAACGTCAATCTCGGGCTCCCGGTGGACAGCCGCGACTACGGGGTCGGCTCCCAGATCCTCTACGACATCGGGGTTCGATCCATGCGCCTCCTCACCAACAACCCGGTGAAGAGAGCCGCCATCGAGGGTTACGGCCTATCCATCCAGGAGCGGATCCCGATCTCCCTGCCGGCCAATGACGAGAACCGCGGCTATCTGAGGGCGAAGGCCGACCGGCTCGGCCACGAGCTCGATCTGGACACTGCGTGACCCGGATCGTCGAAGGAAGCCCCGCCGGCGCCGGTTTCCATGTCGGCATCGCCGCCGCCCGCTGGAACCAGGAGATCACCGATCGGCTCGTCGAGGGAGCGCTGCGACGTCTCGACGAGATGGGCGTCGAGGAAGTCACACTGGTCAGGGTCCCAGGGGCGCTGGAGATCCCGCTGGCGGCACAGAAACTGGCCGAATCGGGTTGCGACGCCGTGGTCGCCATCGGGACCGTGGTCAAGGGGGAGACCGATCACTACGAGATCGTGGTGAGAGAGTCGACACACGGGATCGCACGTGTCTCCTTGGACCGGGGGATACCGGTGACGAACGCCATCCTGGCCGTCCACGACTACGAGCAGGCGCTGGAGAGAGCCGGTGCAGGGTCGGCCAACAAGGGTGCGGAGGCCGCCGAGGCCGCGGTCATCATCGCCC
>DASSVE010000046.1:0-4452 GCA_035706345.1 Acidimicrobiia bacterium
GACCAGGCATATCCACATGCGCATAGTGACGAGCCTCAGTCTCATACTCCACATGAGAAATCGAAATCGTGATCCCCCGCTCACGCTCCTCAGGAGCCTTATCAATATTCTCAAACGACGTAAACACATTGTCCCCACCAAGACGCTCCGCCAACGTCTTCGTAATCGCAGCCGTCAACGTCGTCTTCCCATGATCAATATGACCCATCGTCCCCACATTCACATGAGGCTTCGTCCGCTCAAACTTTGCCTTAGCCATTAGCGCTTTCTCCTAGTTCCTTCCGAACGTGATCCCGTCACGCCTCACCACGACGATGCGCCACGATTTCTTCGGCGATCGAATCAGGCACGTCCTGATATGAATTGAATTGCATCGAGTAAGTGGCCCGGCCTTGCGTCTTGGAACGCAGGTCCGTGGCGTAACCAAACATCTCTGACATGGGCACCTGGGCCTTGATCACTTGGCTGTTACCCCTCTGCATCATGCCCTCGACCTTGCCGCGGCGGGCGTTGAGGTCACCGATGACGTCACCCATGTATTCCTCGGGTGTGGTCACCTCGACATCCATCACCGGCTCGAGGAGCTTGACGCCAGCCCTGCGGGCCGCTTCCTGCAGGGCCATGGAACCCGCGATCTTGAACGCCATCTCCGAGGAGTCGACGTCGTGGGCGGAGCCGTCGACCAGGATGGCGCGCACGTCGACCAACGGGTAACCGGCGAGGATGCCCTGATCGAGTGCCTCCTCGATGCCCTCGTCGACCGCGGGGATGAACTCGCGCGGGATGGCGCCGCCCTTGATCTGGTCCACGAACTCGTAGCCGCCACCGGGACCGGTGGGCTCGAGGTTGATGACCACGTCGGCGTACTGACCCCTGCCACCGGTCTGCTTGACATGCTTGTACTGGACCTTCTCGACGCCCTTGCGGATGGTCTCCCGGTAGGCGACCTGGGGCTTGCCCACCGCGGCGTCGACCTTGAACTCGCGGAGGAGACGGTCCACCAGGATCTCCAGGTGGAGCTCGCCCATGCCCGAGATGATGGTCTGGCCGGTCTCCTCGTCAGTCCGGACCAAGAAGGTGGGGTCCTCCTCGGTGAGACGGTGCAGGGATGCGGACAGCTTCTCCTCGTCGGACTTGGTCTTGGGCTCGATCGCCACCGAGATCACCGGTGCCGGGAACTCCATCGACTCCAGCTGGATGGGAGCGCTCGGATCGGCGAGGGTGTCGCCGGTGGTGGTGTTCTTGAAGCCGATCCCGGCCACGATGTCGCCGGCGAAGACGTCGTCGACGTCCTCACGGTGGTTGGCGTGCATGCGAAGGATGCGCCCGATGCGCTCCTTCTGGCCGGTGGTGGTGTTGAGAACGGTGTCGCCCTTGGACAGGTGCCCCGAGTAGACGCGGAAATAGGTGAGCTTGCCCACGTGGGGGTCGCTCATGATCTTGAAGGCGAGGGCGGTGAACGGCTCGGAGTCGTCCTGACGCCGCTTGATCACCACCTCCTCGTCGCCGGGCTTGAACCCGACGATGTCGGGCAGGTCCTCGGGACTGGGCAGGTAGGCGACGATGGCGTCGAGCAGCAGCTGGACACCCTTGTTCTTGAAGGCGCTGCCACAGAAAACAGGGGTGAAGTCGTTGGCGATGGTCCCGATGCGGACACCCTGCTGGATCTCCTTCACGGTGAGCTCGCCATTCTCGAGATAGGCGTCGAGCAGCTCCTCAGAGGTCTCGGCAGCCGCCTCGACCAGCTTCTCGTGGTAGGCGGTGGCCTCCTCGAGCATGTCTTCTGGAATGTCGGTGGTCTCCCAGACCTTGCCGTCGTCGCCCTTCCAGACGTGTGCTCGCATCTCGACGAGGTCGACCACGCCTGTGAAGTCGGCTTCCTTGCCGATGGGCAGCTGCATGACCAGGGGCTTGGCCCCGAGACGCTCGACGATGGAGTCGACGTCGAAGTAGAAGTCGGCGCCGGTCCGGTCGAGCTTGTTGATGAAACAGATGCGGGGCACGCCGTAGCGGTCGGCCTGACGCCACACGGTCTCGCTCTGCGGCTCCACGCCGGCGACGCCGTCGAAGACTGCCACCGCCCCGTCGAGGACCCTGAGGGCGCGCTCGACCTCGACGGTGAAGTCGACGTGGCCGGGGGTGTCGATGATGTTGATCAGGTGCTCGTGCCAGATACAGGTGGTGGCGGCGGAGGTGATGGTGATGCCGCGCTCCTGCTCCTGCTCCATCCAGTCCATGGTGGCTGCGCCCTCATGGACCTCACCGATCTTGTAGTTGCGGCCGGTGTAGTAGAGGATGCGCTCGGTCAAGGTGGTCTTGCCCGCGTCAATGTGAGCCATGATCCCGATGTTCCGGGTACGGCTCAGCGGCACCTGTCGAAGGTGATGCAGCGCGTTCTCGTTGCTCATTTCTTCTTCTACTACTCCAGCTCGCTATGAACTTGTGAACGTCCCTCGTCCTGCGGTTCGAGCTCTCTCTGGATCTATGAGCCCGCCTGCGGGAACGTTCGGGTAGGTCTTGTCTTCTCGCTTACCAGCGGTAGTGGGCGAAGGCCTTGTTGGACTCCGCCATCTTGTGGACGTCTTCCTTGCGTTTCACGGCCGCCCCGGTGTTGTTCGAGGCGTCGAGGATCTCGTTGGCCAGCCGCAGCGACATGGTCGGCTCCCGACGCTGCCGTGCGTAGTTGACCAGCCACCGGATCGCCAGACTGTTCTGGCGCCGTGGGTTGACCTCGACCGGCACCTGGTAGGAGCTCCCGCCGACCCGGCGTGAGCGCACCTCGACCGAAGGCCGGATGTTGTCGACCGCCCGCTTCAGGACCACGGTCGGGTCCTGGCTCGTGCGCTGCTCGATGGTCTCGAGTGCGTCGTACACAATCGTACGGGCCAGGTCCTTCTTGCCCTGGAGCAAGACCTTGTTGATGACCTGGCTCACCAGGACACTGCGGAATACCGGGTCCGGCTCGACGGCTCGCTTCTGTGCGGGGGCCCGGCGCATTTCAGGATGCCTTCTTCGATCCGTAGCGGCTACGGGCCTGCTTGCGATCCTGCACGCCGGCGGCATCGAGAGCGCCTCGGATGACCTTGTAGCGGACACCCGGGAGGTCGCGGACACGACCGCCACGGACGAGGACCATGCTGTGCTCCTGAAGGTTGTGACCCTCGCCGGGGATGTATGCCGTGACCTCGACGCCGGAAGAGAGACGGACACGACACACCTTGCGAAGCGCCGAGTTGGGCTTCTTGGGCGTGACGGTGTAGACGCGGGTGCAGACGCCACGACGCTGTGGCGCACCTGCAAGACCGGCGGTCTTGACCTTCTTCTTCTTCGGCTTCCTGCCCTCGCGGACAAGTTGCTCCATCGTCGGCATGTTGCTCCTAACGCGAGAAAGCGGCGTGAGGCACAGGCCCAGGCCGTTCCTGTTGTGAAACCTTGCGTATCGGGCGCAGCGGGTGCGCCCGACTGGCTCCCGATAGGCCCGCGGATGGGGTCGGGAACCGATACAGATTCTACGTCACCACTTCACGCTGTACAAAATCAGATCAGGGTGCGGTGGTTGTGGGCGGATCGGGGGCCGTCGTGGTCGGCTCGGGCGGCATCGTGGTCGTCGTGGGGGGATCGGTACTCGGCGTGGTCGGACTGGTGCTGGTCGTGGGGATCGTAGGTGTGGTGCCCGCGCTCGTCGACGTGGTGATCGGAGGCTGGGTCGTGGTCGGGCCCTGAGTGGGGTTGGTCACCGTGGGCGGGGCAACCGTGACGGTCGGGCTCGAGGTCGCAGGTGTGCTCGGGGTGGCGCCCGGCCTGGGACGCGGGCTTCTCGGGCCGGGAAGGGTCACTCCGGTCGATCCCCCGGTCACGCCAGGGATCAACGGCCCTCCAGGCGCGCTGGTGGTGGTCACGAAGATCCCGGCGACACCGGGGCTCGTCGTGGAGACGACCGGGTCTTGCTCGTCGTCTTCGTCGTTCCCGGCGAGGAGCACCTGGGTGGTGGGCGGCGAGGAGTTGTCGAGCACCCAATTGGCACCGAGAGCCACCACCGCCACTCCGGCGACGACAGCGAGCAGGATGATCGATCCGGAGATGAGTCGACCGACGAGCACGCTGTCACGGAACGAGAAGCGTTTGCGCGTCGGGGTGGCATCGGCGAGACGTTCGGCGATCTTCCTGGCCAGATCGCTCTGTCTCGGATCTCTGCGACCGTTCGATGGGAGCAACGTCGGGGTCCCTCGTTCCTTCCACCGCCCCGCGACGCGGAAGTCAAGACGGGACGAAGCCCCATGTCAACGTCTGTTTCCACAAAGAAGGAGACCGCCCGGGCGGGCAGCCTCCTTCTGTTGCTCGAGACGGTTGGTTCCGGATGCGGAACCCACTACCTGAGGGTTTGGGTCTTACTCCTCTTCGTCGCCGACACGGTTGTCGGAGTTGCCGAGAGAAGCGAGCCATTCGGCGGGG
>DASSVE010000047.1:0-18893 GCA_035706345.1 Acidimicrobiia bacterium
CTGGCCAGGTTGGAGTAGGTCAGTGTGCGCGTGTCGCCCGGCTCGCCGATCCAGTGATAGGCCACCTGATCGCCATGAGCGTCGAGGTGACGATCCAGGCAGTTGTAGGAGACATTCAGCTGCCCGTCCTTGAACCACTTGAAGAATGGCGGATTGGAGTCGTCGAGGATCTCGGTCGGTTCGGTGAACCAGGTGACTCGCTGCAGGGCCTCCTTGTGCCAGAAGGCCTGGAAGTCGGTGGCCGCCTCCTCGTGGATGCCCGGCTGTCCGTTCGCCTGGGCGGTGAACTCGGCTGCCGGCGGGAACGTCCGGTCTTCCTGAAGCAGGTTCTCCAGGGCCTGCGTCATCTGCTCAGTCCTCCTCGATCGATTGGGGCGCCGAATCCGATCTCATCGGATCGGCAGGCGATTGCATTGCGCCCGAACCTACCACCCATCTGAGTCTTGCCCACGTGGCGAGACCGAGCAGCCCCGCCAGGTACATCACCATGTTCCCGATCGTGATGAACGGTGTCATGGCTGAGACACCGAGCTCACCGCTGAGGACTTCCTCCGTACCCAGCCCTGTCATGTCCGAGAAGCTGCCCTGGTTGTCGATGATGGTGGACATGCCAGTGACGGCGGCGTGGATCACCGGGACTCCGAGCTCGACCGCCCGCATCCGGGTCATGCCGATGAACTGCTCCGAAGTGGGCGCATCCGGCCCGTAGGAGGCCTCGTTGGTGGCGACCACGATCACCGTCGCCCCGGCCTTGCGGGCCTGGTGCGGGTAGCGGGAGAACCCGCCTTCGAACGAGATCACCGAGCCGACACCGTCCTCGAAGACCACCGGCCCGTCGCCCGGGATCATGTCCCTTGGGACCTGTGCCAGGGCAGGGATCCAGCCGAACAAGGGCCGCCAAGGGATGTACTCCCCGAACGGGACGGGGTGCTGCTTCCGGTATTCCCCGAGGATCTGGCCCTCGGCGTCGAAGTAGACGTTGGCGTTGACCCACTCGGTGTCGCTGACCACCCGGTCCCCTCCGACCAGCATCGGGGAGCCGATCCGGCGCGCCTGGGCTGCGATCGATTCACGCACGTCGTCGTTCAGCACCGGATCGGCATTGGTCGAGCCCGTCGACCCCTCCGACCACACGACGAGGTCGGTGCTGCCCGGCACGATCGCCTCGGTGAGGGCGAGATGCATCTCATAGGTGCGACGACGCTCGTCGGGCGGGCAGTGCTCGAAAGGACACGGGGTGGAGCCCTGCACGATGGTGGCGGTGCGTGGCCCGTGATCGATCGGGGACAGGGCCGACGGCGCGGTGGCGGCCCAGGCCAGCACCACGATGGGGACGGACCACAGCAACCGCCGGTCCCAGTCCCGGGCCAGGGTCAGGGCGAGGACACCGCTGACCATCACCACGACGATGGTGAGCCCGCTCGTCCCGATGGCGGCGGCGGGGAGTCGCAGGTAGCGATTGTCGGAGAGGGCATATCCGGCGGCGCCCCACTCCAGCCCGCCGACGGGGAAGTGATAGCGGATCACCTCCATCACTGCCCACCCTCCCATGGCGAGGACGAGCCAGGTGACCGGGGCATGGTGGTTGTAGCGGGCCAGCCACCACCCGTACAAGAGGAAGAAGCCGGCCTGCACCGGAACCAGGATCAGGGCGAGCAGCTCCAGCTCGGCCAGCCACCACATGACACCGCCGAAGAAGACGAGCCCGTAGACCATCCCCACCGTCAGACCCTGGCGACGACTTCCAGAGAGACGGAGAGCCAGGAGGAACAGAGTGATCCCGGGGACGATCAGTATCCCGGGACCGAAAGGCGGGAAGGCCAGCACGGAGACAACGGCGCCGAGGACTGCTATGAGGATCGGCCGACTCTGCTTGATTGTCTCCACGTCCTTTCTGTGCACGTCAGAGCCGGTATACCGGCCGCCGTACATTAGGAAGCGGTTCGAGGCCAAACCTAGAGTCAGCAGGTATGTGGGAAGGTGACGTCTGGGTGGCGGTACGAGCCGCACGTGCCGGAGCCGACATCGTGCAGACCGGCTTCTTCCAGCCGTTCGACACCGAGATGAAAGGCGACGTCGACCCGGTCACCCAGGTCGATCGGGACGCCGAGACCGCCATCCGTTCGGTGATCGGGTCCCACTTTCCCGACGATCACGTCCTGGGAGAAGAGGGCGGTGGCGACGACTGGCGTCACGGCCGGGTCTGGATAGTCGATCCCCTCGACGGCACCGTCAACTTCGTCCACAGGCTGCCCCAGGTGGCGGTGTCTGTCGCCCTGTGGTCGGATGGCCGGCCACTGGTAGGTGTCATCGTCGACGTGGCCCGAAACGACGAGTTCGTCGCCGTTGCCGGAGAGGGAGCGACGATGAACGGCGAAGCCATCCACGTGTCCGAGACGACCACTCTCGACCGGTCACTGGTCTCAACCGGGTTCCCCTATGACCGGAGAGAGCACGCCGGGGCCTACCTGAAGGTCATGGAGCAGGTCATGAAGGCCAGCCAGGGAACCCGACGCCTGGGCGCCGCCGCCCTCGACCTCGCCTGGCTCGCCGCCGGACGCTACGACGCCTACTGGGAGCACGGCGGGCCCCAGGGGATCAAGCCATGGGATGTCGCCGCCGGCATGCTGTTGGTGACCGAGGCAGGCGGCACGTACACGAACGAGTCGGGAGGGCTCTTCCAGCTCGAGGCCAAGGCCCATGTGGCCAGCAACGGCAAGGTGCACGACGAGCTGCGGACCATCGTGGCCAACACGATGCCCGAGCATCTCAAATGAGGTACCACGACCATCACCTCCACCCCTTCGGCTACGCCGCCCTGGTGAACGGCCTGGAGTTGATGGACACCCCCGACCTCGCCACCCTGCTCGATCGCGTCGCCGAGCACTCACGGCGGGTGGAGGGCGCGGTGATAGGTCAGCGTCTCAACGACGAAGGGCTGGCCGAGCGCAGACTTCCCATCGCGACGGACATCGACGACGTCGTTCGCGATCGACCCGTGCTCCTCTACCGGTATTGCGGCCACATCGCCGTCGCCAACAGTGCCGCCCTGGCGCTGGCAGGCATCACTGCCGACACTCCCGACCCCGAGCGCGGGATCATCGATCGCGACCCGTCGGGCCGTCCCACGGGAGTCCTCCGGGACACCGCGGTCAGCCTGGTGACCAAGGCCCTCGAGCCACACTCGAAACCGCCGACCGACCTGGAGATCATCAGCGCGCTGGCCGGTTTGAGACGTATGGGGATCGTCTCGATCACCGGGATGATCTCGGTGACGGACGCGGTCTGGTGTGCGGTGGACGACGAGGTGGCCACCCTGGTTCGGCTGGCACCCGACCTGCCTGTCGACATCGACGTGATGCTGATCACCCGCGACCCGGAGCAATTCCTCGCTGCCAAGGAGCGAATCGATCGGGCCGACGGACCGATCCGTTTCGCCGGGTGGAAGGACTTCGCCGACGGGAGTCTCGGCGGGCACACCGCGGCGATGTACGAGCCCTACGCCGACCGATCGGACACCACGGGCAAGGTCCTCCACGACCACGACCGGGCGATGGAGATGGGCAAGCTCTCCATCGAATCCGGCGGGTCCGTCGCCATCCATGCCATCGGGGACCGGGCCAACGACCTGGTCCTGGACACCATGGCGGCCCTGATCGCCGAGGGCGCCCCACCGGAGAGGCTCCGCGTCGAGCATGCCTCGGTCTTGACCCGTCCTGCCATCGAGCGCATGGCCGCCCTGGGCGTCACCGCCTCGGTACAGCCCGCATTCCTCGCGTCGGAGGCGGGCTGGCTCGAGAAACGTCTCGGACCGGACCGGATGGAGCGGGTGTACCCGTTCCGCGCCCTAGCCGAGGCCGGAGTCAGGCTCCTCGGAGGCAGTGACTCCCCGGTGGAGTTGCCCGATCCCCGGATCGGGATCAACGCCGCGGTCGACAGGCACGGCATCAATCCTGCGGAGGCTCTGACCAGGGATCAGGCCGAGGCCATGTTCTCGGACCAGGGGTACCCTGTCGGGACCAATGCCTGATTACACATTGATGACACCGCGGGACATCGAGACCGGCGTCGAGCGCGCCATCGCCGACGCGGAGACGGTGGTCGCCGAGATAGTGGCTCTGGAGGGCGGCCGCACCTTCTCCAACACCCTCCAGCCCCTGGACCGGATCGCCGACATCCTGGCCCACGCCAGCCATGACTACTACTTCATGGGCTACGTCCACACCGACAAGGCGGTGCGCGACGCGGCCAAGAGCGCCGAAGAGAAGGTGGACAAGTGGGCCTCCGACCTCTTCTTCAGGGACGACGTGTACGCCGCAGTCCAGGAATACGCCGCCACCGAGGAAGCTGCCGCTCTGGAAGGCGAGCAGAAGAGATTTCTCGAGTTCGTCCAGCGTGATCTGCGCAGGGCCGGTCACGAGCTGGACCCGGAGACGAGACAGCGGGTGCAACAGCTCACCCAGCGCGTCATCGAGCTCGGGGTGCGCTACCAGCAGAACATCGACGAGTGGGAGGGATACATCCTGGCCAGCCGGGAGGACCTCGTGGGGATGCCGGACAGCTGGATCGACAACCTCGAGGTCGACGAGGAGACCAAGAAGTACAAGGTCACCATCGACTATCCCGAGATGATCCCCTTCCTGGAGAACTCGCCTCGCCGCGATCTCCGGGAGAAGCTGCGATACGAGTACACGACCGTGGCCGTCGAGGAGAACCGCAAGATCCTGGAGGAAGCGATCCAGATCCGCCAGGAGATCGCCGAGGCGTTCGGTCTGCCCACCTGGGCCCACCACCGTCTCGAGGACCGGATGGCCAAGACCCCCGAGCGGGTCGAGGAGTTCTACTCATCCCTGGCCAAGGGTCTGGAAGCGAGAGGGCGGCAGGAGGTGGAAGCCGTGTCCAAGCTCCTGGAGGCCGACACCGGGGACACGGTGGTCCAGTCCTGGGACTGGGCGTACTACGACACCCAGCAGCGCAAGACCGACTACGGCGTGGACAACTTCGAGGTGGCGAAGTACTTCCCGCTTCCCCAGGTCCTGGAAGGGATGTTCGAGCTCACCTCGGAGATGTTCGGGATCACGTTCGAGGAGATCGAGGGGTTCGACACCTGGCACGATGATGCGCAGTTGTTCGCGATCCACGAGGCGTCCACCGGCGAGGAGATCGCCCGCTTCTACCTCGACCTCTTCCCGAGGGAAGGCAAATACGGCCACGCCGCCGAGTTCCCCCTGATACCCAGCCGGCGTCTCGAGGATGGGTCGTACCAGAACCCGGTCTGCGCCATGGTGGCCAACTTCACCAAGCCGACGAAGGAGGCCCCGTCCCTGCTCCAGCACTCCGAGGTGGAGACCCTGTTCCACGAGTTCGGGCACGTGCTCCATCAGAACCTGGGGCGGACCGAGCTGGCCCGGTTCTCGGGCACGAACACTGAGCGTGACTTCGTCGAGGCGCCCTCGCAGATCATGGAGAACTGGATCTGGGATGCGGACGTGCTGCGGCGCTTCGCCCGGCACTACGAGACCGGCGAGCCCATCCCCGACGAACTGGTCGATCAGTTGGTGGCTGCCCGCGACCTCAACAAGGGCCGCTTCTATCTCACCCAGATGACCTACGGATGGTGGGACCAGCAGATCCATGCCGGCCCCGACCGCGATCTCGACGACATCCTGGTCAAGGGTTACGAGATCGCCCTGCTCCCGTATCACCAGGGCACCTTCGCCCTGGCCTCCTTCGGTCACCTGATGGGTGGGTACGACGCCGCCTACTACGGCTACATGTGGTCGCAGGTGTTCGGTGACGACATGTTCTCCCGCTTCGAGACCGAAGGCGTGACCAATCCGGAGGTCGGAATGGCCTATCGGAACGAGGTTCTCGGTAAAGGCGGGGCTTTGGACGCCGATGACATGCTTGTAAACTTCTTGGGAAGAAATCCGAGCAATCGGGCGTTTCTCGAGAAGCTGGGGATCGAGGGAACCAACTAGGGCTTTCCCGTCGTCTGAATGCCGAACACCCCGAAAGGGGAGGCTTTATCCCCGTTTAGCGAACCGGCACGCACGATTACGTGCGAGCGAGGCGGCGAGCCTCGCACGGGTCGGTAGTTCCCCCACGACGACCCGAATAGATTTGAACAGTGCCGGCCCAACCCAGGAGGGCCAACAAAGATGACAGATACAGTGAGAGGTGCGGCCATCAAGGGCATGACCCGTCCGTCGAAGCGATTCGCCAGGGGTCGTGTGTGCGCCAAGCCAGGATGCGAGACCAAGCTCTCGCAGTACAACAAGGCTGAGTACTGCCATGCTCATGCCCCGGTGCGGTTCCCCCGTGTCCGCGGCAAGATCATGGACGGTGGCGACGAGTAGGGAGTCGCACCTGCCGAAGTTCGACCCGGATGTGGAGACCGGGAAACCGGTCTCCACACCGGGAAGCAACCCAAGACCTTCCAGGTTGACTGGAAGGTCTTTTTGTCAGATCATCGATCGAGTTCGAGAAAGGACCCCATGACCATCACGACCACCCTCATGGTCCCCGAAGTCCACTGCGACCATTGCAAGACCAGTCTCGAAGGAGCGGTAGGAGACCTCGGGGGCGTGTCCCACGTCGAGGTGTTCGTACCCGAGGCCAAGATCGACGTGTCGTTCGAAGAGGACACCGTCGACCTCGAGACCATCAAGAAGACCATCGAGGAGCAGGGTTACGCCGTCTTCGGATAGCAGCCGCACCCTCATCTTCGATGTCGACGGCATGACATGTGCCACCTGCGCGATGCGGGTGGAGAGAGTGCTCAGCCGTCAGGAAGGCGTCGAGAACGCCGCCGTCAACCTGGCCAACGCCACCGCCTCGGTGAGGGTCTACGACGAAGTCGACGTCGAGTCACTCAGCTCTGCCGTTGGCAAGATCGGCTATGGCCTCACCCCAAGGGTGGAGGGGCAGGAGGGACGCGACGCCGTCGACATGTACTCGGAGGAGGAGCGCAGACAGCGTCGGCTCTTCTGGGTAGCCCTCGTCTTCACCGCCCCCGCCATGGCCTTGCATCTGTTCGGGCCCCACGAGATGTGGAACTCGATCGTCCAGGGGATCCTGGTGACCCCGGTCGTGTTCTGGCCGGGTGCGCAGTACCACAAGCGGGCTTTGCAGTTGGCCCGGAACGGGGCGGCCAACATGGACACCCTCATCTCCCTCGGCTCGCTGGCCGCCTACTTCTTCTCCCTGGCGGTCCTGCTCACCATGGGAGCCATGGCGGAGGTCTTCTTCGAGACGGCCGGCATGATCATCACCCTGATCACACTGGGCAAAGTGCTGGAAGCGCGGGCCAAGGGCCGTGCCTCTTCGGCGGTGCACCGTCTCCTCGAATTGGGGGCCACGGAAGCCACCATCCTCACCCCGGCCGGGGAGCGGACGGTCCCGGTCGATCAGATCCTCCCCGGCGATCGTCTGGTGGTCGGCCCCGGTGAGCGGATCCCCACCGACGGGACGGTCGAGTCCGGGACCAGCTCGGTGGACGAGTCGATGCTGACCGGCGAGCCCCTGCCGGTGACCAAGACCGCCGGCGACGAGGTGATCGGGGCCACGGTCAACCAGGCTGGTCGTCTCGTCATCGTCGCCACCCGGGTCGGCGCCGACACCACCCTCGCCTCCATCATCCGGATGGTCGAGGAGGCGCAGGGCTCGAAGGCGCCCATCCAGAGACTCGCCGACGTCTACTCCGAGCGATTCGTGGCCGGGGTCCTCCTGATCGCCCTGGGTGTCTTCGGATTCTGGCTGTTCGCCGGGGACGGGGCTGGTGAGGCGCTCAGGATCGCGGTGTCGGTGCTCATCATCGCCTGCCCATGCGCACTGGGGCTGGCGACACCGACGGCGGTCATGGTCGGGAGCGGCAAGGGCGCCGAGATGGGCATCCTCTACAAGCGGGCCGAGGTGTTCGAGCGCGCCGGCGACATCGACACAGTGGTGTTCGACAAGACCGGCACTCTGACCACCGGAGTGATGACACCGATGACGGTCGTCACGGACCGATCCCGGGACGAGTTCCTCAGGCTCGTCGGCTCGCTGGAGGTCGCCTCACGGCATCCGATCGGCTACGCCGTCGGTCTGGCCGCGGACATGGAGAACGTGACGCTGGTACCCGTGGAGACCATCGAGGGCGTACCCGGGCTCGGGGTGTACGGCGAGGTCGAGGGGCGAAAAGTGGCCGCCGGCAACGCCCGGTTGATGACCGAGCAGGGCATGACCGGTCTGGAACGCTGGCACGAGACCTTCGAATCCGCCGAGGCAGAGGGTCTGACCACGTTCTACGCCGGCTGGGACGGAGAGGTCGCCGGTGTCATCGGTGTCAGCGACGCGGTCAGGGAGGAGTCGGCCGCCGCCGTGGCGCGGCTCGCCTCGATCGGGATCACCGCAGAGATGGCGACTGGTGACAACCAGGAGAGCGCACAGCGGGTGGCCGAGAGAGTCGGGATAGACACCTTCTATGCCGGGGCCACACCTGAATCCAAGGCCAAGCACGTGTCCGGGCTCCAGGAGAAGGGTCAAGTCGTGGCGTTCTTCGGAGACGGCGTCAACGACGCCCCGGCACTCACCCAAGCCGATCTGGGGATGGCAGTCGGATCGGGGACGGGAATCGCGGTGGAGGCCGGAGACATCGTCCTCCTCCGCGACGACCCCAGGCTGGCGCCGGTGGCGGTGGAACTGGCCGGGGCCACGCTGCGCACCATCAAGGGCAACCTGATCTGGGCCTTCCTCTACAACACCGTGGCCATCCCGGTAGCCGCTTTCGGTCTGTTGAGCCCGAATATCGCCGCCGCGGCCATGGCCCTCTCCTCGATCTCGGTGGTGCTCAACGCGTTGAGCCTCCGACGTTTCCGGCCGTTCTACGAATCGGGCCGCTAGCCGGTCGGGCTGTGTAGGTTGGACGTGTGAGCTCGATCCAGTGGCTCGACCGACCGGTGCTGACCGACCCGGTGGCGTTGATCGCCTTCGCCGGATGGGGTGACGCCGGCGAGTCGGCCTCTCAGGCGGCCGAGCGCTTTCTCGACACCTACGACGCCGAGCTGGTCGCCACCTTCGACCCCGACGAGCACTTCGACTTCCAGGTGCGGAGACCGCTGGTGTTCGTGGACGAGACCGGGGCGCGCCAGATCGAGTGGCCCGAGAACGAGATCCACGTGGTCCGCGGTCTGGAGCGCGACCTGGTCCTGGTCATCGGGGAAGAGCCCAATTACCGCTGGAAGGCGTTCACCAGGGACATCATCGACGCGCTGCAGACGCTAGGAGTGCGCAAGACGGTGACCCTGGGCGCATTCATCGGACAGGTCCCTCACACCCTCCCGGTGCCCCTCGTCGGCTCGGCGACCCGACCCGACTCACTGGCGATCCATGGTCTGGTCCCCTCCGGCTACCAGGGGCCCACCGGCATCCTCGGGGTGCTCAACAACGCCCTGGGCGCCGCAGACATCGAGGTCACCTCGGTCTGGGCCGCTGTGCCCCACTACCTCTCCAACCAGGACTACCCACCGGCGGTCGAGGCCTTGGCCATGAAGGCGTCGGAGCTGTTGGGAGTCACCGTCGACATCGGCGACCTGGCCTCGAAGGCTCGTCAGTTCCGGGCCACGGTCGACGAGGCGATCGAGGGCAACGACGAGCTGCGCCAGTACGTCGAGCAGTTGGAGAACGAAGTCGCCGATGAGGACGAGGACGAAGCCGAAAGCCTGGTCAACGAGATCGAGGATTTCCTCAAGGACCGCTGACCGGAACCGGCCCCTCTCCGAAAATGAGAAAACCGGCCCCGTAGGGCCGGTTTCCTCAGCATCTAGCGCTTGCGCTTGTGCCTGTTGGCCTTGAGACGCTTGCGGTACTTGTGCTTGGACATCTTCTTACGACGCTTCTTGATGAGCGATCCCATGAAAAACCTCTCCGCGGGGAAGGGAAGACCCCGTAATGGTGGCGGCGCCCCGGTGTTAGGTCAAACTCGCCACTCAGATCAGGCCCTGCGTTTCGACCGGTCCCTCGATGACATCGACCCCCCACTCCCTGAAGGCGGCGGCCACCCTATCGGCGGTGTCGACCGTGGTGATGGCCACGACCGAGGGCCCTGATCCGGATCGAGCAGCGTGTAGTGCCCCGGCACGTCTGGCCACGTCGATGAGCTTGGCCACCTCGGGGCTGATGGCGTCCCTGGGCGCCTCGTGGATCTCGTCCCCATGGGCGGCCGCCAGGAGCTCGGGATTTCCGGTTATGAGACCGGCGGTCAGGGCCGCCGACCGGGCGACGCTCCTGATCACCACGTCCCGCGGGTAGGCCGCGGGGAGGACGGCTCGGGCCTCGGCGGTGGCGAGACGAGTTTCGGGGACGGCCACCACCGGCCGCAACGTCGGGTGGAAGGGCAGTCTCAGCGGCATCCCCTCGGCAGGAGCCAGCACGAGACCCCCGTAGACGGCTGCTGCAGCCTGATCGGCGTGTCCCTCCATGTCGGCCGCGACGCGAAACACCCGATCGGGACTGGCCTCCTCACCGGTCGCCCGCAGGGCGGCGGCCGCCCCGGCGACATACGCGGCCGCCGATGACCCCACCCCGCGCGCCAAGGGAATCGCATTGTCGACCTCCATCTCCAGAGGTCGATCACCTATCACGAGCCGGGCGGCGGCCGCTACGCCGTCCTGTTCTCCGCCATCCGGCCGGTGCTTCCCCACGTGACGCACGGACCAGGACTCGGCCACGCGGGCCCGGACCACGCACCTGGGCGTCAGGGCCAAGGCGATGGTGTCGAAGCCAGGACCCAGATTGGCCGTGGTCGCAGGGGCGGATGCAATGGACCAGTCGCTCACGAAGATGGCCACATTATCCGCAGTTAGCGTTGCACCCGTGGGCGACCTGTTCGACTTCGAGAACCTACTCCCCGAGATGGTCCTGGCACTGGGGCTGGCCCTGATCATCGGCAATGGCCTGGCCTGGTGGAAACACCGTCGGGGCGAGGCGCCTGCCGGGGTCGAGAACGCCAGCTTCCGCGCCGGGCGGGTGATCTTCCTCGTAATCGTCGGTGTGTTGCTCACGTTGTGGGGGGCGGTGACCCTCGTCCGCTGACAGGGTTGTAACGCAGAGGTCCTTTTGTTTTAGACTGGCGCGATGCCCGACCCCCGCGAAGACGTCGCCACCCTCGACGCACTGGCCACACTGGCCGACCCCACCCGCCGCTCCCTCTACGAGTACGTAGCGGGATCCTCCTCAGCCATCAGCAGGGACGAGGCGGCCGCGGCGGTCGGGGTGTCCCGTCAGGTCGCCGCCTATCACCTGGACAGGATGGCGGAGGACGGGCTTCTCGAAATCGAGTTCCGACGTCTCACCGGGCGCTCCGGTCCCGGCGCCGGCCGTCCATCCAAGCTGTATCGCCGCTCCAGCAAGGATCACGAGGTCTCCATCCCGCCACGCCGTTACGGGCTGGCAGCTCGGGTCCTGCTCGACGCCGCCCGCCGCGGCGATCTCGACGAAGACGCGATCAACGAGGCCGCCCGCGCCAGCGGCGTGGAGATCGGGACGATCGGTCTGGCCGACGCATTGACGGCGACCGGTTACGAGCCGGTCACCGAGCAGGGCGAGACCCGTTTCCGGAACTGCCCCTTCCACGAGCTCCGGGAGCGCGACCAGGACACGACCTGTGGCATGAATCTGGCACTTGTCGAGGGGATGGTGGAAGGATCCGGGGTGAAGACCAAAGCGGTGCTCGCACCCGAGGATGGGTACTGCTGTGTCCGGCTGAACCCACCCGTGACCACCTGAATCGGAGGAAGAAGACATGGCAGGAAGCAGCCAGCTCGAAGGTCCAGATCTCTCAACCGAAGGGATACCACTCGAAGACCTGTCGGCGGAGACCCCCGCCGCGGGCCACTTCGACGGCAAACCGGTGGCGGTCGTCCGGACCGACGCCGGTCCCTGCGCCGTCGGCGGATCGTGCACCCACTACGGAGGCCCCCTGGGGAAGGGCTTCTGCGCCAACGGGGAGATCCGTTGCCCGTGGCATCACGCCGTGTTCGATCTGGAGACAGGGGAGGCGTTGGGAGCGCCGGCTCTCAACCCGATAACCGTCTACGAGACTGCGGAACGAGACGGCCGTCTCTTCGTCACGGGGCCCAGGGAGAAGACGGCGCCCGTCCGTCGGCCTCCGAGTCCGCCTGAGTCGGTGGTGGTGGTCGGCTCCGGCGCCGCCGGGGCGGCCGCGGTGGAGACCCTGCGGCGTCACGGCTACACCGGGCCGATCACGATGATCGGCGAGGAGCCCCCGGTGGACCGGCCCAATCTGTCCAAGGACTACCTGGCCGGGACCGCCCCGGAGGAATGGATCCCGCTGCGGACACCGGGTTTCTATGCCGATCACGACATCGACCTCATCGAGGCGACGGTCAGTGCCATCGACACCTCGAGTCGGACCGTTTCCCTCGAGGACGGCCGCAGCTTGGATTACGGCGTCTTGCTCCTCGCTACCGGGGCCGAGCCCCGCAGACTCCCCGTGCCGGGCAGTGACCTCCCACACGTCCACTACCTGCGAACGCTGGCCGACACCCGGAAGATCATCGACGCCCTCGAGAGAGCCAGTCGCGCGGTCGTGATCGGGGCGGGCTTCATCGGTCTGGAAGTGGCGGCTTCGCTCCGTCATCGTGGCCTCGAGGCTGCTGTGGTCGCACCCGACAAGATGCCCTTGGAAGTGATCGGAGCCACTTTGGGCGGCTTCATCGCCGACCTCCATCGCTCCCATGGGGTCGTCTTCCATCTCGAACGCGGGGTTTCGGAGATCGGGTCCGATTCGCTCACTCTCGACGACGGATCCACGCTTCCGGCCGATCTGGTCGTGGTCGGAATCGGGGTCACCCCCCGCACGCAACTGGCCGAGGCGGCCAGTCTCACGGTCGACAATGGAGTGGTGGTCGACCGCCGGCTGCGGACCAGCGATCCCTCCGTGTTCGCTGCGGGGGACGTGGCCCGCTTCCCGGGCCCCGACGGGGAGCCGGTCCGGGTCGAGCACTGGGTGGTGGCCGAGAGACTTGGCCAGTACGCGGCCCGCAACATGCTCGGTGAGGACGACCCATACGCCGAGCCGCCCTTCTTCTGGAGCCAGCACTACGACTACCGCATCAACGTGACCGGCCATCTCCAGGGCTGGGAGAACGAGATCGTCAGCGGTGACCCCAGCCAGGGCGAAGCTCTGATCGGATTCGAGCGCGCCGGTGAGATCAGGGCGGTGGCGACGGTGCGACGGGATCAGGACAGCCTGCGCGCCGAGCACGCACTGGCCACCGGGGACCAGGACACCCTGCGTCAACTGGTCGCTGGCTGAGCGCCGCGGCGTTCAGCCAGCCACCCGCCTAGTCGACCTCAGCCGCTCGGAGCGCTCTCCCAGAGACCGAGCAGGTTGCCTTCGGGATCGGTGAAGTAGGCGGAGAAACCCATGTCGCCGACCGGTTGCCGCCCGCTGACGATCGACCCGCCGGCTTCCTCGATGCTGGCCAGGGCGTCGTCGATGCTGGCGACGTCCATCACGAGAGTCGGGGCTGTGAATGGGGCGCCACGCTGCATCATGCCGCCGTTGATGAAACCGGGCTCGGTTGGGCCCGCCTCGAAACCACCCGGACCGGTGGAAACCATCGTATAGCTCATCTCGGGGAGCTCCATGAGCTCCCACCCGAAGACCTTCTGGTAGAAGTCCCGAGCTCTCTCACCGTCGTCGAATGGGATCTCGAAGTGGACGACTTTCCCGGACATGACCAGACCTCCTCGGATGGTGCCCCAACACTATTCGTCTGGTGTGACGGAATCCCTCAAGACGTAAGTATTGACTTACGGTAAGTGATCACTTACTATTCGGCCATGGCCTCCAGTCAGCTGTCCGCATTGGCCGACCCGACCCGGCGTTCGATCTTCGAGAACCTGGTTCGTGAGCCGTCGTCCGTGGGATCGCTGGCCGCACGTCTGCCGGTGAGCCGTCCGGCGGTGTCACAGCATCTGAAGGTGCTGAGTGACGCCGGGCTTGTGAGCTCGACCACCGTGGGGACCAGACGGGTCTACTCGATCCGTCGCGAGGGTCTCGACGAGCTGGGGTCATGGTTGGAGGAGATATGGGGCGCCGCGCTCGACAGCTACGAGCGGGCCGCGATCGAGGAGCATCGAATGACGACGACACAGAGCCGGGTCATGGAGCCCGTGGTCAAGACGAAGACAGTTCCACTTCCTGCGGAGCGAGCCTTCGCCCTCTTCACCGAGGGTCTGCAGACCTGGTGGCCGCTGGACACCCACTCGATAGCCGCCGACGAAGACGGCGACGTCGAAGGGGTGACTTTGAGGTTCGAAGGGTGGGTCGGCGGCCGGGTCGTTGAGATCGCTGCCGACGGCAGCGAGTGCGCCTGGGCTGACGTGATGGCCTGGCAGCCGCCCCATCGTGTCGTGCTCTCCTGGCACCCGAACCGCCATCCTCAGGCCGCCACGGTCCTCGAGGTCAAGTTCACACCCCATCCCGACGGCACCGAGGTCCACCTCGAGCATCGCGGCTGGGAGGAGCTCGGTGAAAGGGCGGCCGCGGCTCGGGAGGGCTACGACTCTGGCTGGGACATGGTGCTCGGCAGGTTCGAGGTGCTCTGACCGTTCGGATTCGCGAAGAGGAGGGCGCCGGAGGTTGACGTCACTCCTCTTCGCCGAAGTCCTCCGTGTCCGGCCATGCCGCGATGTCGACCCCATGGTTGTCAGGGGAAGCCAGGGTCCACCAGAGCGGCGGCCGCGAATGCTCCTCGACGAGTCTTCCACCCGCAGCGACTGCCGACTCGACTCTCCTCTCTGCCACTTCGGCGGGGACGCTGACATCGATGTGGAGACGGCCTCGGCCTGGCCGGGGCTCCGAGAAGGGGTGGAATGCAACCCCGGGACTGCGACGAATCGGGTCGAGAGCATCCCCTTCGACCTCCTCGTAGCCGAGGGCGGCTGCCCAGAACGCACTCACCAGGGTGTCCGGGTCGTGGGCAACGGCGAGATTGATCATCGTGAGCTTGGACGGATCGGACTCGAGCCCCATATCAGCCGCGATCTCCGAGACCCTCCTCGCCAGAGTTACGTCGATCGAGCTCAGTCTGTTGAAAGGCCCGCTGAAGGTCTTCACGGTGACACCCTCGGGGCGGAGGTCGATGTCCGGGTAGTGGCCTACTTCTTCGGCGGCATCGGCGATGGCCGCCACCAGACTGGCCGCCTCGGCAAATGACGAGGTTCGGTAATGGGCGCAGGCACCGCCGTAGAGAACCCGCCAATCCTCCACTCCGTCGGATGCGTGGAACGCCTGTGCAGTGACTCGCTTTTCACTCATGTGGGCGATTCAAGTCCGGGAGGACGTCTCGGACGGTGTGACGGAGGGATGAATCGACCCTAGAATGCCCGGGTCTGCGGGTGTAGTTCAATGGTAGAACACGAGCTTCCCAAGCTCGGGGCGAGGGTTCGATTCCCTTCACCCGCTCCAAGCTCAGGGGCGAGGGTTCAGAACACGAGGCCCGCTCCGACCCCTCCTCTCGTGACTCGCGGTGGAGGCGCGGCACCTACGATGGCTGCTTCATGATCTTCTCCGACCGTTCCATCAGGGAGGCGATCGAAACCGGGACGATCCAGATCGACCCCTTCGAGCCGTCCTTCGTCCAGCCCTCATCGGTCGATCTCCGGGTGGGAGACGGGTTCCGGGTCTTCGTCAATCACAAGTACTCCGAGATCGACCCCCGCTCTCCCCAGGATGACCTGACCCAGTTGGTCGAGGTAGGCGAGGATCCCTTCATGCTCCACCCGGGCGAGTTCGTCCTCGGCTCCACCCTGGAGCGGGTCAAACTCGGTGAGGACGTGGTGGCGCGGCTCGAGGGCAAGTCGTCATTGGGGCGTCTCGGTCTGCTCATCCACTCGACGGCAGGCTTCATCGATCCCGGGTTCGAGGGTCACATCACCCTGGAGCTCTCCAATGTGGCCACCCTCCCCATCGCCATCTATCCAGGGATGAAGATCGGCCAGATCAGCTTCTATCAGATGACCACTCCCGCCGACCATCCCTATGGCTCACCGGAGCTGGGGTCGAAGTACCAGGGTCAGACCGGGCCCACGGCGAGCCGGTCACATCAGGATTTCACGCGCTAGCGCGCATGTGCCTAATGCGATTGGTCCGGTCATGCCGGTTCACGACCGGTCCTCGAACGGGCAGACTTGACCTCAGTAGTCATTGCCCAACTGAGTCCCCACTCTGAAGCATCCACAGGCTTCACAGGGCGGTTGACGAACCCCTCCGCGGCAGCCACCAGGCTGCCGCTCGGCGTCTCATGGCTCAGGTGACGTCGCGGCCCAGGTTGGCAAACCGGGTGAACTCGGGCTGGAACGTCATCTCCACGGGCCCGGTGGAGCCGGCGCGGTGCTTGGCCACGATCACCTCGGCGATCCCCTTCTTGTCCTGGTCCTCGGGGTGGTAGTACTCGTGCCGGTAGACGAACATGACGACGTCCGCGTCCTGCTCGATCGAGTTGTGAGCCACTACGCCGTTCGCCAGGAAGTTGTGTGTTTCCTCGACAGTGGCATCGAAGACCGGGGCGGTTCCCTTCGGTGTGATCGACACCACCCGGTCCCATAGGACGTCAGAGGTGGCCAGCGCAGCCAGATAGGAGTCATCCAGCGCTTCGGCCAAGCGGGACATCCGGGCGCGGCTCACGCCACTCTGATAGAGAGTCGATCCGCAGTAGGACATCTCGAGACGCCGAGCCAGTTCCCGACCGGACACGCCGGCCGCCGGCATGGCCTTGGTGCGAACGTAGTCCCAGACCTGGGCCGGGATGGAGTCCACGTTCGTGTTCGCCTTCTTCTCCTGAAGACGCTCCCGCAGGACGTCGGCCTGCTCGCCCCGCGCACCGGCTACCCCCACCTCCTCGAGAAATCTGAGCTGATCGTCCCGCCCCGATACATCGACGTGGTACTGGTCTCGTCCACCTCTCTGAGACACCACGACGAGGCGAGACCGGATGTCGAGACGTGTGAGGAGCGATTGGACACCGTCCGCGAGTCGCCTGCTGCTGGTGGCGTAGTACACACGATTCTGAGTGTCGGTCGACCATAGGCATCCGTCGGTGGCCCACAGATGTCTCAGGAAAAGCGCCACCTGGTCCCGGGTGAAGGAAAACACCACTTCGGGAACGAAGACTTCGTGCGAGCGCTTGTCGAAGATCCCGAGATCGTCCAGCCATTCCGCCAGAGGATTGCGTCGCCCGTGAGTCAGGTGATGCGGTGAGGGAAGATAGAGCTGGTACCACCCCCGCTCCCGTTTCAGACGTGGCTCGATCCCGAAGGAGCGTCGTGCCGCTTGCGACACCAGTTCGGCGCTGACCAGATCGGTCGTCGTGTACTGCATGCCGTGTCGGGCCAGATGACAACCGTCACCGATCATGTGTGCCAGCAAGACGATGTGATCGTCCGACATGATCACCTGAGATGAAGTGGACTGTGGTATCACCCGAGCCACCGCGATCCGGTCACCCTCGGCTAGATCACCCAATGGCGTCCAGCCATCGAGGGTCAGAAAAGGATGATTGTCGGTCGCGGTGAGCACCCGACCTGATGCCAGACGCATCTCGAAGATGGGCTTGGTGCCGCTTTGGAAAGCATGCGTCAGATTGGAGCGGACCAGGCGGAACTGCTCGTCGAGGCTCCACACCGGCACATCGGTGACCCCGGACTCGACGAGCTCACCCAAGGTCACCTCTGCGTTGGTGTCGGCACGAATCAGGCGGGTGTCTGCTGTCAGGCAGCCAGATTCCCTCAAGTCGGCGAGACGGGGGCGTTTGTCCTCTCTCGACTCAAGAGATCGGTTCAGCTGGGAGACGGCGATGATCGGCACTTCGAGCTCACGAGCCAGGTTCTTCAGGTTCCGGGAGATCTGGGCGATCTCCTGCTGCCGATTCTCGTTGCCACTCGCCTCCATGAGCTGGAGGTAGTCGACAACGATCAGCGCCAGGCCCTTCTTCCTCTTGAGACGACGGCACTTGGCCCTGATGTCTGTGACGGTCACCACCGGTGAGTCGTCGATGAACACCGGGGCCTTGTACATGCGGCCTGCTGCGTCGACCACCCGTTGCCACAGGGGCCCGAGCTGTCCCGAGCGCAGCTTCATCGAGTCGACCTTGCCGACCGAGGACAGGATCCGCTGGACGATCTCCTCCTTCGACATCTCCAGTGAGAAGATGGCCACGGTCTCGCCATCGGCAGCGGCGTTGGTGGCGATGTTTAGGGCGAGGGAGGAGTTGTGTACCACTATGTCGTTGGCGACGAAGTTGTGGTGGGTATCGACAGTCAGGTCATACGTCGGCTGGACCCCGGCCGGCTCGATGCTGACGATTGGATCCCAGACAATCGACGACTTGCTGAGTGTCATCAGTCTGTCGCTGTTCAGGGCCTTGGCGATCTCCCCAAGGAGCCTCTTGGAAAGCCGACGGCGATGGACGTGCCAGTTGTGGTTCTTGGGTCGGCCCGTGGCAAGGGAGATCGAACGCCAGGTTCGCTCGCCCTTCTCCGCCAGCACCAGGTCCCAGACCGACATCGGCAGCAGCTCATGGGCTGCTGCATTGACCTTGCGGTTGAGAGCAATCTGAAGGACGTCGGCCATCCGCTCCATCTTCCCGAAAGCTCCGATGTATCCAACGAACTTCTCGACACTGTCCGAGTCCTGGAAGGAGACGTCAAATGCTTGCCGTCGCTCGCCCCTGTAAGAGACCATTCGTCGTCTCTTCTTGGCGACGATCCCAAAGCGGAGCAGCAGATGCTGAATGTCGTCTGCTAGCTGTTCTGAGACGGTGCAGTACTCGATGCGGTAGTTGTCCTTGTCGATCCAGGCGCTGCCATCACACGCGTAAAGC
>DASSVE010000048.1:0-3016 GCA_035706345.1 Acidimicrobiia bacterium
TGGATCGACCGGGTGCCGATCGCGTGCGAGGCGTGCGGCGAGAGGACCGAGCGCATCCTGGAGGTGGGCGACGTCTGGCTCGACGCCGGCATCGTCCCGTTCTCGACACTGGGGTGGAACAACCCCACGTGGATCCCTGAGGGGTACGCCACCGGGGCCGCCCGCGGGCTGACCAAGGCGGATCTGCCCGACCACGCCTACTGGGAGAAGTGGTTCCCCGCCGACTGGGTCTCCGAGATGCGGGAACAGGTCCGTCTCTGGTTCTACTCCCAGCTGTTCATGTCGGTGGCGCTGGTCGGCGTGGCGCCTTTCCGTTCCGTGCTCGGCTACGAGAAGATGCTCGCCGAGGACGGGCGGGAGATGCACGGCTCGTGGGGCAACCTGATCAGCGCCGAGGAGGCGTTCCAGCGCATGGGCGCCGACGTGATGCGCTGGATGTACTGCGCCCACCCGCCCGATCGCAACCTGCTGTTCGGATATAGCGGCGCCTACGAGGTGCGGAGACGTCTGCTCACCCTTTGGAACTCGGCGCGCTTTCTCATCGACTACGGGAACATCGAGGGCTTCGTCCCGACCTACTCGGATCTGGAAGGCCTCGGCCATCTCGATCTGACGACCATCGACCGCTGGCTGCTGGCTCGTGCCGGCGCCGCCATCGAAGAGGCGACCACCGGATTCGACCGGCAGAGGACCGACGAGGTGATCACGTCGTTCGAGAGCTATCTGGACGATCTCTCGAACTGGTACATCCGGCGCAACAGACGCCGGTTCTATCAGTTCGACGAGGCGGCATTCCGCACTCTCTGGGTCGGGGTGATCACCGCGTTGCGGATCATCTCTCCCGTCATGCCCTTCCTCACCGAGCACCTGTGGGCCTGTCTGGTCACCGACCCGATCGAAGACGCTCCCGACTCGGTCCATCTGGCCGGATGGCCGGTGGCTCCCGCCAAGGTGGACACCGATCTGCTCACCGAGATGGCAACGGTGCGGCGGGTGGTCGAGACCGGACGACGGGCGCGGATGGAGGCCAATATCAAGCTGCGTCAGCCTCTCCGACGCGTCGTGGTCCGTGGAGCTGACGCCGCCCGGGGTCATGAGTCCGAGATCGCCGAGGAGCTCAGGGTCAAAGAGGTCAGCTTCGACGCGGAGACCGCGCTCGACGTCACGGTGAAACCGAACTTCCCCGTGGCCGGCCCTCGTCTGGGCGCCAAGATCAAGGAGGTCGCCGCCGCTCTGGAGAGAGGGGATTATCAGCTCCGGGAGGATGGCGGCGTCGACGTCGCCGGGGAGACACTCCGACCCGAGGAGGTGGTGCGCACCGAACGGGTCATCCTCGACGGGTGGGTGGTGGCACATGACGGTGGCGTCAGTGTCGCCGTCGATCCCGCCCTGGACCCCGAGCTCGTCCTCGAAGGCCGTGCCCTCGAGCTGATCCGGGCGCTCAACGAGCAGAGGAAGCAGGAGGACCTGGCTCTGACCGATCGGGTCCGGCTCCGGCTGCCGGCCGAGTACGCCGATCTGGTCGATGTCCACGGCGACTGGATCGCCGCCGAGGTCCTTGCCACCGAGATCGAGATCGATCCCGATCTGGACCGACCGGTGCTGATCCGGTCAGAGCAGAACTGACAGAAGCGTCCTACTCCTCGCCGTCGTCGGAGGGCTCACCCTCCTGCTCCGGCCAGGCAGCGGCCTGGTCGTCCGCCGATTCCTCTTCGGCGCCGAGCTGGAGATCGGTGGTGACCCCGTTGAGCATCGCCTCCAGGTGGTCCGCGTCCTCGGTCGACGTCTCTTCGGTCGACGTCTCCCCGGTCGAGGTCTCCTCGGCGGTGTCCTCACCGTCGTCGTCGCCGGTCAAGGCGTCGCCTTCTCCGGAGCCGGCGATCACCGCGTCCATCTCGTCGAGCTTGTCCCCGACCTCACCGGCCAGGACGGCGAGCTCGGAGCGGACCGAGGCCACCCGGGCGGCCAGTGCCGCGATCTCCGCTTCGGCCTCCTGGCGCTTCGCCTCCCGTTCCGCGGTCCAGGAGTCGGCTTCGCTCTTTGCCTCTTCAACGATCCTGTCGGCTTCGGCCTGGGCCTCTTCCACCAGCTTGTCGGCGGCGGTCTGGGCGGCGAGCAGTGCGCGTCCAATGACCGACTCGTCGATGGCCGGAGCCGGTTCGGCGACCACGGGCTCCATGACTGGCTCGGGCTCGGGCATCGGCTCCGGCTCGGGCATCGGCTCGGGCTCCGGCGCCGGCTCGGGCTCCGGCGCCGGGGCCGGTGTGATCACCGCCGCTGTCTCCAACCGGCCGGCGCGCGCCTCCTCGAGTTGCTGGCCGAGCTCTTTGAGCGTCGCCACCACCTCGTCGAGGAAGTCGTCGACCTCATCGAGGTCATAGCCGCGCAGGGCGGTGGAGAAGGTTTTTTGTTCGACGTCCGCTGCTGTCAGCATTGATGCACCTCTCAGGTTCGCCCGGCAGGATAAGAAAACGGCATATCGCCCACAAGGATCACCTGATGATCCGGATCAGGATCTGGATGGCGATCAAGAGCACGATCGGCGACAGGTCCAGTGCCCCGCCGCCGAGCCGGATCGGGGGGATGACACGGCGGATGGGCAGGATGACCGGGTAGATGATCCGGTCGAGGAAATTCTGGATCCGGCCCAGAGGATGGGTCGACGAGACCTGGATCCAGGAGAGGATGACCCAGGCGAAGACCGCGTAGAAGTAGACCTGGAGCAGTGTTATCAGGACGTCGCGCACCGTCAGTCGATGTCGTCGAGCTCGTAGGCGCCCAGGGTGGCCAGTCGCCGCTTCTCGTCACGGCTGAGAGTCACCCTCGGCGGGAGCACCAGCACCAGCCCGTTGCCGACACGACGCATCGACCCGTCCAACGCATAGATCAGACCCGAGGAGAAGTCAACCACACGCCGCATCAGCTCGGCGTCCGAGCCACGCATGTCGAGGACCACCGGGACGCGCTCACGGACCCTGTCCGCCAGCATCCGGGCGTCGGAGAACTCCTCCACCAC
>DASSVE010000049.1:0-16968 GCA_035706345.1 Acidimicrobiia bacterium
GACGATCGAACGATTCACTGGCCGAGAGGCTAGAGAACACTGTCACGACGACAACCCTTCTCCATCGCCGGGGGGCCTCATGGCAGATCGACCAGCTAGCGCATAACGCGCGCCGCCACGGCTCGGAATCGCCCAACCACCCACGCATATCCGGCATTCTGCGCTACCAGAATCATCGTCCGTGGCAGTTCTTGTATTTGAGGCCTGAACCGCAAGGGCAGCGCTCATTGCGACCTGTCTTCGCCTGCGCCGTGCCAGAGGGCTGACCCGCCAGTTTCTGCGTTAGCTCCAACCGCCATTCGCGGGCCTCCACCTCACGCTCGCGATCTCGCAGATGCTCGCTCCAACGCCGTATCCGATCCTCGGACCTGGCGAGCTCGTCCTCTCGCTCGGTCAGCGCTCTCTCGCGCTCCGCCAGACGGGCCTGCGTCTGCTGCTCAAACCACGACCCTGACTCGCTGCTTGGTTCGCCGACCACGGCCGCCAACTCGTGATCAACCAATGCCGAGATGGCACGACCCATAGAGATTCCAGCAACGTCGCAGTACCGCCTCCAAGTCGACCATGTCGCCGGTGTCACCGGGACGCGCACCATCTGGAACCGCTCCTCTCGGTCGAGCCCAGCCAGCAGCCGTCGATCGAGCCTCGCCAACATGCCACGTTCCAGGTCCATCAGAGCCTTCCCTGTCTACAAGTAGACATCCAGCAACTTGTTGCAGGTGCGTGTGTTGTTGGAAGCGGTCTGCGTGCACCTCGCTTGGACCCGTTTGGGGCCTGTTCCGGGTGATGGCCTAAGGACTCCATGGGCCTTGGATGGCATCTCATGTTGCGAGGGTCGGTCTGGAGCCCATGGCGAGTCTTCATCTGGCTCGGGGTCTTGACGAACTGCGGCCACACCGGAAATGATCGAAATTGACGGCGCGACAGAGACCCACCAAAGCCGCCGTATGCGCGGACCCGCAGGTGTGCAACCGTCTGTATGAAACCGGTGAGTTGATCAGACCCCGACGACGGTTACGGTCTGTCCTTCCGCTACTAGCGGTGCCACGCTCCTGGTCCTTTGCTGGCTTCTCAGCTTGGGGCAGATCGGCCCGAATCCGAGTCTGACGTCGCCGAGGGGCCCGCTTCGGAGAATCTCTAACGCCAGCGCCTCACCGACACCCTCACCAAGCGTCTAACCCGCCGTCTAACCCGTCGTCTCACCTTGAAGAGCCATGCGAGGCGACGTCAGTCCTCGCGAGGCGGTGATGGGATCTCGTGACTTGCCGAGTCACGGATCTCACATCCGAACTGACACCCCTTGGTGAGGCGGTGGGTGAGAGTCACCGGCTACAAGGCTGCGGTATGGAGCCTTCCGGCGCTGGGCTCGGCAAATGCCAGGCGCATATCCGCGAGTACGTTTGAACTATGGGATGGATTCGCAAGCGTCCGGACCGACCCTCCCCGTGGCGAGCCGGGTATCGAGGTCCTGACGGTCGAGAGCACTCAAGATCCTTTGAACGGAAGGTCGACGCCGAACGCTGGCTCCGGAGCGAACTCCAGAAGATGGACCGGGGGATCTGGGTCGATCCCGAAGCCGGCAACATCACTGTCGACGAATGGTCGGTGATCTGGATGTCCGGGCGCGTCGGGCTCACTGAGAAGACGAGGGCCGGCTACCAGCGGATTCTGAACAGTCGGATCCTCCCCACATTCGGCGCCGTGCCGGTCAAGAAGATAACCCGCTCCGCCATCGCCAGCTGGGTCTCCGATATGTCCGACGAAGGACTCAGCTCGTCGCGTGTTCGCAACTGCTTCAACGTCCTTGGGGCGTGCCTCGATGCTGCGGTGAATGAAGGGTTGATCGGACGGAACCCGGCGAGGGGAGTGGAGCTACCGACACAATCGGCACAGACCGATCATCGCTACCTCACGGCGCAACAGGTCGATGATCTGGCGTCAGCTGTCCCGACGAAAGCGGATCGCAGCCTCATCTTCGTGCTGGCGTACGGGGGCCTTCGTTGGGGTGAGGCGGTAGCCCTCCGCCGTAGGCGTGTCGACGTTCTCCGTCGCCAGCTGTCGATTGCCGAGGCCGCCACTCAGGTGTCCGGTCGGCTGGTCTTCGGCGAGCCCAAGACGCACCGTCGGCGAATCGTGCATCTCCCGCGTTTCGTGGCCGAAGAGTTGGCACAGCATCTTCGAAGCCGTCCCTCGGATCCCGTTGCTCTCATGTGGGCCGCACCGAAAGGCGGACCCTTGAGATACAACCAGTACCGCAGTCGCGTCTGGGATCCTGGCGTGACCGGGGCCGGTCTCGAAGGGCTCACCCCTCACGCCTTGCGGCATACCTGTGCGTCCCTGATGCGGGCGGAAGGAGCGGACGTCAAGGCGATCCAAACGCAACTGGGACACCACTCACCGATGATTACTCTGAGCATCTACACCCACCTGTTCGAGGACGCTTTCGACTCCGTCATGGACCGTCTCGATGCCGCTCACCGAGACCTGGTGCCCCACGAGCGGCCCAAACGTCGTCGAGCTTCCCGAGCAGAGACCGTCACAAGTCTCTGACCAGGGGGTATAGACACCTGGAGGGGTGTCCGAGCGGTCTAAGGAGACGGTCTTGAAAACCGTTGGGCCCTTTGGGTCTCGTGGGTTCGAATCCCACCCCCTCCGCCATTCGGGTTCGGATAGGTCACGGGCCGACTAGGCCCAACCCCCCTGCAACGGGTACCTTGTGAGTGGGCAGGTTCTTGCCCGGGACAATGGAGAGGTGGCCGAGTGGTCGAAGGCGCTCGCCTGCTAAGCGAGTAAGGGGTGTCAAGCCTCTTCGAGGGTTCAAATCCCTCCCTCTCCGCCACCCACCCAGCCGACGAATTCCTCCAGCGGCCACGTGTTGACCACGCGGCTTGCCGGAATGCCGGCCCGCTGCAGGGTCGCCACCGCGTTCTCGATGTTCGGGATCTCGTCCACCCGATGAGCATCGGAGTCGGCCGCGAATATCGCTCCCGCCTTCGCCGCGATGCGAATCCACTCCGCCCCCAGGTCGAGACGGTCGCGGTGCCCGTTGGTTTCCAGGGCAACCCCGTGTTCGACGGCCGCTTCGATCACCCGGCTCATGTCGATGTCCAGGGCCGGCCTGATGCCGATCCTTCTCCCAAACGGATGCGCCAGGACCCGCACCACCGGATGCGTCAGAGCCGCCAGAACTCTCGCGGTCTGGGTGTCACCATCGAGCGAGAAGTAGGAGTGCACTCCGGCCACGGCGAAGTCCAGGATCGATAGCGTTTCCTCGGGCAGATCGAGCAGACCGTCGGGGCCGATGTTGAGCTCGGCGCCGTGGAACACCCTGATCTCGGGGAAGAGAGGCCGCACCGCATCGATCATCTCCGCCTGGGCACGGATCCCATCGGGGTCGAGACCACCGAACCGCAGACCCTGGGTGTGATCGGAGATCAGTACGTACTGGTAGCCACGGCCCCGGGCCAGCTCGAGGATGGTGGTCAGGCTCATCCGGCCGTCCGGGGACAGGTCGCTGTGCAGATGCAGATCGCCCTTCAGGTCGGGGACGCTGACCACACCCTCCGGTGGGAAGACCCCGGTTATCCGGGTCATCGTGTCGGCCTTCTCCTCCGGTTCGGCGAGATGGATGGCGACTCGGATCCCGGCATGAGAGCGTGATCTCGCCACCAGACCCTCCTCGACGACCTCTTCGGCCAAAACCGCGGTGGTGGTCAGGAAGACGCTCAGACCTCTCGGGTCGTCCGTGGCCGCAACCAGGTCGATCTGGTCGACCCACTCCTCGACACGTCGCACCGCCCCGGCCACCTCGACGCGGCTGCCCGTGTGCGCCTCGAAGTGGTTGGCCAGGGCGATGGCGGTGACCCAGGCCTGGTGGGCGGGGACTGCGTCCGGTCCGGGGCGGAGATCGAGGATCCGGCGCCACAGCTCGAGGGTCTGAGCACCCGCTCCGGGGAGCGTCGCAGCGGCCCCGGTCTCGATGGCGGCAGCCAGATCGTCGACTGTCTCGATGCCGAGACCGGTCTTCATCTCGTGCAGGATCTTCGGTGTCATCCGGGGGAGTCGACGAAGCCGCGGCGTGTCCAGCGGGAGTGCGCTCTCCAGTGGGATCAGCTGATTGAACGTGCCGGTCGCCCGGTACTCGGTTACGAGAGCGGCGACGCCGGGGCCGATGCCCGGTGTGGCCAGCAGCTCTTCCTGGGAGACGTCCAGCTCCGGGTCGAGACGGTCGAGGGACCAGATGGCCTGCCGGTAGGCCTTGGCCCGAAACGAGCGTCTCCGTTCGGCGGCCTGGACCAGGTCGGCGAGCCGCCACAACTTGCGGGCGAAGCCCCGACGGCTCGGAGCCATCGTGTCTGAGGAAGGAGATTCTCCGACCGCCACGTCACCTCTATTCGTCCCTCTTTATGAACGAGAACTGGCCGTCGGTCTCCAGGATCGCGTACTCGACGTCCGCGAGGTCGCCGATGCCCTCCATCCGGGCCGCCTCCTTCAAGTCGTCCACGGTGATCCGTTCCTGGGTCATGCGGTCCTGGAGCGGAGTGCCGGAACGCAGGACGATCACCGGTTCCCCGGCCAGAACCCGGGCCGAGCGACGGGAGCGGCGGGCGAGAGCGTCGGCGATGAAGGTCCAGATCACGAAAACCGAGACGGCAACGATCGCACCTGTGACCGACATGTCCTCCTGGGTGACGCCCTGCTGCACGAGGTCGCCGATCACGACGATGAGGAGCAGATCGAGTGGGGTCAGCTCGGCCAAAGAGCGTTTGCCTGTGCCACGGACCACCAGCCACAGGAACCAGAACATCGCCGTGGCCCTGATCACGATCTCCATCGGGCTCCTCTCACGGCAGCACCCAGGTGACGAACCCGGCGCTCACCACTTCCACACCGTCGATCTCGATGGCCGCAGAGGCTCGTCGGCCCCACTGCACGGCCGGCTCCAATCTGAAGTCCAGATCCACCCGGAGACTGTCCTGTCCGGGCTGGATTTCGAACTCCCACCACGTCCATCGACTCGTGTTGAACGACGACGAGGGCTGTGGCTCCATCCCGTTGTCGTCGAACATGGCCAGGTAGGCGGAGTCGACCCGGACCGTGATCGTCTCGGGCAGAGGTGATCTGTCTTCAGCGGCGACCTCGATGCTGAAAGGGGCCGCCAGCCCTGCTCGAGCCACCGATGAGTGGAGGACGGAGAGGGTCAGCCCACCGCCCGAGGCACGGGCGATGTCGGTGCGGACGCCTAGGAGCCCGAAGGAGGCAAGGACGACCGCCAGGATTATGAGCCCGATGGAGATTTTGCGGATGGCGCGTTCGGGCCCGTCGACACCGCTGTCCTCGGGTGGGACCGTAGAGGTGGAGAAGGGCTCCCCGTCCATGGGGTGCGAGATACCCCATCCTGCGGGGTGAGAAACTGGGCCTAAGGGCTAGGTCGCCGCCTCGATCGCCTGCTCTATGTCGTCGAGACGATCGGCGAACAGACGGTCAGGGAAGACCAGTTCCAGCACCCTCCGCACCTGGTTCGAGGGGACCAGGAAGATGCGTTTACCGGCCTCGTGAATCTGTCGTTTTCCCTCCACCAATGCGTGCAATCCGGTGGAGTCCATGAACCCGACCTGGGTGGCGTCGATGATCACGGCCTCACGGTCTCCCTCGGCGACCGATTTCAACTGGCCGGAGAGGAGATGGACAGTGGCCAGGTCGAGCTCGCCGCTCATCTTGAGAATGACGATGTTCTCACCGAGAAGCTCACGCTCGACGGTCAGAAGTTCGTTCTCGGTGTCATCCATGCAAGAGGGCCCTCGCTGTTGGCTCGATACGGCGATTCCCCCTTCACGGGGGTCTAACGGATCATATCAACTGGTGGAAATAGGCGTCCCTTCGGCTGATCCGCCCAGCGCGATGCGAAATCGCAGAGTGGTGCCGTCGGGAGTCGTCGACAGGTCGACATCGTCGGCGATCGACTCGATGATTCCCAACCCCATTCCTCCGCCATCGGGGCTCGGAGCTCTCCACGTGCCCTGGTCGGAGACCGCCACGTCCACCGAGCTGTCGGCGACGGTGATGCGCACCCTCATTCCACCCCTGTTGCCGTCGACATATGCATGACGGACGACGTTGCTGGTCGCCTCGCCGAGGGCGATGATCACGTCGTCGATGACGGGCTCGTCGATCTCTCTGCTGGTGAGCCATTCCCGCACCGATGCCCGGATCCGGCTCAGCTCCAACGGGTCCGAGGGATGGTGGTCGTCATAGGTGTTGCGATCGTGAGGGCTGTTCTTGACCACGAGGAGGACGACGTCGTCGTGCCAGGTATCCCCGAGGTGGAGGGCCGAGATGACCTCGTCGCATATCGTTTCGGCGTCGAGCCCGACCAGACCGGTGCCCAGCTCCTCCAGCCGCTCCAGACCTCTGGTGAGGGACTCGCCCCTCCTCTCCACCAGGCCGTCCGAGAACAGGAGCAGCGCGGCCCCCGGTGGCACATCCACTGTCTCCTGGGACCGTTTGACCGTGGTGTCGCCGTACAGGGGCCCGGAACCAGCCCCCTCCAGCCAGCGGGCGACCCCGTCAGCTGTCACCATCAGTGCCGGCGGGTGCCCGGCCGATGCGTAGGTCAGCCTGGTCCTGCCGGCATCGAGGATGGCGCAGAAGACGGTGGCGTAGTCGGTTCCATCCGGGCCGCCCACGAACTCGTCGACCGCCTCGAGCAGCGGACCCGGCTCGGGGTTTTGCACGGCCAGAGCGCCGACTGCGGTGCGCAGCCGACCCATCGAGGTCATGGCGTCCACCCCTTTGCCGACGATGTCACCCACCACCAGTGCGACCGCCCCGTCCCGCAGCTGAATCGTGTCGTACCAATCGCCGCCCACTTCGAGCATCTCCTCGGCGGCCTCGTAGCGGGCCGCAATCTGGAGGGCCGGGTCGTCGACCAACCGATCGGGGAGCAATCCTCTCTGCACTTCGATAGCGAGCTGATGTTGCCTGGAACGCTCCTGGTCGAGCGTCTTCGCCTCCATCGATGCCACTGCGGCACGGGTCACGGCCAGGTCTCGCTCGTGGGCCTCGGCGGCGATCACCAACCCGGCGAGGGCAAACGAGCCGATCTGGAGCTTGATCAGGACCAGGGCCACCCTCTGGTCAACGCCGACGATCAGCACCCCGGGATCGACGATCAGGAGGATGGCCATCGTGATCGCGATCACCAGGGAGGTCACCGCCACCGCTCTGGTTCCGAACAACGCCCCGGCGAGCACGACCCCGATGAGCACCGAGAAGGCGATGGGGAGGTCGGAGAGAGACATGACGAGGACGGTCAGTACCGCCGAGCCAATCACGAGCAGGAGACCCCACAGGGAGAAGACCGACCGCCGGTCCCGGCTCGAGCCCCAGACCAGGATCGCGCTGCCCACGATGATCACTCCGATGGCGTCCCCCAACCACACCTGGGTGAACACGATCCAGTACTGGTCGCCGCCGAACATTGTGTCTGCAGTCGCCAGGATGGTGGCGCCCAGGGCAGGGCCGCCGAGCACGGCCCCCAATGTGAACCAGCCCACATGACGGCGGCGGGCGAGGTCGAGGACGCCGCAGGTGGCGACGACGATTCCGGCTCCGACCAGAGGCTCGGCAGTGTTGGCCAAGGCGAATCCGAGGGCCTGGGCCACGTTGAAACCGCCGAGGACGTCCATCGTGAATTCGGCGATCCCGGCGGCGGCGAGGACGATCCACCAAACCGAGCGCTGCAGACGGAGCAGGAACGCCACGGTGATCCCGGCCGGGATGAAGAAGACTCCCTGGAGACCGGAACGCTCGATCAGTGCCAGGGCGATCTCGGACCCGGCGGCATAGGTCAGAGCAACGAGGACGAAGAGCAACATCTTGCCTCTCGCCCCCGAATCGGTGGGCCAATTCCAAATTGCACCCGGTGCAGGGCCGGAGGTGATCCTGGAGGTCACAGTGTCATATCTCCATCACCAGGTCACCGACGGCGAATCTATCCGCCGACGGCTGAGCTATGAGGCCACGCGTTCCAGAACCCCGTTGGGTATCCGGCGGAAGAGCCCCTCTGGCAACGGCTCGCCACACCTGATCAAAGCCAGCGCCCAGGAGGGCGAGTATCCGAGAGCCCATCGCAGGCTGTTGACCGCGGCGCGCCCCAGGGTCTCTGCACCTGGTTTGGGCCGCAGCCCGAGGATCTCGAGGAAACGTGGGGGCAGCGTGGCTATGGCAGCCTCCAGGAGCACCAGATAGCCGGTCTTCACGCCCAGAGGCAGAGGTGGGTCGGTGAGGAACTCGACCGCGGACTTCATGTCAGGGGATGCGGCTATGTCCGGATGGGTCTCGATCCACGTGCTCAGGTCGTCCGCCGAGGTCGGGACGGGATCGGCCCCTATCAGGTTTCCGACCCGGGCCTGCTCCGCGACGAAGCGGTCGGCTTCCACGACGGTCAGGGGGTAGTCGGAATAGTGATGGTTGGCGACCAGGAATGAGTCGGTCAGTGCGTTGTGGACCCATGCAGCATGGTCTGGATCCGAGGCGTCGTAGAACACACCACGACTCGAGATGCCCCGGACGACCCGGTGGGCGCGGCGCACCCGGTCGATCGCCGCCTCTACTTCGGGCATGGCGCCGAACGTGGTGGCGGTGACGTACGCCGAAGTCCGCGACAGCCGTCCCAGGGGGTCACCCCGGTAGCGGGAGTGCTGTTCGACGCCGGCCACCACCTCGGGATGGGCGGCTTGAATGAGCAGCGCCCTGATCCCACCGACGAACGCCGCCGGGTCGGCGATCAGCCGCCACGAGATCGAGCCGGGGCCCATGAGACCTGGATCTCCCCGGTACTCGAGCGTGTTCTCGAGGGGGTAAGGGGCGTATTGGAACAGCGACAGGGTTGCTTCCGCCATGCGGCGCCGGGCACCTTCGGTCACCGTCTCCACCGCCCTGTGGAGACGATACGGGCGATTCATCGCCTTGCGGAGAGGTTCCCTCAGTCGCTCTCCGGGAAGTGAGCGCGCACGAACCAGTGGTTCATCTCGAGCTGGCGGGTCTGGCCGATGAGGATGTCCTGGCTCACCATATCCAGAGCCTCAACCTGCTCCATCGCCTCCCGATGACCGGCGCCGACCCTCTCGTACACCTGGGAGAGGGCCTCGAGATGGTCCATCACGGGCGCCACACCCAGTTTGTACTCGTCGCCCGATCTTCCGTCGACCACGGAGGAGGCGAGCCCATTCGGTTCGCCGCCCAAGGTGGAGATCCTCTCGGCTATCTCGTCGACCATGTCCCGGACGGTGGCGGTCTGCTCGTCCATCATCTCGTGCACTGCTTTGAAGCCGGGCCCGGTCACGTTCCAGTGGATGTGCTTGAGGGTCAGGGATAGATCGATGAGCTCGGCCAGCCTCTGCTGGAGGATGGCGGCTGTCTTCTCTGCGTCACCGGTGTCTAGCCCGGCGGGTGCGTAGCGGATACCCATGCTCTTCCCTTCGTCGCTCTTCCGGGGCTTGATACCCGTCCTCGATCCTATCGAAACGATCGAATACCCAGATCGGGTTTGGCCGGCCGGCCATACGGGTAGGCCACGAACCAGGACCCGCGAGGTTCAGGAGAGCCCTTTCAGGCTGAGAGGCCCCTCGCAAGATGGGCGATTCTGGAACCTGATCCGGGTAATGCCGGCGCAGGAAGCAGTCTTGCGGGTCCTGACTTCACCCGGCTCGCAACGAGCCGGGTCAGATTTGTTGGTTTGGGTCTCCGCGGCGTTGGGTATCAAGCAAACCTTGACAAGGCATCTTCTGTCCTCCGCGACGGAGAGAACCGGGACGCTGATCCCCCAGCCTCTTCTGCGTTGCCCCCGCGGATGCCCTTTCGGCGACCCCTTCTCAGGGAGGACAGAGATGCCTTTGTCGCGCCTCTTCCTTACCTGGCCATGTGGAGTCGTCAGGCGCGGGCGCGGCGGCGGGAGGTGACCTTCTTGGGGTCCGGCTCCGGTGGTGGGCGGGGGAACCGCTCCTCGAAGTAGATGGCGATCGGGGAGGCGGTGAACACCGACGAGTAGGTGCCGATCAGGATCCCTATGAGGAGAGCCAACGCGAAGTCCGCCAGGGTGTCCCCACCGAGGAAATAGAGGCTGACAAGGATCAGGATCCCCCCTAGACCGGTGTTGATCGTCCGGGGCACAGTGTGCAGGCACGCCTCGTTGACCACCTTCGCGATCGGCTCGTCCGGACGGGTTTTCATCTCTTCCCGAATCCGGTCGAAGATCACCACCGAGTCGTTCACCGAATAGCCGATGACGGTGAGCAGGGCGGCCAGGAACACGCCGTCGAAGGTCTTGCCCAGCCAGGCAAAGAGCCCGATGAGGACCGCCAGGTCGTGGACCATCGCCAGCACTGCCGCTAGGGCGATCGTCCAGCGGAAGCGGAACGCCAGATAGATCAACTGGACCCCGAGTGCTATCGCCAGCGCCACCAGGGCCCGGTTTCGCAGCTCGTCGCCGATGGTCGGGCCCACGAACTGTGACCGCTCCAGAGTGGCGCCTCCTCCGGCCTCGTCGACTGCTTCCTGCACCACCTGCTCCTGGGCCTCGTCCAGCTGCTCGGTTCGGATGACCACGTTGCCCGAACCTGACTGCTGGATGCTCGCCCGGGGGAGACCCTCGTCGGCCAGGGTGGCCCGGAGCTCGTCGATGTCCACCGGCTGCTCGGTCGAGAACTCGAGAAGCTGTCCGCCGACGAACTCGATGCCCAGGTTGATGTCGGAGATGAAGACCCCGGAGATGGCGACCAAGGCCACGATGATCGAAGTCACGATCCAGCGTCTCCATCGCCCGAGGAGGTTTGGCTGTGCGGTTTTGATCCAAGCCTGGAATCGCTGCCCCACCGTCATCCCCATGAGACGGGGGCGGTCCTCCATGCCCGGGATGTTCCCGATGATCTCGAGGAGGACCCTTGTGACGACCAGGGCCGAGAACATCGAGACGATCACGCCGAGGCTGAGGGTGATGCCGAACCCGCGCACCGCTCCCGAGGCGTAGAAGAACAACAGGACCGCCGCCAGCAATGTGGTGACGTTGGCGTCGGCGATGGCCGACCAGGCACGGCTGAACCCGGCGACGATCGACTCGCCGATGTTGTGGTTCTCGGCGTACTCCTCCTTGGCACGCTCGTAGACCAAGACGTTGGCGTCGACCGCCATGCCGATGGCGAGCACGAAACCGGCGATGCCGGGCAGGGTGAGTGTCGCCCCGATCCAGATCAACAGCGCGTAGGTGGCAATGGCGTACACGCCGAGGGAGATGGCTGCCGCTATGCCCATCAACCGGTAGAAGAAGATCATGTAGACGATGGTCAGGCCGGCGCCGATGAGGGCCGCCTGTATGCTGGCGTCGACCGCCGCCTCGCCCAGGCTCGGCCCGATGGTGCCCTGCTCCACGATCTCCACCGGTACCGGCAGGGCGCCGCCCTGGATGAGGGCGGCAAGCTCCTTGGCCTCCTCCTCGGTGAAGCCACCAGTGATGATGGTGCTACCGCCTGTTATCCCGACGCCACAGGCGACGTCCACGGCGACAGCCGGGCTCGAGATGACCTGCTCGTCGAGGACGATGGCGATCCGGCGTTCGGCCGATCCGGGCGGGGCACAGGCCGCCTCGGCGGTCAGCTCGGTCCATGCCTGTTCCCCTTCGGGGAAGAAATCGAGGCTGACCACCCACTGGGAGCTTCCCTGGCTGTCGAAGAGCGGGATGGCGGTCTCCACCTGCTCACCGGAGACGGCGGTGGGCCCGAGGACGAGCTCCTCTCCTGGATCCCCCGGGAGGACCAGGTTCTCCTCGTCCTCCGGGGCCTCCCCGGTCGGGTAGGAGGCGATGACTGGATGGAACGTGAGCTGGGCGGTCCTTCCGATGGCTTCCACTGCCTGCTCCGGGTCGTCGAGCCCGGGCAACTCCACGATGATCCGGTTCTCTCCCGAGAGCTGCAGGGTCGGCTCGGCGACACCGAGGGCGTCGACACGGCGACGCATCACCTCGAGGGTGCGTGCGGTGACATCGGCGTCGACGGTGATGTCGGCGGTGTCCTGGGCCTCGAGGACGATTTGAGTCCCACCCCGCAGATCGAGCCCCAGGTTCACCGATGATTGGGTGACCGCGTACACCGATCCGGCGATCACCAGGATCGTGAAGAAGAGTCTCCACTTCGAGACCTGCAGCAAGAAGTCACCTCGTCGAGGGAGCGGCGGAGATGAGGCTAACTAAGACCTGTCGCTTGGAGAACTCAATCGCATGCGACCAAAGCGAATGCCCCACCCTGAGGGTGGGGCATTCAAATGGTCGTGTGGGTTTTCAGACGCCGAGCTTCTGCTCGATTTCCTCCTGGGTCTCACCGGTTCGCTCCTTGAGGCGACCGATCAGCTCCTGGTAGTTGCCTTCGGCGACGTCGATGTCGTCATCCGTGAGGTTTCCCCAGGTCTGCTTGATCCGCCCTTTGAGCTGTTCCCAGCGGCCCTCCCACTTGAGCTGGCTGTTGTCCATGTCCATCTCCGACTCCTTCCAATCGTCTTGTCGGACCGTGTCGATACCCCTCGTCTCCATCTCGGAAACCTCGTCGTGGCCGACATGACGACCCAGGGGGTCGAACTGATCGTGAACGGCTGCCTCGCCCTGCAATCCCGGACTCGGGTCATGGCCGTAGGAGCGGTAGACCTCGTCCATCCAGTCGTCGTTGGAGACGTCGGGCCAGTGGTCCTTGGCCAAACCGGGGGCGTTGCGAAGCGAGTCCATGGAGATGTCGACGACGATCTCGTCGTTCTCCGGATCCACGGTGAGCATGTCCCACGGGACGGCGAAGTACTTGTCACCGAGCCCGAGGAAGCCTCCGCTGGCTATGACGGCGTAGGCGACCTGCCCGGCTTCCAGGTCGATCACCATGTCCTCGATGTGCCCCAGCTTCTCCCCCTCGTGGTTGCGCACGTTCTCTCCGGTGAGCTTGGAGGCACTCATCGATGTCGGTTTGTTCGCCATGTCCGTCTCCTTGCTGTGCTCGGCTCTCAGAAGATGAGGAGCAGAATCAGGATGAGGAGGATCAATCCTCCGATACCGATATACATCTCAAGCCTCCTTCCTGGCCGCGTCGATGAGGGCGGCATCGACACGTGTGTGATAGGTCTCGCCGATCCGGCCACCGATGTAGCCGCCGGCCAACGTGGCCGCCACCATCACTACGGTGGCCACCACCGCCATCGTGGTCAGTTCGTCCGTGTCGATCTGGCTGAACCAGTTGGGCAGGTCGAGCTGACTGAAGGCGTTGTACTCCGCACCGACCCAAGCTCCCAGGGCGGCGAACACCGCCACGAGAAGGATCAGCCAGAGACCGGCGCCGAGCCCGTTCAGCCCGCCGCTGTATCGGGCCATTCGCCCCGCGGCGTAACCGCCGACGAGAAACGAAATGAACACCACGACCGCAGCGACGACCAGACCGAGGATCGACGCCTCGTCCAGGCCGCCCTCCTCATTGATCAGGTTGAGCTGGAAGTCGATGGAGTCCGCTCCGGCGGCCAACAGGGCGCCGAGGAACACCAGGACTCCCAGACCGGCGAACATGCCGACGAGGGAGGCGACGAGGTCGGCTTTCCCGAACCTCTCGTAGACCTCGGACACGTCTTCAGAACCGCCGATGCGGCGCTCATAACTCGCTGTTGTCATCCGTTGTCTCCTTGTTGGGACCGCAGACGGGATACCCCCGTCGATCTCCTGCCAAACGAAAGGTCTCGCTTTGCCTAGACGAAGAAAGACCGGCTCCACGAGCCGGTCTCTCTTCTTCGGAGGTCTTTGGGGTCTACGGTGCGGTGGTCCCGGTGTCAGGGAGCGTGGTGCCGCCCAGGTCACCGAGAGTGGTAGCTGTGGTGCCACCGAGGCCGTCGTCTGTCGTCCCGTTCGGGTCGTCGTCATCAGTGGTGCATGCCCCCAATGCCAGAACGAGAGCGAGGGCAGAACTGACCGCGAGAGCACGCTTGCTCTTGATGCTTTGCATTGTCTTTCTCCTTGTCTGTTGACCGGGTGTGCCCACCCAGCGTTCGCCGCTGATTACCCCTCGGTCCCGGTTCCAAAACTTGTCACCCCTGGTAGCCGGACGCTCGGGCCGCCTGGCCCTGCTTCGTGGCCTTGCGTTTGGCCCGTTCTCGAGACCTCGTCTCGCCGGCCTTGTAGTGATACTTCTTCCCCGAATCGCCCCATTGGTAGTAGGGGCCCTTCTTGTCTTCGCCACGATGCACGGGCATCTGATCCTCCTTTGATCGTGGTGCCGGCATTACCCCCGGTCGATTTCGGGGAAACGAGGGGTCGGTGTGCGTGGGTAGGTGGCGCTGTGTACCTTCCACTCGATGGCCGAGCAGGTTGCCGCCCCCGGTCCAACGACCAGAGTCGATCCGAGGGTCGAAGCCAGGCTCACCAGCGCCGGACGTGTGATCCGATGGTTGGCAGCCATTTACGCCCTTCTGGGAGTACTGGGCATGGTGATTCCTCCGCTGCGCTCCTTCCCACCCGGTCCGACCCTCGTCCGTGATCTCTATCCGGTCAGCGCCATCTCCCTTGCGGCGTTGGCGGTGGGGGCATTGCTCGCCGGTGACGTCAGTCGCGCCGCAACCAAGTCGGTCGCCCTGCGCCGCCTTGGCCTGGTGTTGACCACTGCTGCGGCGGTCTTCGGAGCTTTCGTGATGCTCACGTTCATCACCAATCGGACCGACGTGTGGGGCTTGCCGACGAGAATGCCCTCCTTCACGGCCGGGGTCACCTTGGTGGCCCTGGGAATCGCAGTGCCCCTGAGCGTCAGCCGTCTGGAGACCCGTGTCATCGCCGGGCAGGTGGCGGCACTGCTGGTCTTCTCCCTGACGGCCGTCATCTTCCTCGGGTATCTGTACGGCGACCCCTCGGTTGGGCGTCTCTTCCTGGAACCGGAGATCTCCTTCCAGGCCTCGATCACCTCGGTGCTCGCCGCATTCGGCGTGCTCCTCATCCGACCCGCCAGCGGTCTGCTGTCAACGGCCTCCAGCCCGGGGGCGGGAGGGAGGGTTCTGCGTCGGTTCGGCCCGGTAGTGCTCTTCACGCCGGCCCTGCTGCTGCTGATCGCCGAGACGGTTCCGACCAGCGACCGCGTCGACGTGCTCGCCTTCATCTCCGTGGGTCTGGGGTTGTTCCTGCTCATCCTTCTCTCCGTGTTCGTCAAGGCTCTCGACGAGACGGCTATCGAGGCGGCGACCAATGCCGCCCAGGCGGAGAGAGCCCGGGTCGGGCTCGAGCAGGAGGCCCCGGTTGTGACTCGAATGGCCGAGATCCTCCACACCGTCGATCTGGGGGAGGCGGAGGGTTGGGAGGTGGCGACGAGATTCCGACCGGGCAGTGGCAGTGTGGCCGGTGACGCCAGTGCGGTTCGGCTCCTGCCCGACGGGACCCTCGGGCTGGTGTTGGTGGACCTGACGGGTCACGGGGCCGAGCCGACGGTATGGGCGATCCGACTTCGCGACCTGCTGCTCCACTCGTTGATCTCCGGCGCCTCGCCCGCCGAGGCTCTGGCCTCGGTGGATTGGGCCACGCCCGGGGACGCTCTGGCTTCGGCGGTGGTGCTGGCGCTGGACACCGAGACCGGTGAGGCTCGTCTCGCCTCCGCCGGCCATCCTCCCCTGGCGGTGGTGGGCACCCAGGAGGTGGAGCTGATGCCTCCCACCGGTCCTCTGCTGTTCCTCGCTCCTGGATCGGCGTATGGCGAGGAGCGTTTCAAGGTGTCCATCGGGGAGACCATCGTGACCTTCAGCGACGGCATCGCCGACGTCCAGCTGACCAAGAACGGCCGCACCGAGCCGGAGATTCTGGCCGACATGCTCCTGGCCGAGGGTGGGAACGCGGCCCGAACAGCCGATCTGGTGCTCGGCTTCGCCGCCCCCGAGCCGACGGACGATCAGACCGTCGTCGTGATTCGCAAGACCTCCCGAGTTTGACCCGTTGGCACCCGGGGTAGTCCCTCGTCCGGAGGGATCTCTTGGACGATATCCACGATTTCGACAACACGGTGGTGGCGGTGCTCAGCGACGAGGCCACGGTGGACGAGGTGAGTGCCGCCCTGTCAGCAGCCGGGTATGAGGTCGAGATACTGAAGGGGGACGAAGGCAAGGCTCATCTCGACGCAGTCGGCCAGACCGGCGCAGTGGCGACGATCAAGAGGCTGGTCGACGCGTTTGGTGATCGGTTCCGGGTGGCGGAGAAGCTGGAGCGGGAGCTGGAAAAGGGCAACGTGGTCATCTCGGTCGACGCCAAGCCGGATGAAGCCGAGGAAGCGGTCAACGTGTTGCGGGAACACGGGGCGGACTTCATCTGGAAGCTGGGCAGCTGGACCTTCACCCGGGTCGGCGAGTGACCGGCCTGTAGGTTCCACCCGCGTCCTGATACGATCGACGACTGAATGAGGGGTTTGAGCATCCGCAACTCTCAGCTTCCCAATGGCTGGCAATGCCTCACAGTGGAAGGGGAGGTCGACCTGGCAACCGTCCCGGAGCTCGAGGTCGCCATCGACTCGGTGGCGGCCGAGAACTCGACGCCGCTGGTCATCGATCTGCGGTCGTCTTCTTTCATGGATTCGACCGGGCTGAAGACGTTGGTCATGGCCAATCGCCGTTTCGACGAGATGGGTCGATCCTTCGCCATCGCGGTCAGTGCCGGCCCGGTGTCCAGGTTGCTCGACCTGAGCGGGGTGGAGTCGTCGATGCGCGTGGTGGCCAGCACCGACGAGCTCAACTGACCGAGCGGCTCAGCCCATCGGCGAACTGGACAACTCGGCCCAGACTGTGAAGCCGGAGCGTCCGTCCTTCAGTCCCCAGCGTTCGGAGAGCTTTTCGACGATGGCCAGGCCGAGGCCCTCGCCCCGGGGGTCGCCCATGGCGAAACCGGGGCCCTGGTCGGTCACTTCGACTCGAATCACGCCGTCTGTCGAA
>DASSVE010000050.1:0-7237 GCA_035706345.1 Acidimicrobiia bacterium
CGTCGAAGTTGGCCGAGATGGCGAGCCCGCACGGTCTCACCGAGACCGCCCGCGAGTTCAGCCTCTTGAAGTCGCCGCAGTTCGCCTCCGTCTTCGAGAAGACCGGATAGAGGTTGTTCACCTGTCAGACCTGCGGGAAGACGTTCGATCTTCCACAACACGTGCTGGACAGATACCCCGGCTGGACCCCGCGGGAGTGTCTCGACTGCCGCGCCCGCTCCGCCGAATCTGCCACACCGGCCAAGCCCTCCCGCCCCACCCCGAGTGTCTCCAAGGGACGTGATCTGACCATCGACGAGGTGCTCTCCCGATTCCACGATGGCCCCCAAACCGGGGTGTTCACCGATGGCGCCGCCGAGGGCAACCCGGGCCCGGGAGGTTGGGGAGCGGTCCTGGTCGTCGACGGGCAGGTAGTGGAGCAGGACTTCGGATCGGAGCCCTACACGACCAACAATCGGATGGAGCTCACGGCCATGGTCGCAGGTCTCAAGATGGTGCCTCCAGACACCCCGGTCGACGTCTACACCGACTCTCAGTTGGTGGTCAACATCATCACCAAGTGGGCCGAGGGGTGGAAGCAGAGAGGCTGGACCAAGAAGTCGCCCGGACCGATCGCCAATCTCGAGCTGGTGAAGGAGGCCTACGAGCTGTACCGGGAGAGACCCGGCGTCGAGATCAGATGGATCCCGGCTCACAGCGGTTATCGCTGGAACGAGTACGCCGACGCCCTGGCCACGGCGTACCGCAGGAAGGTCCTCTGAGCAGGTTCTCCTCCGAGGACATGCGGGAGTGGGCCCGTCATGCCAACGATTCCCCTCTGTACGTTCACCTCGCCGACGTGATCGCCGGCTCTTCGGAACTGTTGAGGGTGATGAGCCGCATGGTCCATCTGCCCCGGCCCAACGTCCTCTTCGGCGGAGTGCACTATCTGCTGATGAATGGCCGCGGGCCTGACCTGGCCAGGTTCTACCCGTCGCTCACCGCCCAGCCCGAGCCCCTCGATGGGGTGGCGGTCCCTTTCACCGAATTCGTCATGGCCCACGAAGAAGAGTTGGTCGAGATCGGGAGGACCAGGCTCACCCAGACCAACGAGTGCCGCCGTTGCGCCATCCTGCTCCCCGGGGTCTGGCTCACCGGGCTCAGCCGGTTTCACCTCGTGGACATCGGGGCCAGCGCCGGTCTGAATCTCGCCATCGACCGGTTCCGGTACCGGTGGGGCGACGTCGAATGGGGCCCACCGGACTCGCCCGTGACGCTCGAGTGCGAAATGCGCGGAGTGCCGCCCCAGCCACGACCCATCGAGGTCCTGAGCCGGGTTGGCCTCGATCTCAACCCGGTGGACGTCGGCGACCCGGACGAGCGAGCCTGGCTCGACGCCCTTGTCTGGCCGGAGCATGCGGAACGGCGCCGGCGGCTGCGTAAGGCACTCTCCATGGTTTCGTCGATGGACATCGAGATGGTGCGGGGCTCGGCCGTGGACACCCTTGGCCCGGTCCTGGACGGGCTTCCCAATGGCGACCCCGTGGTGGTGATGGACTCGTTCGTCATGAACCAGCTGACCGTCGCGGAGCGTGGCCGCATCGGGGAGATCCTGGAGATGGCCCGAGGCAAGAGAGCGGTGGCGAGGGTGTCGCTGTGGCACATGGTGCGTGACGCTGTCTGGTCCAAGCTGGCGATCGACCGTGGCGAAGGCATCGAGATCGTGGGGGAGGGCCACCCCCACGGTGAGTGGCTGGATCTCTCTACGCCCCGCCGTACACCGGGATCAGGGCCCCGTTGATGACCGCGGACTCTTCACTGAGGATGAACTCGGCCACGGCGGCAATCTCGTCCGGTGTCGGCCAGTTGACGTAGTCGGCGTAGGGCAAGGACTGCCTCGTCGCCGGGGTGTCGATGACCGAGGGCATCAGCACGTTGGCGGTGACGTCGGTCCCCTCCAACTCGGTGGCCACGCTCTGACCCAAGGCGGCGACACCGGCCTTGGCGATGTTGAACGCCGCCTGGCCCCCGAAATGGTCGATGGCGGCACGACTGCCCACCAGGACGATCCGGCCCCAACCGGTGGACCTGAGGTAGGGCACCACGGCACGCACCGAGTAGAAGGCGGAGCGGAGGTTGATGTCCAGCATCCTCTCGAAGCGGAGGTCATCGGTCTCCTCCACGTCGCGTCCCCCGGCCCAGCCGCCCACCAGGGACGCCAAGCCGTGGATCTCGCCCCAGCGGTTCGCGATCTCTGCGAAATAGGCATTCACCGCCTCCGCGTTGGTGCAGTCGACTCTGGTGAGCATCACGGTCTTCTCGTCGACTTCGAACTCCGACTCGAACACCTCGGCCTCTTCGGGCAGGAGATAGGTGACGGCGAGCCTGTACTGCTTTGCCAGGAGTCTCCGAACCAGTGCGGTGCCCAGCCCTCCGGTCCCTCCGGTGATGACGACGGTCTTGGTCACGGCGGCCAATATAGGTTGCGGGTGGTCTCGGGGAGCACCGAGTCAGGCAACACCTCCCGCAGCCACCGTCCTCGTCCAGTAGCGACCGCGGCGAACAGGTCGGTCGGGGAGTCGAGGTCGAGAAGCAGTCCGGGTCGGGTGACGACGCACGGATCCTCCAGGCGGGCGAGATGGCGACGGAAACTTCCCGGCCCGAACGTGAAGGCCAGGTCCCCGTGCTCGCCGACCGCCGAGGTGCCACCGTCGGAGGAAGGAGCGATCACCGCCCGACCCTCGCCGAGTGGCCGGTCCAGAGCCAGGAGGTCTTCAGGTTCGAGCAACGGGAGGTCGCTGTGGAGCACTATCCAACTTGCTTCCAGGTCGAGTGCGGCCTCGATCCCGGCGGTCGCAGCTCCATCGAGACCTGATCCGGGGTCCTCGACGACTCGATGGTGGTGAGCGCCGGCCCACGCTTCTACCTCGGCGTCGGCGGACACCACCAATGGCGTCAGCCCTGCTGAAGCCACGCGATCGAGAACATGCCCGGCGAGGGCGGCACCGAGTCGGGAGCGGTGTTCGCGATCGAGGATCCCGGACAGCCGCTGCTTGCCCAGAGCGAACGACTTGATCGGAACCACCACGACGGTGGGGCGGTCCCCCACGGTCCTGGTGTCGGTCAGGGAACTACCAGGACCGGACAGGGAGCGAGATGGGTGAGGCGATCGGCCGTTGAGCCGAGGATCACGCGCTCGGCGAGACCGGCACCTCGCCGCCCGATGACCAGCAGGTCGGCTCCCTGCTCTTCGCACAGATCCACCAGACGGAAGGCGGGGTCACCTAGTTCCTGCACCGTTTGGTAGTCGATCCCCTCGAGATCGAGATGCTCCTCGATCTCCTTCAGGATCTGCTGCTGTCCTTCGACGAGTGCCGCCGACAGCGACTCCGGCGTGGGTGGGGCACCTCCGATTCCCCACCAGCCCTCAGGGGGCCGGACCACGGTGACCAGTTGGACGCTGGCGCCAAACTGACGGGCCAGGGCCACGCCGTGCTCGGCGGCGCGGCGGCTCCCATCTGAACCGTCGATGCCGATGATGATCGTTGAGATCTTCCAATCCATGAGCGGAGGCTAGTGGTCAGCCGAATAGAGCCAGCAGTGCGTGGCCCACGGCGAGCCCATACAGCCCGGCGATGACATCGTCAGCCGTGACACCGAGGGCTCCTGGGAGTCGATCGGCCCCCGCGACGCCAGGTGCGAAGCGCTTGAAGATGTCGGCGGCGCGGAACACGAACCAGGCGATCACGGCGTACGGCCAAGGTGGGAGCGCGATCACGGAGATGAAGGCGCCGGCGGCTTCATCGGCCACGATCCAGCCGGCATCGCCATGAACCGACACGAAGGGGCGGGCGGACCACAGGGCGGCAAGGGCAACGATGACTGCTCCCGCGACCTGTGCCGGCCATCCCCACCATTCGCCGATCAGCAACGCGATAGGGAGTGCGAAGAGGGCGCCCACGGTGCCCGAGCCGAGATCGTCGTGGCGTATTCGCCCCAGAATCAGGCCGGCGCCGAACCAAGAAGCAACGACCCGATGCATCCGATCGAGGTTAGGAGCCGTCTCGGGGGCGTTCCGGGTTTCGCCGGGCACCGGTTCTGTATAGCCTTTGGCCATGGAAACCGCCTCACACATCTGGAGCGATGGCGAACTGGTCCCCTGGGACGAAGCCACTGTCCATTTCCTCTCCCACGTGATCCAGTACGGATCGGGTGTATTCGAGGGGATCCGGGCCTACAACACTCCGGAAGGGACGGCGGTATTCAGGCTCCACGACCACATGCTGCGTCTCGAGGCCTCGGCGCGGGCTTACGGCATCCCGATGAAGTGGACCGTCGAGCAACTGGAGGAGGCCTGTCTTCATCTACTCCGGGAGACCGGGCTCGAATCCGCCTACATCCGACCCAACATCTTCTACGGAGCGGGCTCGATCGGGATCAACCCGGCGAAGAACGAGGTGGTGGCGATGATGGCCGCCTTCCCCTGGGGCGCCTACCTCGGTGACGACGCCGCAGAGAAGGGGATCTCGGCCATGGTGTCTAGCTGGCGCCGGATCTCCCACACCTCACTGATCCCGACCGCCAAGGGGTCGGGCGGGTACCTCAACTCGGTCCTGGCGAAACAGGAAGCTCTGGCCGCCGGATATGACGAGGCGATCATGCTCAACGACGCCGGGTCCATCTCGGAGGGCAGTGGGATGAACCTGTTCATCGTCAGCCGGGGAGTGGTGTACACGCCGCCGGTGTCGGCAGGGATCCTGGAGGGGATCACCCGGAACTCGGTGATGGAATTGCTCGGTGACGAAGGCGTCGAGGTCCGCGAGATGGATCTGGCCCGTGGCGCCCTGTACGCGGGTGACGAGATGTTCCTGACCGGCACTGCCGCCGAGGTGACCCCGATCAGGTCCGTGGATGGACGAGTGGTGGGGGACGGGACCCGTGGTCCCATCACCAAGAAGGCGCAGGAGCTGTTCGCAGCGGCGGTAGCCGGGAAACTGGACGATTACCGCCACTGGCTGGAATTCGTCTGAGCCCGCAGTTGGCACAACAGCCGAACGTCGAGATCACAGCAGCGGAAGGGCCGAGACCATCACTCGAGCCAGGCCCAGCCGTGAAGTGGCGTGCTGACAAGCCCGGTCTGCCCGAGGGTCCTGACGACATGCCTGGTGGGGGTCTGTTCGGGACCATCGGCCCCGATCCCGGATGGGCGGTGAAGCTGGTGAATCGCGCCCAGCTTCCCGAGGAAGACGACGACCTGCGCATGGTGCTCACCGCTCTGGTGCAGACCCGATCGGCCGCCCTGGGCCGGGCCCCGGTCCGAGAGGACCTGGAGGTGGCGCTGATTCTGTGTGGCTACGGGTACGACGCCCCCGACTGGGCCATCGAACGCCGCCGAAGATGGCTGGACGCAGCACACCACGAGCCACGTCCCGGCATGACGGCGGTGATGGAGGTAGACCGCGACCTCCTGGTGCTGAAGCCCGACCGGGTTCGGGCCCACATCCTCGAGTCCGTGAACTCCTGAATAGCCGGTAGCGTCACGATCGATGAAGATCGTCCGCATGAAGTCCGGCGACGACATCTCCTATGGCGTCGCCGATGCCGAAGGGGTCATCGTCTATCACGGCTCCCCGTTGTTCGCCTGGGAGCCGACCGAGAACGTCGTCCCCTGGCGGAGCGTCACGCTGCTGGCCCCGGTGATCCCCACCAAAGTGGTCGGTGTCGGCAGGAACTACGAGGATCACGCTGCCGAGTTCAACGGCGAGGTACCCGACGAGCCAATCGTCTTCATGAAGCCCGCCACCTCGGTGATCGGGCCCGACGCTCACGTCGTTCACCCCACCATCAGCAACGAGGTCCATCACGAGGCCGAGCTGGCGGTGGTCATCAGCAGGCCGGCTCGTCACGTCAAGGCCGAGGACGCCTCCCGGTACATCTTCGGTTACACGGCAGCCAATGACGTCACGGCCCGAGACCTGCAGCGCAAGGACGGCCAATGGACGCGGGCCAAGGGCTTCGACACCTTCTGCCCGCTCGGCCCGGCCATCGAAACCGAGCTCGATCCCCTCGAGCGGCTGGCGGTCGTATGCCGTGTCAACGGGGAGGTCCGTCAGGCCGGATTCACCTCCGACATGGTGTTCGGTGTCGGCGAGATCATCGAGTACATCACCGCTTTCAGCACCCTGCTCCCCGGGGACGTCGTGCTCACTGGGACTCCCTCGGGGGTCGGGAAAGTCGAGCCCGGCGACCTGATGGAGGTCGAGATCGACGGTATCGGCACACTGAGCAACCCCGTGGTGGCGGCGTCATGACCGTTCGGGTTCGGATGGCGCCCTCTCCGACGGGCTATCTCCACGTCGGGACCGCTCGGGCTGCCCTGTACAACTGGCTCTACGCCCGTCATACCGGCGGCGTGTTCATCGTTCGCATAGACGACACGGACCTCGAGCGTTCCAAGAAGGAGTTCGAGGACGAGATCCTGGAGTCGTTCCGGTGGCTCGGCCTCGATTGGGACGAGGGAGTCGAAGTCGGCGGTCCCCATGGGACCTATCGGCAGTCCGATCGTCTGGCGCGCTATGAGGAGGTCGCCGAGAGTCTCGTTGCCTCCGGGCACGCCTACTACGACAACCGCTCAGCCGCGGAGTTGGAGGAGTTGCGCCGCCGGGCTCAGAGCGAGGGCCGCCATCCGGGCCACTACATCCGTCGTCCCGAGGTGGAAGCCGACAGCGGGGTGATCCGTCTGTCGGTGGCCCAGGACGAGCCGCCGGTCGAGTTCCACGACATCATCCGGGGCCACCTCTCGTTCAATCGCTCTGACCTCGATGACCTCGTGCTCCTGCGAAGCAACCGGACGCCGACATACCACCTGGCCTCGACGGTCGACGACATCGACTACGGGATCACGCATGTCGCCAGAGGAGAGGACCTGCTTCCCTCGACACCGAAGCACATCCTCATCACCCGAGCCCTGGGCGCCGAGTCGCCGCAGTACGCTCATCTCCCGCTCCTCTTCGGCAAGGACGGGAAGAAGCTCTCCAAGCGGCACGGGGCCACCGCTCTCGCCGAATACCGGGAGGCGGGATACCTCCCCGACGCCATGTTCAACTACCTGGCCATCCTGGGCTGGTCGCCCGACGGTGAGACCACCATCTTCAGCCGGGAGGAGGCCATCGCGAAGTTCGATCTGGCCGACGTCTCACGCAACCCGGCTGCTTTCGACCCGGACAAGCTCAACTGAATGAACGGCGAGTACATCCGG
>DASSVE010000051.1:0-2356 GCA_035706345.1 Acidimicrobiia bacterium
GTGGCCGCCCCCACCACCTCGCTTCCCGAGGTGATCGGTGGGGTGCGCAACTGGGACTATCGGTACGCGTGGCCCAGGGACGCATCGATCGGGATCGCTGCCTTTCTCGCCGCCGGGAAGGAACGGGAGGCGCTGAGCTTCCTCGGCTGGCTGCTCCATGCCAGTCGGCTGCGTCGGCCCTGGCTACCTGCCCTGTTCACCCTGGACGGGCGTCCGGCTCCACGGGAGCGCATCCTCGAAGCGTGGCCGGGATACGCCGCAAGCCGCCCGGTGCGGATCGGCAACGGGGCCGGGACCCAGCACCAGCTCGACGGTTACGGCTGGGTGATCGACGCCGCCTGGGAGGTGACCCGCCACGGCCACCGGCTCGACACCGAGACCTGGCGTGCCATGCGCGCCTTCGCCAGCCATGTCGCCGCCACGTGGGAGAAGCCGGACGCAGGGATCTGGGAACGACGTGACGACCAGCGGCACCACGTCCACTCCAAGCTCATGGCCTGGCTCGCCCTGGACCGGGCCACCCGGATCGCCGAGCACCGGGGCGACTCGATGCGACAGGCGGCGGTCTGGCGGGTGGAGGCGGAACGTCTCCGGGACGATCTCCTCGTCAACGGCTACGACCCCGATCTGGGCAGCTACACCGCCGCCTACGGTCAAACTGGTCTCGATGCCTCCCTGCTCCTGCTTCCCGAGATCGGGTTCGAGCCGCTCGACTCAAAGAGGGTCACCGGGACAATCGAAGCGGTGCGACGCACTCTCGGGGCCGGTGGCCCACTGCTGTACCGCTACCGCGGCCCGGACGGCTTGCCCGGAGACGAGGGCGCCTTCCTCCCCTGCTCCTTCTGGTTGGTCGAGGCCCTGGCTCTGACAGGGCGGCGGGACGAGGCGAGGGATCTGTTCGAGGAGTTGCTCGGCAACGGCGGGCCGCTGGGTCTGTTTGCCGAGGAGATCGACCCCGCCAGCGGCCGGCATCTGGGCAACTTCCCCCAGGCTCTCACGCATTCCACGTTGCTGCGGGCGGCGGCAGCCCTCCGGGTCTGACCACAGCGGTTTCGCCCCGCTCCAGAAGGGTTAAGACGGGTGGACGCCGCCCAGGAGCGTTCATGGCAGTCGCAGCGCCGACGGCACGTTTTCACCTCTCCCGCACCACCCGCCGCTGGTGGCTCACCGCCCACATCGTCTTCTCGGTCGGTCTCCTGGGCGACTCGGCGGGGTTTCTCGCCGTGGCCGTCCGCGGGGTCACCGCCACCGACGCCGGCTTCTCCGACGTCACCTGGCAACTCCTCGAGATGTTCGCCTTCACTTTCGGGATCCCGCTCAGCGTGGCCGCCCTGGTCACCGGGGTGGTGCTGGGGTGGAGCTCGAAGTGGGGCGTGTTCCGCTACCCGTGGGTGATGATCAAGCTCGGTCTCATCCTCTCGGTGATGCTGGTTGGGACTTTCGTCCTGCCCGGTCTCGACGCCCTTCGTGAGGGTGGCCCGGGTCTGGAGGCCCGGCTCATCGGCGGGGCCGCCTGGGACGTGGTTGCGCTCACCGCGGCCACCGCCCTGGCGGTGTTCAAACCGGGCAGACTCCGCAGAGGCCTGCGAGCGAGAGCCGATCGACAACCGGTGGAGGCCAAAGACCGTCCGTAGCCTCGACTCTGAATCAGGGGCGGGAGCGGTCTACGGTTCTGGGTTCGTGAACCGGTTGCGTCTCTTCATCTCGTCCCGTCAGGGGATCATCGCGGTGGCGTCGCTGGCCGGCATCGCCATCTCGCTGATCCTGGGCTGGGTCGGCGTCTCGGAGACCGCCCGGACCGTCCCCCTGATCGTGATCGTGGTGCTCGGAGGTGTCCCCCTGGTGTGGGAGATCGTCCGTCACATCCTGGCCCGCAACCCGGGTGCGGACCTCCTCGCCGCCATCGCAATCATCACCGCCGTCCTCCTCGACGAGTGGCTGGTGGCCGCCATCATCGTGCTCATGCTCTCCGGCGGGGAGGCGCTCGAGGAAGCAGCCACCGCCAGGGCGTCCCGTGTGCTGGAGGCGCTGGCGAGCCGGGCCCCGACCATGGCGCACCGGCTGGTCGCGAAGGATCGGACCGAGGACATCCCCGTGTCCGAGATCCGGGTGGGTGACCGCCTCCTGGTCCTGCCCCACGAGGTGTGCCCGGTCGACGGGGAAGTGGTGTCCGGTCACGGGGCGATGGATGAGTCCTACCTGACCGGCGAGCCCTACGTGATCACCAAGTCGGTCGGGTCCAAGGTGCTCTCGGGGGCGATCAACGGTGACGACGCCCTGGTCATCCTGGCGACCGCCTCGGCGGCCGACTCCCGCTACGCCCAGATCGTGGGGGTGCTGGCCGTGGCCGAGGCCA
>DASSVE010000052.1:0-17692 GCA_035706345.1 Acidimicrobiia bacterium
CGGCCCCAGGTGGGAAAGTCGGAGGGGAAGCCCAGCCCAAGGAAGGAGAGGGCCGACTCGGTGATGATGGCCACGGCGACACCGAGGGCGGCAGACACCATCACCGGAGACAGGGTGTTGGGGAAGATGTGACGGAGCAGCATCCTGCGCTGCTTGGTTCCGATCGAGTGGGCGGCGAGGACGAACTCCTTCTTCTTGATCGACAGGACGTCGCCGCGCACGATGCGGGCAGTCTGCATCCAGCTGGTGACCCCGATGATGGTCACCACCAGGATGAAGATCCCCATCTCCGGCCCGAACATGTCGCGGAGCGTGTCCCTGAAGAGCATGATCACGACGAGGAGCAGCGGGAGGAGGGGAAGCGCCAGGAAGAGGTCGGTCAATCGCATCAGCGGGCCGTCCATCGATTTGAAGAAGCCGGCGATGATGCCGAGCGCCGTGCCGATCACGGTGCCGATGAGCATGGCTGCGATCCCGACCGACAGTGAGATGCGCCCGCCGACCAGCACGCGGGCGAGGACGTCCCGACCCAGGCTGTCGGTGCCACCTGGATGCTGCCAGGAGGCGGGGAGATTGGTCTGGGTCAGATCCTGGGCGTAGGCGTCCCACGGGTAGATCAACGGCCCGATGAAGCTGGCCAGAACGATGATGGTGAGCAGGATCACCCCGGCCATCGCACCCTTGTGACGACGGAACTGGCGCCACACGTCGCTGCGCAGCGACCGGTGCTTGCCGGTCGCAGCAGCCGGTGCCTCCAGGATCTGCTCTGCTTGTTCTCTCGTGGTGGCCATTCAGGGACCCATCCCCTCAGTCGTAGCGTATCCGGGGATCGAGGACGCCGTAGGTGACGTCTGCGACCAGATTGAAGAAGACGGTGAGGGCGGCGAAGATGAAGGTCAGTGTCTGCACCGCAGGCACGTCGCCACCCTGGATCGAGCTGATCAGGTAGGCACCGAGCCCGTTGATCCTGAAGATCTGCTCGGTGATGATGGCGCCGGCGAAGATGCCGGGGATCTGCAGGGCGATGAGGGTGACCACCGGGATCATGCTGTTCCGCATCACGTGACGGAACATCACCTTGTTCTCACGGAGACCCTTGGAGCGAGCGGTGCGCACGTACTCCTCGTTGAGGTTGTCCAGCACCGATGACCGGGTGAATCGGCTGAGTGCGGCCGCGTTGAACAGGGACAGGACCGCGACGGGGAGGATCATCTGCTGGATCTGGGTCCAAATGCTGTCCCAGCTGGTCCAGTCGACCACATGGGTGGTGTCGTAGAAGGAGGGGAACCAGCCCAGATAGACACTGAAGATGACGATGGCGAGCAACCCGGTGAAGAAGGTGGGCACCGAGTAGCCGACCATCGTTATGAAGGTCCCGACGTTGTCGAATGCCGAGTACTGCTTGTAGGCGGAGATCACACCGACCGGGATGGCGATGACGATCCCGAAGACGAAGGCGAGGCCCAGCACCCACAGGGTCTGGGGGATGCGCTCGATGATGACGTCCACCACCGGTCCCCGTGACGACCAGGAGAGGATCCGCGTCCGGTTCTCGCTGTCGCCGATCGTGATCCCGAAGATCTGCTCGATCATGTTGATCGGCTCCACGATGAAGAACTGGAACATCCACTTGAGCCAGCGGAGGAACATCGGGTCGTTCATCCCCAGGGACTCGCGGAGACGCTCTCGCACGTCGGGCGGGATGGTCAGGGGCAGTTGGGCGGTGGGGTCGCCCGGGGCGAGATCGAGGATCAGGAAGATGATGAAGCTGATCGCGATCAGGGTCGGGATCGCGAAAAGCGCCCTCCTGATGATGTATCTGCCCATTGAACCTGCCCAGGATCTTCAGGGTCGAGGGAGCCCTCCAGATGTCCGGAGGGCTCCCTTTCTCCTTGCTTCGAGTCTAGGACCGCTGTCTAGCCGCGGGTCCAGTCCTCGATGTTCCAGTACTCCGAGTCCCAGCCGTTGAGGTCGCCGACACCCTGGATGTCGTTGCCGAATGCCGAGACGCTGGCACGCCAGATCAGTGGGATGATCGCCCCACCCTGAACCGCCAGATCGTTGAGCTGGACGGTCAGGTCCTTGCGCGCTTGTGCGTCCGTCGCGTTCTGCAACTCCCCGTAGAGAGTGTCGAACTCCTCGTTGCACCAACGGGAGATGTTGGAGCCACCGAAGTTGTTGGCGGGGGACACCACCTGGTCGCAGAGCCAGTTGTTCATGTAGACACCGGCGTCGGGGCTACCCGAGCCATTGGTGTACATCTGAACGTCGGAATAGAACCGCTGGTAGGTGTCCGGACTGGCCGGGTCGCCACCGAAGAAGACGCCGGCATCGATGTTCTTCAGTTCAACGGCGATTCCGATGCTCTCCCACGCCGCCTTGACCAGGTCCTGGTTGAGCTGACGGACCGCATTGGTCGAGGTCTGGTACAGGACCGACATGGGGGTGCCGTCCGGGGTCTCCCGAACGCCGTCACCGTCGCTGTCCACGTACCCGGCTTCCTCGAGCGCCGCTGCCGCTCCTTCAGGATCGGGGGTCAGACACGCGTCGTTCGCGGTCGAGGCCGCGGCCGTCGCGGTGTCGGCAGGCCAGATGTTGCAGGTGGCGCGTCCACCGAACTCGCCGTAACCGACGTCGACCAGAGCCTGGCGATCGATGGCCATGCTCAGGGCGTTGTAGACGACGGGATCGGTCAGGAACGGATGAGTCGTCCCCGGCTCCGACCTCTGATCCCCGAGGTCGGGGTTGGGGTCGGTCCAGTTGATGTCGATCCGCTCCACGTTGGATGCGAAGGCGCCGAGCAGGACGCCATTGCCTTCGGCCTCCATCGGGGTCAGGACGTCGGGCAGCACCTGCAGGTTCCACCCGTAGTCGGCCTCATCGGTCTGAAGCACGGCACGAGCGGATGCCTCGGCATCACCGCCACCGACGATGGTGAGCGAACCGAAGAACGGCTTGCCCTCCGGAACGCCGCGGTAGTTCTCGTTGAACGAGTACACCGCGGTGTCGTTGGTGCGGAACTCATCGATCTTGTACGGACCGGTCCCGATCGGGCCCTCGTTCTGCGCCGTGCAGGTGATGGCCGCCTCGCCCATGCAGTCTGCGAACTGAGCCGCCTGCAGGACGGGTGACTGATAGGTGACGAACGCCGTGTAGGGGAACGGCTGCGGTGCGTCGAAATTGATCTGCACCGTCGTGTCGTCCACCGCCTCGACGCTGGTGATGCCTGTGAAGAACGAGGACTGCGTGCAGTCCGTCGTCCCTGTGCAGTACTCCCAGGTGAACACCACGTCGTTCGCAGTCACCGGAGTCCCATCCGACCACACGAGCCCTTCCTTGAGAGTCCAGGTGATCGAAGTGAAGTCCTCTGCCACGCCACCGTTGTCGACCGTGGGGATCTCCTCGGCCAGAGCCGGAACCAGTTCACCGGCCGCGTCGAACTCGGCCAGAGGCTCCAGTATCAGCGAGGAAGCGAGAAGCTCCTTCGTGCCACCGGAGAGGAACGGGTTGAGGCTGCTTGCGGGCTGCCACTGTTGCAGGATGATCTCTCCACCTTCACCGGCCCCGCCGCCTGCAGGCGGTTCGGTCGGTTCGGTGGAGTCACCAGTGGTGGTGGTGGCACCAGAGTCATCACCGCCGCCGGTGGTGCTGGTCCCGCCCTCACCCTCGCCGCCGCCACACGCTGCGATCACCAGGGCGATCACGGCGAGCAACGCCAGCAATTTGGTTCTCTTCATCTGTTTTTTCCTCCATTGCCGGAACGAACGCCCGGCACCGCCCGGAACGGTAACAGCGAGACCGGTATCCCGGGCGAGAAAGCCGGTTTTCAGGAACTGTGGCCTGGCGGTCCGGACGCCCGTTTCGGCCTGATTACTCGGCGAAGTGGCAGGCGACCCAGTGCCCTGTGGACGTCTCCCGCCACTCGGGGACCTGTTCCACGCAGCGCTCCCGCGCCATCGGGCAGCGGGTGTTGAAAACGCATCCGGGTGGGGGATTCGCCGGGCTGGGGATGTCGCCCTGGAGGATGATTCGCTCCCTGGTGGCCTCGATGACGGGGTCGGGGACCGGGACCGCGGAGAGCAACGCCGAGGTGTAGGGGTGCTTGGGCCGGTTGTAGAGCTCGTCGACGGTGGCCAGCTCCATGATCTTGCCCAGGTACATCACCGCCACCCGATCGGCGATGTGACGGACCATCGACAGGTCGTGACTGATGAACAGGTAGGTCAGCCCGAGCACGTCCTGGAGGTCTTCCATCAGGTTGACCACCTGTGCCTGGATGGAGACGTCGAGCGCGGCGATGGGCTCGTCGCAGACGATGAAGTCGGGATTGAGGGCGATGGCGCGGGCGATGCCGATCCGCTGCCGCTGCCCGCCCGAGAACTCGTGGGGATACCGGTTGGCGTGCTTCGGCTCCAGACCGACCAGGCTCAGTAGCTCCTCGATGCGCTGCTTGCGCTCTTGCCCCTTCGCCTTGTTGTGCTCCTGGAGAGGTTCGCCGATGATCGAGCCGATGGTCATCCTCGGGTTCAGCGAGGCATGCGGGTCCTGGAAGATCATCTGCATGCGCGGCCGGAGGGCCCGCAACTGGTCGCCTTTGATCGCTGTGAGCTCCACGCCCTCGAACCACACCTCGCCCTCGGTGGCCTGGTCGAGCTGGAGGATGACCCGACCAGTTGTCGACTTGCCGCTGCCCGACTCGCCGACCAGACCGAGGGTCTCGCCCCTGTGGATGTCGAAGCTGATCCCGTCGACGGCCCGCACCGCACCGACCTGGCGGCGGAAGAGGCCCTTCATGATCGGGAAGTGCTTCTTCAGGTCCCGGACGCTGAGGATGACATCCGAGGTGGCGCCGGCCGGGACTGGCTGGGCCTGTGTCTCAGTTGCCATAACGGGGCCGATCGTTCTCCAGGTCCCACCAACAGGCGGTCTTGCGCCCGTTGCCGATGTCGATCAGCGGCGGGTTCTCCATCCAGCATCTCTCTATCACATACGGGCAACGGGGGGCGAAAGAGCAGCTCATCGGTGCCGAATAGAGGCTCGGGGGCTGGCCCTTGATGTTGACCAGGTCCTGTCCCTTCTGGTCCAGACGGGGCAGGGATCCCAGGAGACCTTCCGTGTATGGGTGCTGCGGCCGGGCGTAGAGCTCAGCGACTGGCGCCTCCTCGACGATCTCCCCGCCGTACATGACGAGGACCCGGTCGGCGAGACCGGCGATGACACCTAGGTCGTGGGTGATCCAGATGACCGCGGTGCCCAATCTCTCCCGCAACTCTCTGACGATCTCGACGATCTGGGCCTGGATGGTGACATCGAGGGCGGTTGTGGGCTCGTCGGCGATGATCACCTGCGGGGAGCAGGCAAGGGCGGTGGCGATCATCACCCTCTGACGCATGCCGCCGGACAACTCGTGCGGATAGGCCTTCAGCCTCGACTCGGCAGCCGGGATCCCGACCATCTTCAGCAACTCGAGGGCGCGGGCCTCGGCGTCGTCGTCGTCCATGTCGGAATGGACCTTGAGCGCCTCGGTGATCTGATAGCCGACGGTGAGCACCGGGTTCAACGATGTCATCGGGTCCTGGAAGATGAATCCGATCTTCCCGCCCCGCACCTGGCGCAGATCGTCGAGGTCCATCTTGAGCAGGTCCTTGTCGCCGAAACGCGCCTCACCCGAGACGATCTCGCCCGGGGGCATCGGGATGAGTCGGAGCAACGACATCATGGTGACGCTCTTCCCGGAGCCAGACTCGCCCACCACACCGAGGAACTCGCCCCGATTGAGGTCGAAGCTCACCCCGTTGACCGCGTGGACCACACCGTCCTGGGTCTCGAATTGGGTCCGGAGGTCACTGACCTCGAGGACGGTTTGTGTCTTGGTCTGTGTCACACGCTGCCCGTCGTTGTGAGGGCAGGATCGTACAACCGACTTTCGCGAATTGGGCCGAGAACTAGAGCCGATCCCAAACCGCTCCCTCTGCCATGTCGATGATGGTGTGCGCCATCGCCAGGGCGCCGTCCCGGATCGCCTTGTCCCCGCTCTCGGTGATCGTGGCGGCGGCGAACTCCTTCTGATGGTTGACGGCGCCGTTGGTTTCTATCCCGAGCATCGGGTGGATCGAGGGCACCACCTGGCTCACGTTGCCCATGTCGGAGGAGCCGCCCGAGGGGCCGAGCTCGGCCTCGAGTGGCAGCGGTCGCCCCAGGGCCGTGGAGTTGGACTGGTAGAGCTCTGTCATGACCGGGTTGTTCACCATGTTCAGGTACGGGTGCCCGATCGGCTTGATCTCGACCCGGCAGCCGGTGGCCACCGCGGCCGCTTCGAGACAAGCATGCAGCTTGGGGATCAGCTCCTGGAGACGCTCGGCGTCGGCGGAGCGGGCGGCGAAGGTGGATCTCGTGTAGGAGGGGATGATGTTGTGGGCATCACCCCCCTCGTGGATGATCGAGTGGATGCGATCGCCGGGCATGATCTGCTGTCGCAACGTGGAGGCGTTCACGTACGCCTGGACATACGCATCCAGGGCATTGACCCCGAGATGCGGCGCGTAGGCGGCGTGGGAATCGGTCCCGAAGTACTCGACCTCGAAGGCGCTGTTCGCCTGGAAGGACGGATCCAGCTCGTCGAAAGGTCCGGGGTGGATCATCATCGACGCCACCGCATCCTCGAATGCGCCGGCGTTTATCAGGTCGACCTTGCCCCCGACGGTCTCCTCGGCCGGCGTGCCCAGGACGGTGACCCTGATGCCCAGTTCGCCGACCAGCGGCGCCACCGCCAAACCGGCGCCCAGGGCGGCGGTGGCGATGATGTTGTGGCCGCAGGCGTGACCAACTTCGGGGAGGGCGTCGTACTCGCAGCAGATCACCACTCTCGGCCCGCTGGTCCCGGCGCTGGCCGCGAAGGCGGTTTCCAACCCGTAGGCGGGATAGGTGACCTCGAGACCCTGATCGCGCAGGAAGTGGGCCAGCCGGGCCGAGGACTGGTGCTCCTGGTAACCGATCTCGGGGTTGTCGTACATCCAGCGGGAGATGGAGCGGAGCTCCTGCTCCACACCTTCGAATGTGTCGGTGGCGCGGTCCTTGAGACTCATGGCGGCACCGTAGCCGTGGAGAACCACGACTCGCCCGCCCCGGTACCGTCGGGGTGGTGACCATGTGTTGCGGCTTCTCCGATGCGTGACCCGGCGGTGCGACGGTGGTCATCTTTTCATCGTCGCCTGTACCGCCTCACCAGGGGACGGGTGGGGAGACGTCTGGTCGACAACGACATGCTCCTGCTCACCACCAGAGGTCGTGTCACCGGTCGTGATCACACCGTGCCGCTGCTCTACCTGAGGGACGGGCCCAGTTTCGTGGTCATCGCCTCATACGGCGGGCGTCCCCGTCATCCCGATTGGTACGAGAACCTGGTCGCTCATCCCAGGGTTGGGGTCCAGGTGGCCGGTGCGCGGATGGAGATGCTCGCCCGGACCGCCGATTCCCAGGAGCGGGAGCGGTGGTGGCCCAGAGTGATCGCCGCATACGACGGATACCGCGCTTATCAGACCCGCACCGATCGGGAGATCCCGGTGGTGTTCCTCGATCCCACGTAGCCGCAAAAAAAAGGTCTGCCAGGCCCTTCTAGGGCAATAGACCCAGAGGCCTATGTGGATAACGGGGATTTTCCCGATTCATCCGACATGGCAAGGGTGGCACGCACCGGTTCAGTGGTGCGAAAACGCACGATCGTCTATGCGGTTGGCGCCGCCGTGCTCGTGCTACTCCTTGTCGCCGGCGTGGCCTTCGCCAATTCGATCAGTGTCACCAGGGTCACCAACAACGCCCGATCCCTGCACTGGGCCAACGCCACATTGGGAACCGCCGCCCTGACCCGGGCCGGATTGGTGCAGGCGGTCACCTTCGCCGAGCTGCAGGACAGTGGTGTGGTCGGGGCGGAAGACCTCGATTTCGCCATGGACCAGTTGTCGATCGCCATGGGCGATCTGGAGCATTTGGTGGGCCTGGGCCAGACTCATGAGTCCTATACCGATCTGGCTCGGTTCTTCAGTGCGGTGGCCTCCTCGGCAGGCGACCTGCGGTCCGGTGACATCCCAACTGCCAAGGAACAGGTGAAGACCGAGGTAGAACGCAACTACATGGTCCTGGTGGACTCGTTGAGCGCGGAGCAGGCGGCGATGGAGGCCGCCATGGACGAGAACACCCAGGACGGCCGGACCCTCAACGCCTGGGTGGTGTTCGTCCTGACCCTGTTCGTCCCCGGCTCCGCAGTGATCGCGTACTTCCTGATCACACGACGCCAGATGCGTGCCATGAGGGAGCGCAACCAACTCGAGGTCGAGGCGGAGCGAGCCATCAACCGGGCCAAGGACGCCTTCATCGCCGGGCTGTCCCATGAGCTGAGGACCCCCCTGACCTCCATCTACGGGTTCGCCGAGATCATCTCCGACGGAGGGATCCATGGCGAGGCCACGGTGGAGACCGCACAGATCATCGCCAACGAGGCAGCGGAGATGACGAGGATGGTCGACGACCTGTTGGCTGCCTCGAGACTCGACAGCACCGGTGTCGAGATCCAGATGTCCAGGACGAACGTGCGTGACGTCGTGCAGGCGGCGGTGACCCCATTCGCCCGGGCCGGCATGGAGGTGATGTGGGAGCCGACCAATGCATTCGTGGACACCGACGCCGCCCGTCTCAAGCACGTTCTGATCAATCTCCTGTCCAATGCGGCCCGTCACGGCGGCCCTCAGACCGGAATCGAGGTGACCGAGGGGGAGGGTGTGGTCGACATCGAAGTCTGGGACAACGGCACCGGGGTTCCCGAGGATCAAGTGGATCGTCTCTTCGACCGCTTCGTCCACGCAGGTGACGCCCCCCTGCTCACCGGGAGTGTCGGTCTCGGGCTTGCGGTCGCCTATCGACTCACGTCCCTCATGAGCGGCAGCCTCCGTTACCAGCGCTTCGGGGGCAAGACCTACTTCGTGGTGACGCTTCCCGCGTCCGCCGCCCGTCAGCTCGACGAGGATGACCGGGTCTCGGTCGCCTCGATGATCCGCGCCCTGTCGTCATGAGACGGGCCCTTCTCGGGCTGCTGGTACTGGCCCTTCTGGTCCCCGCCCTGTCGGCGGCGGCCACGGAGTACCAGGACTACCGCGACACGTTCGAGAACGGCGGTTACTCCGGCAACTACGGGAGCCTCGAATTCAACGGTCCCTGGGTCGAGACCGACCCCGGGCAAGGGGGCCCCGGCAACGGTCTGATCCACATCGGCCCCGAAGGGTGCTCCGGGAAGTGTCTCCACATCGAGGGCAACGGCGTGGTCCTGGCCCCCTATCACATCGAGCGTCGTGCCGATCTCAGCCTGTTCCAGGTCGCCGAGCTCTGCTACGACATCGAGATCGACAACCAGGGCTTGACCACGACCGAGCTCTGGGCCCAGGTCAGGAAGGGCTCCACCTGGTACACGGTGAAGAAGCACAGTCTCGCCTCTGACGCCGACACCTCGGTGATGATCCCCATCTCGGACTATCTCACCGAGGGGTTCAAGGTGAGGTTCTACGTGCCGAACGCGCTCGATGAGCTGCTCGGCTTGAATCTCCTCTTCACCGGGTCCGCCAGTATCGACAACGTCACCATCAGGGGCATCGTCGAGGAAGAGGAGCCCACGACGACCTCGACGTCGTCAACGTCGACTACTTCGACCACGTCGACGTCGACCACCTCGACCACGGCTCCGGGAAAGACCACCACCACGACCAAAGGGTCGACACCGACCACGACCGGGCCCGGTCGGACCACCACGACGACCCGGGATGAGAGCCCGACCACCTCCTCCGCGACCGACCCTTCGGAGACCACGAATACGACGGGCGCCAACGCGACGACCACGACAACGGTCGGGTCGACCACGACCACAGTGGCTGCAGGAGGGGTCGCCCCGACCGCCGGCCCGCCTCCCGGGTCCGGGTTGAGGGAACCGGCGGTGGGCCTGATGGCCGACTACCGCCCGGGATCGATGGGGGCACCCGACACTCAGCCGGTCGAGGTCCTCGGGGTCGAATTGGACGTCGACTTCTCGCTGGCCGTCGAGGTGTTCGAGGCGGCACGTCTCTGGATCGCCATCCTGGTCCTGCTGATCACCGCCGCCCTCGTAAGCAGCTTGGACCGGCGTCGTACCGCCCGCGGCGAGATCTAACCCTCAGATGCCGAGCTCGAGGTCGAGAGGGGAGCGGAACCGAGGGGTGACGGTGGTCCCTCCCAGCCACTGCTGCAGACGATGCGCCGTCATCTCGATCGCGTCCCGCTCCACAGAGCCCACATCCTCGAGCAGCCGATAGACGATCTCCCCGTCCTTCCGCTGCGACCACCCACCCACAACCCGGCCCTCCAGCCACACCGTGGGCCCGGCGTTGCCGTTGCGGTCGAAGAGGATCGGGTCGTGGCCGCCCATGAAGAAGCTGCGTTCCTTCCATCCCATCGTGGTGGCGTCCAGTGAGGGCAGGAAAGCGGTCCAGGTAGCAGGAGTGGGGACATCGTCCAGGTCGTCGGGGAGGAGGTAACCGGCGCCGTCTTCGCCGAGATCGACCTCGACCGCACCGACGTCGGCGAGAGCGTGACGAAGCTTGCTCACGGTCCAGCCCGTCCACCACTTCATGTCGGCCTCCGTTCCGGGGCCAAAGGATCTGAGCCAACTGCGGATCGTGGTGGCCGCCGCCTCTCGCTCGGAGACGGGCTCGATGGGCTCACCGAGCCAGTCGCCCATGTCAGCCCAGCTGTACTGGCCGCTCACCCAGGAGCCCGCCGGTTTAGCCCGGACGACCTTCGATTCGATGCCCAACTGCAGCAGTGCCCGGCTGGCGACCCCGGTCGATCCCATCACCCTTCCCGCCTTGTTGGTGAAGGTGATCTTCGCCGACAGCTCAGGCAGATCGCGGGTCAGTTGGCGGGCGAACACAGGGCCACGTTCACGGACGGCCTCGTGCACGATCGGGAGCACGCGGTCGAGCCAGTCGGCACCCGCTTCGGTCACGCCCCCCAACTCGAGGAGCTTGGCGGTCCGTTTCCGTTCGGAGACTGCGATCGAATTAGTGGACGCGGCGACCATGGCCCCCAGGAAGGGGCGATCCACCACCCATAGCGTCCGCCTCATGCCCCAATGTCTCACCAGGTCCTTGGTCCGGTAGAGGTCGTCCTCGAGATGGACGGTGTCGAACCCTTTGACGCGGGCCCACATAGACAGGAAAACGGTGACCGGATCGGAGGAGTGAACCGCCACCAGCGACCGAGCCGCCTCCAGTGTCGACTCCGCAGGACCGGCCAGGTGGTGACGGGCGGCCAGCCGGGCCCTCCGCTGCGAGCGTGACACCGGTTTCACCATGCCCGTTATAGCGGTCTACCTTCCAATGCATGCTCGCCGACAACGACACACTCGTCCGAATACTGGATCGGGAATTGATCGGGTTCCTCACCGCAGTCGACGGCTCGGGCCAGCCGCAAACCTCACCGGTCTGGTTCATCCGTGACGGCAACGACATCGTGGTCTACAACCGGCCCGACACGCCTCGCTTCGCCTCCATCGCCCACAACCCGAAGGTCGCCTTCAACCTGCGCGGCGATCGCCGGGGAACAGGGATGGTCAGTCTGGAGGGGATCGCCAGCCGGGACGAGAGTCTTCCCTCGCCGGTCGCCTTCCCCGGCTACATCGAGAAGTACGAACGCGAGATCGAGAGCCTGGGCTGGACCCCGGACGTCTTCGCTGACATGTATCGCGTCGGTCTTCGCACCGTGGTGACCAGGGTGCGCGCCTTCGGGCTCGAGCATCTCGACAAGTAGCCGTCTCGGATCGGAGCCCCCGGCCGGGGTATTGTCGGCGGCAAGCCCTACGAAAGGTTCCGCATGGCACTGGACAGCACCGGCCGCACCCACTGGGAAGGCGATCTCTTCACCGGCTCGGGGACGACCACTTTCGACACCGGGGCGCTTCCCCCGGTGGCGGTCAACTGGAAAGCCCGCGCCGAGGAGCATGGTGGGGTCACCAGCCCCGAAGAGCTCATCGCCGCCGCCCACTCGGCCTGCTACTCGATGGCGTTCTCGAACACACTGGCGAAGAACGAGACACCGCCCAACAGTCTCGACGTGACCGCAACCGCGACCTTCGTGCCCGGTGAGGGCATAACGAAGATGCATCTGGTGGTGGTGGGAGACGTCCCGGGCATCGACGAGGACAAGTTCCTGGAACTGGCAGAGGTTGCCAAGAACGGGTGCCCTGTCTCCAAGGCGCTGCAGGGCAACGTGGAGATCACCCTGGAGGCTTCGCTGGCCTGAGCTCAGTCGGCCTGTCGCTTCCGGTAGGCGGCGACGGCCTCTCTCGTCGAGCAGGTGTTGGAGCAGTGTCTCCGCGACCGGTTTCGCGACGTGTCGACATACACGTCGTTGCAGCCGCCCGATCCGCACACGCCGAACCGTCCCACCCCGTGCTCGACGATCACACTGGCCAGCCCCATCGCGGTGGTGGCTCCCAGCCAACAGACCATCGCTGACTCCACCGGTTCGAAGTGCAGGTGGGGGACGCCGTTGTGTGTCGAGAGTCGCGGCGTGGCCCCGTACATGTCCAGCAACGAGTTGACCTTCTTCGCGGCCACGGCCTCGTCGCCGGATTCGAAGATCTCCCGGAGTGACTCACGCAGGTCCCGAATCGCCTCCAAGTCGGACTTGCGCGGTGGCTTGGCGACCCCCTCCCACATGGTGCGACAACCGTCGAGGAATGCAGTCAGGTCGTCTTCGGTGGCGAGGAGGTCGGTGCTGCCGCCCCTGGTGTTGACCAGATTCACAGCCAGTTCGACAGGCTTCGTCGTGTAATGAGAGAAATCCATTTGACTCGTTACCAGGGGTCAGCTACTGTAAGGAGTGTAAGTGATAATGCTTCTTACCGCAACGATGAAATCCCAATGATCATGTACGACTTAGCCCTCAAGATCCAAGAAGACCGCCGGCACGAAGCCGACACACAGAGAATCGTTTCGAACCTGCCCAAGGAGCGCTCTGTGTCGGTGGGCCGATACCGATTGACCGTGTCCAAGCGGCCGGTGTCGGCCCAGCCGGCGGCCTAGTCATTCGGGGACGGCCGGTAGTGTCCTTCCTCCATGCCTGCCGGCCAACCCGATCCCCGATTCGACCCCGAGCCGCCTGAGACCCTGGCCGAGCGGATCATCCGCGAGGCCATGGAGTCGGGAGAGTTCGACGATCTTCCCGGTTTGGGCAAACCCATCCCGGGCGCCGGCACCGTCGATGACGAGCTGTGGTGGGTTCGTTCCTGGGTGAAGCGGAATCAGGAGTCTTCGGACGAATCGAGCAACGACTCGTAGAGCCTGAAGTTCTGTTCGTCGAAGCACACGAAGACGATCCGGTCGATCCCCTGTTTCTCCCTGACCCATTCGGTCACGGCACCCACTGCCGTCCTCGCTGCCAACGGCTTGGGGAACCCGTAGACGCCGGTTGAGATGTTCGGGAACGCCACCGACCGGCACCCCAGACTCAGGGCGAGATCGAGACTGTTCCGATAGCAGTCGGCGAGCAGCCTGCAGGCGGTCTTCTGATCGTGCTCGGCCCAGATCGGTCCCACGGTGTGGATCACGTACCGAGCGGGGAGTCTTCCGGCAGTGGTGGCCATGGCCTGGCCGGTGGGCAGTCGGCCGTGGGCCGCGACCCATCGACGGCACTCCTCGAGGATGCTCGGGCCACCGGCACGATGTATCGCGCCATCCACGCCACCGCCGCCGGCGAGGTGTGAGTTGGCCGCGTTGACCACAGCGTCGACTTCGACGGTGGTGATGTCACCGAGGACGGCTGTGATCGTGGTCATTGTCGGGCGGCGGGCCCGGTTGCCCCCATCCAGGCCCTCCGCACCAACCTAGCGGCCGGTGTCCTGGCCGGCTGCAGATCGAGCTACGCCCGTTCTCGCTCGACTTCTCGCTCGAACTTGCGTCTCTCGACGTTCCCCGACAACCCCTCTTCTGCCCTGAAGCTGACGTGACCACAGGTCTCGCACACGCTTCGCTCGATACCGGCGTTACGCACGGTGACGGTGTGGGCATGGTCGCATTGGGCGCGTGCGTGCCTGCCCTTTCTGAAAAGCATCCGGAAAGCCTCCCTGGCAATTCGAGATCTTGACCCCAGTGTCGCGTCCGGAGCGGACGCCGACCATGAGTCTGACGACTCACTCTCTGTGACGGTTCCCTGTTCGAAAAACGCGAAGAAAGTCGACCCAGGGGTCTGGTGGACCGCCCCTGCCCCGGCTAGCTTGTCCACTCCAGGGCGATCCTGTTGGGAGGCAGGTTGAAACAGAGGTGGAGTTTCGGGGGCTGCGGTCACAGCTCCACGATCACGACGATCACGGCCGGTTTGGCGCGTGAGGTCTGCGAGACATGCGGTCACGTCAGTCTCCGTTACGTGGACTCGGCGGTCCGGCTCCGACCCAACGTCGAGCCGACGCAGGCCGAGCTCGACGAGGTGATGGTGTTCGAGGCGATGATCACGTTCGAGGACAGCCGGATCAGGAGGTGTCTTCTCTGCACTCAGCCGGCGGTGTTCATGATCCCCGACGGTCTGGTGTGCGACGAGCATGCCTGGCAGGCCGCGGCACGCATCGACTGGGACGACGTCGACCCCTGGGTCCCGATCAGGATCGACAGGTCCAACGCCTGAAGACAACCAGCCCTGGCCCACCGGGCCGACGGCTACCGTTCCGGTGATGAAACAGATCCAGCACTGGATCGGCGGTGCGAGCTCCCCGGGCACCTCTGATCGGTTCGGACAGGTGTTCAACCCGGCTACCGGCGAGCAGACAGGGGAGGTCGTCTTCGCCTCGGTCGACGACGTCGACGCAGCGGTCCGCACGGCTGCGGAAGCCTTCGAGACCTGGCGCTACTCGTCGCTGACCCAGCGTCAGAACGTGATGTTCGCCTTCCGGGAGATCGTGGCGGCCCGTCGGCGGGAGATCGCCGAGGTCCTCACCTCCGAGCACGGCAAGACCATCGACGACGCCATGGGTGAGGTACAGCGCGGGCTCGAGGTGGTCGAGTTCGCCTGCAACATCGCCCATCTGGTCAAGGGCGAGTTCTCCGAGCAGGTGTCTTCCGGGGTGGACACCTACACCATCCGCCAGCCGCTGGGCGTGGTGGCCGGGATCACCCCGTTCAACTTCCCGGCGATGGTCCCGATGTGGATGTACCCCATCGCCATCGCCTGTGGCAACACCTTCGTCCTCAAGCCTTCCGAGAAGGACCCCTCCCCGTCGCAGTTGGTCGCCGAGATGCTGACCGAGGCCGGTCTCCCCGACGGCGTGTTCAACGTCGTGCACGGGGACAAGGAGGCGGTGGACGCCCTCATCACACATCCGGGGGTGGCGGCGATCTCCTTCGTGGGCTCGACGCCCATCGCCCGCTACATCTACGAGACCGCCACCCGGCACGGGAAGAGGGTGCAGGCATTGGGTGGGGCCAAGAACCACATGATCGTCCTGCCCGACGCCGACATCGACCTGGCCGCCGATGCCGCGGTGAGCGCCGGCTACGGATCGGCCGGGGAGAGATGCATGGCCATCTCCGCCGTGGTGGCGGTGGGCGATGCCGGCGACCCTCTGGTGGAAGGGGTGCTCGGGCGGATCGAGAAGCTGGTGGTGGGCCCTGGCGACCAACCGGGTGTCGAGATGGGGCCCCTGGTCACCCGTCAGCATCTTGAGCGGGTGCGCGGCTATGTCGACGCCGGCGAGGCAGCCGGTGCCCGTCTGGTCGCCGATGGGCGCGACTTCACGGTCGAAGGTCACGAGAACGGGTTCTTCCTGGGCCCGACCCTGTTCGACCGGGTGACCCCGGACATGTCGATCTACACCGACGAGATCTTCGGCCCGGTGCTGTCGACGGTGCGGATGGAGCACTTCGAGGACGCCATCAGGCTGATCAACGAGAACCCCTACGGGAACGGCACCGCGGTGTTCACCAACGACGGTGGCGCCGCCCGCAAGTTCCAGCAAGAGATCCAGGTGGGGATGGTGGGGATCAACGTCCCCATCCCTGTGCCCTTGTCGTTCTACAGCTTCGGGGGCTGGAAGGACTCCATCTTCGGGTCACACGCCATCTACGGGCCGGAAGGAGTCCACTTCTATACCCGTCAGAAGGTGGTCATCTCCCGTTGGGCCGACCCGGTCCACCGCGGGGTGGACCTCGGGTTCCCCACCCACGGCTGAGTTTCCGGTCCTAGTAGGTTTCGCCCTCACACACCCAGGAGGTTTCGATGGCGAACACGGTGCGCGCCGCACTCGTCCAGACGACATGGACCGGAGACAAGGAGTCCATGGTCGAGAAGAACATCAAGTACGCCCGGGACGCCGCCGCCCAGGGGGCCCAGGTGATGTGTTTCCAGGAGCTGTTCAACGCCCCCTATTTCTGCCAGGTGCAGGAGGACGAGCACAAGGACACCGCCGAGTCGGTTCCCGACGGCCCCACGACCCAGCGCATGATCGGGCTGGCCAAGGAGACGGGCATGGTCCTGGTGGTCCCGATCTACGAGAAGGAGGACGACGGCCTCCTCTACAACACGGCCGCTGTGATCGACGCCGATGGGACTTATCTGGGCAAGTACCGCAAGACCCACATCCCGCACGTGAACGGGTTCTGGGAGAAGTTCTACTTCCGACCTGGGAACATGGGTTACCCGGTGTTCGACACCGCCGTCGGGAGGATCGGCGTCTACATCTGCTACGACCGCCACTTCCCGGAGGGATGGCGCGCCCTGGGCCTGGCGGGGGCCAAGATCGTGTTCAACCCGTCCGCCACCAGCCGCGGTCTGTCCATGTACCTGTGGAGCCTGGAGCAGCCGGCCGCCGCCGTGGCCAACGAGTACTTCGTCGGTGCCATCAATCGGGTGGGGAAAGAGGAGTTCGGGGACAACGACTTCTACGGGTCCTCGTACTTCGTCGATCCCCGAGGCCAGCTGGTCGGTGAGCCCGCCTCCGACACCGACGAGGAGGTGATCGTGCGCGATCTCGACCTGGACATGATCGACGAGGTCCGGAAGGTGTGGGCCTTCTACCGCGACCGCCGCCCCGACGCCTACGACAGCCTGGTGGCGCCGTAGTGGGGAAGCACGCCGACCTCCTCGCCCGGCACCGTGAGGTGCTGCCGGCGTGGATGGCCCTGTACTACAAGGAGCCCATCGCCCTGGTGGACGGTGAGGGACGCCGGGTCAGGGACGCCGAGGGGAACGAGTATCTCGACTTCTTCGGCGGGATCCTGACGACGATGTCCGGATACCGGGTGCCCGAGGTGGTCGCGGCGATCAAGGCTCAGGCCGATCGGATGCTGCACACCTCGACCCTGTACCTGATCGAGTCGCAGATCGAGCTTGCGGAGAAGATCGCCGGTCTCAGCGGGATCCCCGACGCCAAGGTGTTCTTCACCAACTCGGGCACCGAGGCCAACGACGCCGCCCTCATGCTGGCCACCCAGTACCGGAAGTCGAATCAGATCCTGGCCGTCAGGGGCAGCTACCACGGGAAGTCACACTCAACGGTGGCGATCACCGGGCAGCGGTCCTGGTCGGCCACCAGTCTCTCGCCGTTCTCGGTGACCTACGTCCACGGCGGCTACAAGCTGCGTAGCCCCTTCGCCTCCCTGCCCGACGACGAGTTCACCAAGGCATG